>CADCWN010000095.1 GCA_902806415.1 uncultured Thermomicrobiales bacterium | reverse complement strand
CGACGGGCTGCGACCGCTGCTCCACACCGGCGAGACGCACTACGGCGGCAGCGGTGTTGCGCCGCAGCTGACGGGCGGCACGATCATCGTACCTGGGCATAGTGCGGCGTTGTTGGGGTGAGGTGGCTGGGGGGCGGTAATACTGGTTGGTGGCTCGTTGGTGGCGGGCGGCTGAACCCTGTGACTGCGCACAGGACAAGGCTGCACCTCGCGGGCCTGCGGTCACAAAGCCCTGCTACCCGCGCAGGATACACCCGCCTGCGCGGGCTGGACCAGCAAAACCTCGCAGGCAAGTCAGGATTATGGGCCATGCTTGAGCCGGATGGGAATCGCGGTCGGTAGTAGAGTAATTGTGCCGCAGAATTTCAGCGCCGGCTCTGATCGCGGTGACAAACTTGCTCGGGTCATCGTAAGGTTTCAGCCCACCTGCGCGGGCTTCGTGGCCGGCAGGACCGCGAGGCGCGACCTGTCCTGTGCGCACTCACAGGGTTCAGCCGCCCGCCACGTTACGCTGGAGTTCGCCGCCACCATCAACCGCCAGCCGCCACCCTGTTAACAGCGATGCCTGCGCCCCCGGACTCCGATGCGTTACCATATCCGCTGCGGAATGGGCGTAGTCTGGGGGACATCCCGACATGGATACGACGAAACAGGCGGTTGACCGGCGGATCGTCCATGCGGTCTGCCCGCACGATTGCCCCGACTGCTGCGCGATGCGGATCACGGTGGAGGACGGGCGCGCGGTCCGCGTCGAGGGCGACCCCGATCACCCGATCACGCGCGGCTTCCTCTGCGTCAAGGTCAATCAGTACGTCGAGCACGTCTACAGCGAGCGGCGTGTCCTCACCCCGCGCCGCCGCGTCGGGCCGAAGGGGAGCGGGCAGTTCAAGGAGATCGGCTGGGACGAGGCGTTGGACGAGATCGCCGCGCGCTTCAGAGCGATCGTCGCGGCGCACGGCGGCGAGGGGATCCTCCCCTACTCCTACTCCGGCACCCTCGGGCTGCTGCACAACTACAGCATGGACTACCGCTTTTTCCACCGCCTCGGCGCGACCCTGCTGGAGCGGACAATCTGCACCGCCGCCGCCGTGGAGGGGAACAAGTACACCCTCGGCAGCTACTACGGCACCGACCCCGAGAATTTCCCCGACGCGAAGCTGATCATCTGCTGGGGGACCAACCCGGTCACCTCCAACCCGCACCTGATGCCGCTGATCAAGGCCGCGCAGGACAACGGGGCGACCCTCGTCGTGATCGACCCGCGCCGCACCCGCACCGCCGAGCGCGCCGACTGGCACCTACAACCCCGGCCCGGCACCGACGCCGCGCTGGCCCTCGGGCTGATGCACGTCATCATCGCCGAAGGGCTGCACGACGAGGAGTACGTGCGCGCGCACACCCTCGGCTTCGACGAGTTGCGCGAGCGCGCCGCCGAGTACCCGCCCGCCCGCGTCGCCGCGCTGACCGGGATCGCGGAGGGGGAGATCGTCCGCCTCGCGCACCTCTACGCCACGACCAAACCGGCGGTCATCCGCCTGCAATACGGTATGCAGCGCCATTCCAACGGCGGGATGCTCGTCCGCGTCGTCACCTGCCTCCCCGCCCTGATCGGTGCCTGGCGCGACCCGTCCGGCGGCCTGCTGATGAGCACCAGCGGCGGCTTCGGCTTCAACTTCCGCGCCCTCCAGCGCCCCGATCTCCTCGGCGACCGCCGCCCACGCAGCGTCAACATGATCCAGCTCGGTGATGCGCTGACGGGACTCACCGACCCGCCGATCGCCGGGCTGTTCATCTACAACGCCGACCCGGTCGCCTCGGCCCCGGACAGCAATCGCGTCCTCGCCGGGTTGGCGCGCGAGGATCTCTTCACCGTCGTCCACGACACCTATTGCACCGACACGACCCGCTGGGCCGACATCATCCTCCCCGCGACCTCGCAACTCGAACAGACCGATCTGCACTGGGCCTACGGCAACTATTACGTCCAGATGAACCGCCCCGCCATCGCGCCGCTCGGCGAGAGCAAGCCGAACGCCGAGCTCTTCCGCCTCCTGGCGGCGCGGATGGGCTTCGACGAGCCGTGCTTCCGCGACAGCGATGAGGCGCTGATCGATCAGGCGCTCGACACCGATCGCCCCTGGATGCGGGGGATCACGCGCGAGCGGCTGGCGCGCGAACGGTGGGTCAAGCTCGATCTGCCGCAGAATGGACCCGGTGGGCGTTTTGCGCCGTTCGCCGAGGGCGGCTTCCGAACCCCATCCGGCAAGGTGGAGTTTTATTCCGCGCGCCTCAAGGAGTTGGGCCATGACCCGCTGCCGACCCATGTGCCGCTCGTCGAGAGCGCCGAGGGTTCGCCCGAATTGCACGCGCGTTACCCGCTGACCCTCCTCTCGCCGAAGGCGCACCATTTCATCAATTCGACCTTCAATGACGTAGCGACCCTCACCCGCCGCGAGGGTCGCCCGACGATCGAGATCCACCCGGACGACGCCGCCGCGCGCGGCATCGCCGACGGCGATCTCGTCCGCGCCTTCAACGATCGCGGCGAATGTTTCTTGCACGCCCTGGTGATCGATCGCGTCCGCCCCGGCGTCGTCGCCAGCCCCGCGACCTGGTGGGCCAGCAAGTTCAAATGCGGCCAGGGGATCAACGCCCTCACCCCCTCCCGCCCGGCGGACATGGGCGGCGGCGCGACGTTCTACACGAACTTGGTGCAGATCGAGCGAGTGACGAGTGGAGAATAGGGTCGAAGGTCGAAGGTCGAAGGTCGAAGATCGAAGAGGGACGGAACAGGAGGCGCGGAGACACGGAGGGGGCGGGGAGGATCGAGAGGGTTGGGGAAGAGCATTGCGGTTGGATGTAGGGGCGTATTGCCTACGCCCGCCCGTCGTCCTCCCACCAACGTTCGCGGCAGGCAAGGCTGTTGGGCGTACGCGATACGCCCCTACATCCCCACCGCAATGCCTGCAGAATAGGGTGACCGTCCCCCGTTCGACCTTCGACCTTCGACCTTCGACCCCTCGCACGGACTAGGAAATGCCCGAACAGTTTTCCACCACCAGCAGCCGGATCGACCCCGCCGCGCGGGCGCGGCGGGAGAAGGGGCGTGCCGCGCTCTCGTCGGTGGCGGCGGCGGTCCTCCTGACCGGATTAAAGCTGGCCGTCGGGATCCTGACCGGCAGCCTCGGCATCCTCGCCGAGGCGCTGCACTCCGCGCTCGACCTCGTCGCCGCCGCGATCACCTACGTGGCGGTGCGCCTCTCCGGCCAGCCGGCCGATCCCGAGCATCGCTACGGCCACGGGCGCGTCGAGAACCTGTCGGCGTTCGTCGAGTCGGGGCTGCTGCTGATCACCGCCGCCTGGGTGATCTACGAGGCGGTCCGGCGGCTCTTCTTCGCCGAGGTCCACGTCGAGGCCAGTCCCTGGGCCTTCGGGGTGATGATCGTCTCGATCGTGGTCGACATCGGGCGCTCGCGCAACCTGTCGCGCGTGGCGAAGGAGCACAACAGCCAGGCCCTCGCCGCCGACGCCCTCCACTTCCGCACCGACATTTGGAGTTCGAGCGTCGTCCTCGCCGGGCTGGCCGCGATCTGGCTCGGCGGGCGCTTCGGCACCGATCTCGGCGGCTGGCTTCCGAAGGCCGACGCGCTCGCCGCGCTCGGCGTCGCCGGGATCGTCCTCTTCGTCACCAGCCGCCTCATCCGCGAGACGACCGACGACTTGCTCGACCGCGCCCCCGGCGAGACCGCCACCCTCGTCACCGCCGCCGCCGAGCGGGTCCCCGGCGTGGTTGACTGCCGCCGCGTGCGCCTGCGCCGGGCCGGGGCGGTCGTCTTCGCCGACGTGGTGATCGAGGTGGCGCGCGTCGCCTCGTTCGCCGAGGCGCACGCGATCAGCGAGGCGGTCGAGGCGGCGATCCACGAGGCGATCGGCGGGGGCGAGGCCGACATCGTCGTCCACATGGAGCCGGTCGTCGCGCCCGACGAGACCCCCGACGACGCCGTCCGCATCGTCGCCCGCATCCACGGGATGCGCGCCCACGCCGTCCGCCTGCGCGCGATCGACGAGCGCCTCGACGCCGATCTCCATGTGGAGGTCGATCCGACCCTCACCCTCGCGGCGGCGCACCGACTGACGACCGAATTGGAGCGCGGCGTGCGCGTCGCCGATCCCCGGATCGGGCGGCTCAACACCCACCTCGAAGCGCCCGAGGGGACGATCGAGCGCCAGACCGACATGACCACCCAGCGGGCCGAGCTCGTCGCCCAGGTCCGCGACATCGCCGACGGCGTCGCGGGGCGCGGGGCCTGCCACGAGGTCAAGATCTATCGCCCCGCTGCGCACCCCGAGAGTATCGAACTGGTCCTCCACTGCTCCTTCCCCGGCGACCTCACCGTGAGCCAGGTCCACGCGCGCTCGGCGGAGATCGAGCGCCACCTCCACAACGCCCTGCCGCAGCTTGGTGCCGTCCTCGTCCACGCCGAGCCGACCGACGAGGGGGCGGAGGCAATGCACGCCGAGTCCACGCCCGCCCAGATCGTGGCGGCGCGCATGCCGAGTGATCCCGTGTAGCATCGAGCATGTCTCGCTGGACGTACACGGCATTGGGCCATGGTCGGCGCGTTATCTCCTGGGATGGAAGCCGCCCGCGATCTGACAGCCCTGACGAGCGCGGAGAAGCGATGAACGACTATGTGCAACGCGCCGCGCGATGTCGGCAACTGCGCCACGGCGGCGCATTCGCCCTGCCCAACGCCTGGGATGCCGCCAGCACCCACACGCCGGCGGCGGGCAGCCTCACCATTGCTACGACAAGTACCGGGGTCGCCTGGAACTCCAGACTCCCCGATGCTCAAGCCTTCCCGCGCGAGGAGCTGTGTGCCGTCGGCGCGCCGGTGAGCGCGGATATCGAGGCGGGCGATGGTGCTGCGGTGAGCGTGTTCAAAAGCATCCCCGCTGGCGGGAGGAAAGGGCGCGTGCGGAAAGGATGGGAGACGCGCGGGCGAGGCCTGTCGCCTTACTGATACGCCGCCATCTCGCGGTACTGCTGGCGCAGTTCGTTGACGATTCGCCAGAGCTGCGCGAAGTTAATCGCCCAGCCGATCCCCACCACCTTATCGGTGAACAATTGCTGACTATCGGGATTCCAATAAGCGTTGAGGACACCGTCGAGTGTCGGGACGCGGAAATCGTACGGCACCGGGCCGACGCGCCCCTGCCAGGTGCGCTCCTCAGGGTCCCGCTCCAACTGCTCGCGAAGCGCCTGTACCAGCACCAACAAGACGACCAGTTGGACGATCTTCTTCAAGAAACCCATCGATCCTCCACCAATTGCGGGTCATTCGGGACGCGACGCGGCTGCGCCGATTGTACCGCACTCTCGCGCCTGGGCCACGGGGATCAGACGGACGGCCTCGCAAGTGATGAGACGGAGAAGTGCGGGGAGAGGGTGGCGAGTCCAACGGCGGGCGGCGGGAAGCCGACGCCGAGGGAGGTGCCGAGGAGGATGGCGGCCGCGCGGGGCATACCCGCATAGGCGCGGGCTGCGGCGGTGCTGTCGTCTGGCAATGTCACCGAGAAAGGGCGACCGAACGCGCCGCTGTCGCGAGTCGGCGCGCGGCGAGGATTTCGTACGCCGTCAGGCCGGCGACACCCGGCGGCAAGCCCAAACCAGGCGTGACGATGAGGCGCGCGCGATTAATCGAGGCGGCAGGAGTGAGGTTGGTGGGATCGATGGGGTTGGGCCTCGGCTTTCTCAGCAGTCTCGACCAATCAATTGAGCCAGCAAGCCGAAACACCGCAGAATGCTCGTCTCGCGGCGGAACTCCAGAGCGTATCTTCGGGTCGCGTTTCGCCAATGATCATCGGGTGAAACGCGACCCTTCTCACCCTCCCCGCGTCTGGGAGGGTCGCCGCCGGGGCGGCGGGGGAGGTCCTTCCCACATCCCCTACCCGCCCGCGCCATCCCGCTCCAACTCCGCCAGCAGTCGCGCCGGGTTGCCGCGATAGGGTGTCCAGGCGGCGGGGTCGACGGTGGCGGCGGTGACGAGGCGCGTCAGCGCGGCGTTGACCGGCGTGGGCACGCCATATCGCGCGCCCCCCGCGACGATCGCGCCGTTGTACCAGGCGATCTCGCTCCGACCGCGCGCGGCGTGGAGATCGAGCGCCAGCGAGGGGAGCTTATCGCCGCGCCCGGCCCCGAGCCGCCCCGCCAGGAGGCGGTGCGCGAGCGGTGCGGGGAGGGCCATCCCCGCCGTCAAGGCGCGCACGGGGTAGGCGGGGAGATCGGTCAGGCCGATGCCGGCGGCGCGCATGACGGCGTGGGCCTCTCGAAAGGCCCGCCGCTCGATCGCGAAGAGGCGCGGGTCGGCGAAGAGGGCGGCGGGCGGCAGATCGAGCAGCGCCGACTGGGCATTGCCCAGGATATTGAGCAACCCCTTCGACCACTTCAGCACCCGGTGCGTCCGCGCGGCGACGACCGGCAGGGCGGTCGGTCGAAACAGCTCCAGCAGGGGGGCGATCTCCCCACCGCCGACCGGTGCGAGGCCGAGCCCCCCCTTCATCGTGTGGCGCACGACGCGCCCCGGCGCGGCGACGCTGACGTTGATCGTGAACGCGCCGGAGCACACCGCCCCCGCGCCGAGCGCCTCGCGCAACGTCTCCTCGTGGCCGACGCCATTCTGCACGGTCAACACGGTCGCGCCCGCCGCGACCAATTGGCGCAGATCGGGGAGCGCACCGGCGGTGTCATAACCCTTCACGGCCAGGATGACGAGGGCGGTCGGGCGGGCGAGTTCGCCGATCGCGCCGACCGTGGGGACGGCGATGGCATCGGGCGGCGGTGCGTCCAGGCCCGGCCGCTCGGCGAGGAGGGTCAGCGGCGCGCGCGCGAGGGCGGCGCGCAGGCCGGGGCGCGCTAGCAGGACGACCTCGCGCCCGGCCAGGGCGAGGCTGCCGCCGAGGAACTGGCCGACCGCGCCCGCGCCGTAGATCAAGACCGGCCCGCCCGCCCCGGCGCTCACGTCGCGTCCCCTGGCTTGGCCCCTTCGCGCTCGCCGCGCAGCTTCAACTCTTTCCCCTGTCGCAGCCGCTCGATATTGGCGCGATGCTGCCAGACGGCGACGACGAAGAGGGCGAGGAAGAAAACGAGGAAGATCGGGTGGTGCTGCGTGAGGAAGAAGCTGTCGTAGAACGCCAGCACGATGGTCGCCACGAAGAGCATGATCAGCGAGGCGAGCGAGGCGTAGCCGGTGGAGAGGATGACGATCCACCAGACGATCACCGCGACGATCCCGACCGGCGGCACCAGCGCGGTGATCACGCCGAGCGACGTGGCGATCCCCTTGCCGCCGTGGCCGCGCAGGAAGATCGGGAAGTCGTGGCCGAGGATCGCGGCGAGGCCGACCAGCACCACCGCGAGATCGGGGAGGCCCAGTGCGCGCCCCGCGATGAGGACCGGGATCGCCCCCTTCAGCGCATCGCCCAGGAGGACCAGCAGGGCCGGGACCGCCCCACCGACGCGGTAGGCGTTCGCCATGCCGATGTTGCCGCTGCCGAACTGGCGAATATCCTTGCCCGTGGTCGCCCGGATGATCAGGAAGCCGCTGGGGACCGAGCCGCAGAAATAGGCGACGACGAGCATCCCCAGCGTGAGCAGATAAACCATCCCGCGCTTCCCCCATCGTCCGCGTCATCCCGCCGCAGGGGCATCATAGCGGCGGGGCGGGGGCGGCGCAACCATCCGCGCAGCGCGGGCGTGCCCCCTCGCCAGGGAGTCCGGCGGGGGGCACGCCGCGCGCCGGGACTGACACGGCGGGTGGCGGTCGATTACGATTCTCGCGGGAACCGTGACCGGCGTGCCGCGCCCGCCGCCGATGGCGCGGCGCGAGGGGAGGAAATGATGGGGCTGAGTGAGCGAATCACGCCGGGACCGGGGCAGGAGTCGGTCTGGGACTACCCGCGCCCGCCGCGCCTGGAACAGACGAGCCGGCATATCCAGATCATCCTCAACGGCGTGACGATCGCGGAGACGCGCCGCGCCTGGCGCGTGCTGGAGACGAGCCACCCGCCGGTCTACTACCTCCCGCCGGAGGATCTGGTGGCCGAGCATTTCATCCCGGCGACCGGCACCTCGTTCTGCGAGTGGAAGGGCGCGGCGAGCTACTACGATGTCGTCGTCGGCGACCGCGCCGTGCCGCGCGCCGCCTGGACCTACCGGCAGCCGACGCCCCCGTTCGCCCCGATTGCCGGCTGCATCGCCGTCTACCCCGGGCGGATGGACGCCTGCTACATCGACGGCGAGCGGGTGCAGGCCCAGCCGGGCGATTTCTATGGCGGCTGGATCACCTCGGCGATCGTCGGGCCGTTCAAGGGCGGGCCGGGGAGCCAGGGCTGGTGAGGCTATCACCCGCGCCCGCGACGAGCGCAAGTGATCCCCGCGCGCGCCGCGCCGATCCCGCCGACAAGGCTCAGGGTGACGTAGGCGGCGGCGGGGGCAACACGCCCGGCACCGAGCAACGCCACCGTCTCCGTGCTGAATGTGGAGAAGGTCGTGTACGCCCCGAGCAAGCCGGTGGCAAGGAAGAGGCGCACCAGTGGCACCTCGACGCGCCGCGCGACAAGCAGCGCCAGGAAGAGACCCAGCGTAAAACTCCCCGTCAGGTTGATGAGCAGCGTCCCCCACGGGAACGCGCCCGCCCAGCGCGCCGCGACCCAGAGGCCGACGAGGTGGCGCAGATTCGCCCCGATCGCCGCCCCCGCGCCGACCGCCAGGTAGGGGGCCGATCGTCCCCACAGACCAGCGGGCATCGGCGATGAGGCAGGCCGCTCATCCGGGGTCGTCACCAACTCCGCCTCGGTGCCCACCCCACCCCCGAGCGCGGCGGGCAATTCCGCTCCGCCCATTCTCCCTCTATCCCGCCCATCACGCGCCGCAGAGCTACCGCCCGAGGGACAGGCCGAGCGCGCCGCCGAGCGCGACGGCGGCGACGCAGAGGACGACGCTGCCGAGCGCATTCGCCAGCGCGGGGAGTCGCGCCCCGCGCCCGCCCAGCGCGACCGTCTCGCAGGCGAACGTCGAGAAGGTGGTGTAGCCCCCGCAGAAGCCAGTCGCCAGGAGGGCATGGGGACGACCCGCGCCGAGGGCGGGCGCGGCGAGGAGGAGGCCGAGCAGAAAGCTACCGGTGACATTGATCAGCAGCGTCCCCCAGGGGAAACGCGCCCCCCAGCGTCGCGCCGCCACGGTCGAGACGACGAAGCGCGCGTTCGCCCCCGCCGCCCCGCCCAGCGCGATCAGCAGATACGTCTGCATCGCCCCTCCCGCGCCGCCCGCGCGACAAAAGAACACGCCCCTGCCCGCGCGATGCCACGCCGAGCGGGGGCTATCGGTCGGTATTCGGCGGTCGATCAAGTCGGGTCGCCCGCGAACCTCATCGCGGCGCGGCTTGTTCACCCCGTCAGCGACACCGGGCTATTCTACGGCGGGGCGCGCCGAGGGGCAACGGCATTCGCCGATCCACCTTGGGAGGTCTATGCGCGAGTCGGTGGCGGGCGGCTAGCAGCGACCCGCCACCGCAACCGGTGGTACACTGTTGCCTTGTGAGCGGGACCCATGCATAATGCGGGGAGGCGGCACAGGGTATGCGGGAATGGCTGGCGCGCGTCGGGCGATCGTCGCGGGCGATCAAGTTATTCATCGCCTACAGTCTGCTCGCGAATATCGGCCTCGGGGTCTTCCAATTGATCTACAACCTCTACCTGGTCCGCCTCGGCTACCGGGAAGATTTCATCGGGACCATCAGCGCCGTCACCACCGTCTGCATCGGCGTCGCCGCGCTCGTGATGGGGCCGCTGACGAACCGTTTCGGCTCGTGGCGCTGTATCCTCTTCGGCCTGATCACGATTAGCGTCGCGCTGCTCGGCCAGGCACTCTTCACCGCCCCGGCGCTCCTGCTGCTCAGCGCCGGGCTGACCGGCATCGGCCAGGCGGGACTGATCGTCCCCAATATGCCGTTCATCATCGACCACACGAACGATGACGAGCGCGCCGATCTGTCGGCGATCGTCTTCTCGGTGATGTCCCTCTCGATGACCGGCGGCGCGCTGATCGGCGGGCGCTTGCCGGAGGTGCTGGGGCTGCTCGGAGGTGGCTTCGCGCCGGAGGCGATCATCACGTATCGCGCCACGCTGCTGGCGGGGATCGCGCTCACCATCGTCGGCCTGCTGCCGCTGGCCCTGATCGGGAGCGGGCAGCGCGGCGCGGCGGTGGTGGGCGGGCGAATCATGAGCGGCGAGCGGCTGCCCCGCCGCGTGCGCGGCGACATGGCCGTCTTCGTGGCGGTCGGGGGGCTATTCAGCGTCAGCGCCGCCGCGATTATCCCGTTCTATGCCGTTTACCTGAAAGACCTGGGGGCACAGGCGAGCGTGATCGGCACCGTCTTCGCGCTCAGCGGCGCGCTCGGCGCTGTCGTCGGCATCTTCGCCCCGCCGCTGGCCCGGCGCTACGGCGTACTGTCGGTGGCGGCGGGGGCGCGCTTCGCCGGGGTGCCACTCCTCCTGCTGCTCCTCTTCATCCCCGGGCTCAATCTCGCCTTCCTGGCCTACATCGTTCGCGCCGTCGCGATGACCCTGGCCTGGCCGATCGACTCAAATCTGATCTCCGATGTCCTGCCGGCGCGCCAGCGCGCGACGGTCTTCAGCCTGAGGAGCGCCTCCTGGAATTGCAGCTGGGCGGTGTCGAGCTTCGTCGTCGGCAAGCTGATCGTCGCGACGAACAGTTACAACGTCGTCTTCATCACGAGCGGCGTCTTCGCCCTGCTCGCGCTCGCGCTCTTCACGGTGTACTTCTGGCGGCATCCCCACATCATCGCCGAGCGCGCCGCGCGCCTCGCCGCAGGGCGCGACAAGGCCGTGCGGCAGCGACCGGTGTCCTCGCGTTCGTAAGTTTTATTGGCATGGACCGATCTACAGAAGCAATGCTCGCGCGATGAGCGGCGGGAGACCCGAGCGAGAGGAAGGATACGATGGGCGAGGGCGAACACCGCATCGAGATTCATCCCGATATTTGCAACGGTCGCCCGGTCATTAAGGGAACTCGCATCAGTGTGCAGACCGTCCTAGAGTTCCTCGGCGCGGGCGATAGTATCGAAGAATTGGTGGCCGCCTACCCCAGCCTGGCCCGCGACGATATTCTGGCCGCGCTGCGCTACTCTTCGCGTCTGATGGCGAACCGGTATCATACCGAGCATGTGGCGTGCGGGTAATCGAGGCTGTCACCGATCAATAGCGCCCCGTCGCTATGGCAGGAGAATCATTCTCCGACGCCACCAACTCGGCGACCGTTTCCAATCAATTCTCATTGGTGGAGGAGGCACAAAGCCTGGCGCTATCGCCGCGCCGCCGCGCCGGGCAGTGGCTCGTCCGCCGTGCGGCAGGGGGCCTCGACGCCGAGTTTGCGGCAGATCAGGTCGCTGGTAACTTCGGCCATCCGACGGGCGGTCGTCACCTTGCCGCCGATGATCGTCACGAAGCCGCCGATGCTATCGCGCTCCTCGTGGTCGAGCAGCAGAAAGTCCCGGCTGAGGGCGCGACCGTGCTGGTCGGACTGCCCCGCGCGCGCCTCGG
>CADCWN010000094.1 GCA_902806415.1 uncultured Thermomicrobiales bacterium | reverse complement strand
CCGGCGGCGGCCAGCGCGTCGGCGATGCCGGCCGCGAGCGGCGCCTCCGGCCCGACGACGACCAGGTCGACACGCTCTTCGGTGGCCACGCGAACGAGTGTATCCACCTCGTCGGCGGATACGGGGACATTGCGCCCAAGCGCCGCCGTGCCGGGATTCCCCGGCGCGATCAACAGCTCGCCCAGCCGCAATGATTGGCTGAGCTTCCACGCCAGCGCGTGCTCACGGCCGCCGCCGCCGATCAGCATCACTTTCGTCGAGCTCATCTTTCAGCCCCGTAGATCAGCGCGATTATAACAGCGTCCTGGCGCCGATTGCCGCACGTGACCCTCCATGTTAAACTCGCGGCCCATGGAAGAACGCGAGCAGATCGACGTAGCGGCGATCCTCAAACAGATTCGCGACGAGGTGCAGGGAGCGGGCCGAAATAGCTCGGACGAGACGGCGCACCTGGCGATCGGCGTCGATTTCGACGAGCTGCGCGCCAGCATCGCCGAGGTCGAGGCGCTGCGGGCGGTCAGCGCGCACTGGCCGATCCAGGGGCATACGCCGCGCGAGCGGGGCGCGGCTTTCGTGCAGCGGGTGGTGCGACGGGCACTACAATGGTACATCACACCGATCGTGCAGCAGCAGAACAGCTTCAACGCGGCGGCGACACAGGTGCTCCAGCTGCTGCTCGAATCACAGCTCGAGCTCGCGCGGGAGGTTGCACGTTTACGTGCCGCTGCTGCCCCGGATCCGGCGCCGCCCGACGACCATGCCTAGCTCGGTCGACATCGAGGAGGTCCAGGCTGCGATCGAGCGCGCCGCGGAGGGCGGGCACGAGCCGCCGTTTCTTCAGCTGCGCATCGAGATGCTGCGCCCAGCGCTTGCCCACAGCGCCCGCGTCGAGCCGCATCCGCCGCTGATCGGGCGAACTACATACGAGAAGGTGTGGGCGGCGATCAATCGCAGAGTGCGCCGGGTCGCGAAGCCAGCGGTGGTGCCGGTGGTAGAGCAGCAGAACGAGCTTAACGCGCGGCTCCTGCGGAGCCTCGATCGCCTCGCGGCGGCGGATGCAAGGCTGCACGCAGCGATCGTCCGTCTGCGCGCCGAAAGCCGCGAT
>CADCWN010000093.1 GCA_902806415.1 uncultured Thermomicrobiales bacterium | reverse complement strand
TAGCATTGGGAGAGGGATCGCCGCCGCAGCGGCGGGGGTGAGGGCCATCCCCCTACGGCACGAACCGGCTGGTGTCGATCGTGCGCCAGCGGGCCTCGTCGCGCGCGGGGCGGTCGGCGATCAGGAAGCGGAGGAGGCCGAGGGCAAGGGTGGCGGCGATGAGCTCCTGCTGGCCGACCAGCACGGCGCGGTCGCCGGGGTGGGTCAGGAAGCCGAGTTCCATGATCACGGCGGGGGTCTTGCGGCTGATGATCGTCCGGTAGCGGCGGGCGTTGTAGGCGTAGTAGCCGGTCATCGCGCGGGTGATCCCCTCGTCGAGGCGCAGGCCGGTCGCGGGGCCGTAGAGGTCGCCGAGGGCGGCGATCAGGGCGTCGTCGCGCGCGGGGATGAGGCTGTCGCGGTAGCGGGCCAGCTTGTAGCCGCTGATCCCGGCGGAGGTGCTGGCGTCACAGTGGATCGCCACGAAGGCGTCGGCCAGGTAGCCCTGCGGGACGGTCGCGGGGAGGAGATCGACCGCGACGCCGACCGCCGTGAGGAGCGCCGCCGTCCGCTGCCCGACCGTGAGGTTGATGTCCACCTCGCGGTAGCCGCCGCCGCTGCCGCCGGTCTGCCCGCGCAACCGCTCCTGATCCTCGGGTAACTGCTCGATCTGCCAGTGGCCGACCTGGAGGCCCACGCGCGCGTCGGGCGGCGGGATCGGCCAGTCGATCGCGGGCGCGGCGTGGGCGGCGGGTCGCGTGGGGGCGATGAGCGGGGCGAGGAGGGCTGCCGCGCCGAGCGCCAGCAGGCGGCGGCGGGAGAGGCGTTGGGTGAGTCGTACCCTGAAGGGCATAAATGAGTCGTGGGTCGCGAGTCGTGAGACAGGGTCGGCGATTGGCATGGTGGCTCCGCTCGGTGTGCCGCGCCGTGCGCGGGGGCGATCGTGATACGATGGGTTGGGATGGGCGTGAGCGCGTTGTGGGGGTAGTTTACCCCTCCCCGCCGCTCCGGCGGCGACCCTCCCCTGAAGGGGGAGAGTGAGGACCGCCAACCCTCCTGGCGGTCGCAGAGCGCAGTGTCCGGCGAGTGTTCCTGCTCTCTTAACGCTGCCAACGCGCGAAGGGTGCCATGACGGCACTGGGAAGGGGGGGATGATGGCCGCCACGATCGACATCTTGCTTGACGAGCCGATCGCGACGATCGACCCGAACGTCTACGGCCACTTCGCGGAGCATTTGGGCGAGTGCATCTACGATGGGGTCTGGACCGGGGAGGGGGAGGCCGGGCGGCTGGTCGAGGGGGTCGTGGCGGCGTTGCGGCGGGTGCGCCCGGCGGTCCTGCGCTGGCCGGGCGGCTGCTTCGCCGACGATTATCACTGGCAGGACGGGATCGGGCCGGTCGCCAATCGCCCGCGCCGGATCAATATCCACTGGGGCGAGGTGGTCGAGTCGAACGAGTTCGGCACGCACGAATTCGTGCGCCTCTGCCGCGCGATCGGGGCCGCGCCGTACTTCTGCGGCAATGTCGGCAGCGGCTCGCCGCGCGAGTTGCGCGACTGGGTGGAGTATTGCAACTTCCCCGGCGATACCGCCTGGAGCGCCCTGCGCGCGGCGAATGGCGATCCCGAGCCGTTCAATATCCACTACTGGGGGGTCGGCAACGAGAGCTGGGGCTGCGGCGGCAACTTCACCCCGGAGGAGTATGCGGCGCACTACCGCCGGTTCAGCACCTATCTGCGCGATTTCGGCGGCGACCCGCCGTACCTGATCGCCTGCGGCCCGAATCGCAACGACCTTGACTGGACGGAGCGGTTCTTCACCAAGCTGCACGAGGGTCGCGGCTTCGGGCGGATTCACGGCTACGCGCCGCACTACTACACCAGCAACCGTGACGGCCACGCCGGGACCGACACCGCGTACACCGACGACCAGTGGTACGCCCTGCTGGCCCAGGCGACCGAGATGGAGGCGCTGATCGTCGGGCAGCGGGCGGTGATGGATCGCTTCGATCCCGAGCGCAAGATCGGGATGATCATCGACGAGTGGGGGACGTGGCATCCGCCGACCCCCGGTCGCAATCCGCGCTTCCTCTGGCAGCAGAACACCCTGCGCGACGCCCTGGTCGCCGCGCTGTCGCTGGACATTTTCGGACGCCACGCCGATACGGTCGTGATGGCGAATATCGCGCAGACGGTCAACGTCTTGCAGGCGCTCCTGCTGACCGAGGGCGAGCGGGTGATCACGACGCCGACCTACCACGTCTACGATCTCTACGCCCCGCACCAGGGCGCGCAGGCGCTCCGCGTGGCGATCGACGCGCCGACGATCGGCTTCGCCGCGCCGGGCGGGGCGGGCGCGCTCGCCGCGTTGACCGGGTCCGCCTCCCTGCGCGATCGCATACTGACCCTCACCGTCGTCAATCCGGGGATCGGCGCGCCGGTCGAGGCGACGATCACGCCGCGCGGTGCCGCTGTGTCGGGCGCGATCGAGGAAACCGTGCTGACGCACGACGATATCCACGCGCACAACACCTTCGACGCGCCCGACACGGTGACGCTGAGTGCGCCGCGCGCCGTCACGGCCTCCGGGGGGACGTTCACGCACACCTTCGCGTCGCAGTCGGTCACGCGGCTGACGATCCCGCTGAGATGAGGGGTCCATTTCGCCGGGGCTGGTGAGGGTGTGAGGCTGGGGTGACCCCTCCCCGCCGCTACGAGGTGACTCTCCCCTGAAAGGGAGGGTTGGACCGGGTCCGATCAACCCGGTAGCCAATGGCGAAACGCAATACTACGGGGCGGGGCGCGCGGGTTGTCGTCCGTCGCTCTATGCTGTGGCGAGGCGTGGGCTGTGCGTGGTGGGGGAGGTGTGGGGATGGGGGCGGGGGCGACGGACGGCACGATCGCCGTCCGCGAGGGCGAGGATTTCGACCGCGCGCGGGTGCTGGACTTCCTGCGCGCGCGGCTCGGGGATCTGCCGGACGGGCCGTTGGCGGTGCGCCAGTTTCCCTCGGGGGCGTCGAACCTGACCTATCTGCTCCAAAGTGGCGACTGGGAGGCGGTCTTGCGCCGCCCGCCGCTGGGGCCGCTGCCGCCGAAGGCGCACGACATGGTGCGCGAGGCGCGGCTGCTGGAACGGCTGCACGCGGTCTACCCGCTCGCCCCGAATCCTCGCGCCATCTGCGACGACCCCGCGATCATCGGTGCGCCATTCTATGTGATGGAGCGGCGGCGCGGCGTCGTCCTCGACGATCGTTTCCCGCCCGGCTTCGACCCGACGCCCGCGCGCTGTCGGCGAATCTCCGAGTCGGTCGTCGCGGCGCTGGCCCAATTCCATGCGATCGACTGGCGGGCGGCGGGACTGGCCGCTCTCGGCTACCCCGACGGCTTCCTCGCGCGCCAGGTGCGCGGCTGGATCGGGCGCTACGACGCGGCCCGGACGCCCGATGCGCCGGAGATCGCGCCGCTCGCCGAGTGGCTGACGGCGCGGCTGCCGACCAGCCCCGCGCCGACAATCATCCACAACGATTTCAAGCTGAACAACCTGCTGCTGGCACCGGGCGACCTCGCCCCGGTCGTCGCCGTCCTCGACTGGGAGATGACGACCATCGGCGATCCGCTCTTCGATCTCGGCGTCAGCCTGAGCTACTGGGTCGAATCCGCCGACCCGCCGGGGTTGCGCGCGATCCTGCCGACCGTGACCGACACGCCAGGTTTCTACAGCCGCCGCGAGTTCATGGCGCGCTACGCCGCGCTGAGCGGTCGCGACCTCGGCGCGATCGACTATTACCTCACCCTCGCCTACTTCAAGCTCGCCACAATCCTCCAGCAGATCTACGCCCGCTGGCAGCGCGGGCAGACGCGCGACGAGCGCTTCGGCACTTTCGGTCCAGGGGTGCGGGCGCTGATCGCACACGCGACCGGGCGGGCGGAGAACAGTCGTGAGTCGTGAGTCGTGAGAGAGGGGCCGGAACAGGAGCCACGGAGACACGGAGGGGGCGGGGAGCGGGAATGGCCGGGGATGGCGCGTGCCTGCGGGGAAGGGCATTGCGGTCGGGCGTAGGGGCGTATTGCATACGCCCGCACGCCGGCCTCCCACCAACGCCCGTAGAAATCTGGGCGTGGGTCGGGCGTATGCAATACCCCCCTACAACCGGCGGTGGTCGGTCTCCGGCGGATCGTGGGTGCATCCCCAACCCCCGTCCCCCTGCCCGTCTCCATAGGCACGCGCCATCCCCGGCCATTCCCGCTCCCCGCCCCCTCCGTGTCTCCGTGGCTCCTGTTCCGACCCTCACTGGCCCACTGGCCCACTCGTCACATGATCGGGTGGCCGCGCTGCTCGAAGATGCGGAACGCGCCGGTCCCCATCGCCAGGAGATTGCCGTCGGCGTCGTGCACCTTGGCCTCGGCGGTGGCGGTGCGGCGGGTGCGATGGACGACGGTGGCGGTGCAGCTGATCCGCCCGCCGCTGACCGGGCCGAGGAAGTGGACATTCATCTGCGTCGTGGCGATCCGCACCTGCGCCAGCGCCGCGACCGCGAAGCCCATCGCGTTGTCGATCAGCGAGGCGTAGACGCCGCCGTGCAGCGTGCCGTTGCCGTTGAGGTGAAACGGCTCGATGTCGATGTAGAGGCTGGCATGGCCGGGGCGAACCTCCGCGATCTCGGTGCGGATGTGTCGCTCGAAGGTCCCGGCGGTGTTGCGCGGATTAGTAGGCGCGGGCGTGGGCGCGGGGGCGGGCTCATTGGTCATCGGTCGCTCCGTTCGGATTGGGCGAGGGCTCATGGCGAGACTCGTTGTTCCGGTGGGCGGCTGCTGACGAGGCCGGTGCCGTGGATTGAACTCGGCGCTAAATGGCCTGCGGCCACGAAGTTCACTGAAGTGGACTGGGCCACGGAATTGAAACTGTAAATTCTATATACTCGCGCTTTATCCTGTTCACCATTGCTCCCAGTGGACGATCGTCTCCAGTGGTGCGCGCGGGGCCGGTTTGAAGTCGGTCCCGATCGTGTGGGCGACCGGGATGAGCGCCGTCTGCATCACCTCGGCGAAGGGGATGCCGAGGACGGCGGCGGACTCCTCCTCGTAGCGCAGGTGGAGGGTCGTCCAGGCGGTGCCGAGCCCGCGCGCCCGCGCGGCGAGCATGAAGCTCCAGGCGGCGGGGAGGATCGATCCCCAGACCCCGGCCTGCGCGACGATCGGCGCGGCGTCGGTGCGCCCGCGAATGACCGGGATGACGTGGACCGGCACCTCGTGCATGTGCTCGGCGAGGTAGCTGGCGGAGTCGCGCACGCGGTCCTGGGTGGCCTGCTCGACCTGCGCCGCCTCCGCGACCCGCGAGCGGCTGTAGGGCTCCCACGACTTGCGATAAAGCTCGGCCAGCGCGAGGCGTTTCTGCGGGTCGGTCACGACGATGAACCCCCAGCCCTGCCGATTCGAGCCGGTGGGGGCCTGCTGGGCCAGCCGCAGGCATTCCTCCAGGAGTTCGCGCTCGACGGGGCGCTGGAGGTCCAGCCGCTTGCGGACCGCGCGGGTTGTCGCCAGCATCTCGTCGGCGGTGAGCGTCGGGATGGTCATCGGGGTCTTCCTCCGTGATCGTTATGTGACTGTGCCTAGCTAACGAGCGGCGGATCACGCGGCCCTCTCTTCGTCCCTCAGTAGCGCTTATGCGCCGGTGGATGCCGACGCTAGCAGGCGGTTGAAACCGCGCCTGGGGCGGCTGCGGCCGCCACGAAACCCGCCGTCGCGGGTTAGGAAACAATGAAAGGCACCGCGCCAAGAGCGGACCTAACCGCCGCAGGGCGGTTTCAACCGCCTGCCTCCTCGCGCATAAGCCCCGCCCCTCAGTACGTCCCCGGCGCGCGACCGAGGTTCTGCTCCATGTGGATACGCAGCAGATTCGCCTCGATCGTGATCGGCTCCGGCAGCTTGTCGAGCGCGGCGAGGACGTCGAGCAGATCGTCCTCGGTGTACGCCTGGCGATACCAGCCCGTCCCCATGATCCCGTCGTGGTTAAAGGCGAAGTCCAGGCTCTGCAATTCTTCGGTGATCGCGCCGAAATCTTTCACCGCCATATGCAGCGACTTGCGGTCGCCGACGACGTAGAAGAACCGGGGTCGTCCGGGGACGATGTCGGTTGTCAGGGCCATCCTCGCGTCTCCTCCCTCCGGGCGCGCGGCACCGGCGCGATCTACTCGCGGGGGAGCGTACCCGCAGGGGCTGGGGCGGCGCAAGTTTCTCGCCGCCGGTCGCTTGCGTATGGGTGATGGTGGGTGACGGGGGTGCGGAGATTAACCACAGAGCGCATAGAGCGCACAGAGAACGAAGAGAGGGACGGGAGAAGAGACGAGAGAGGCGAGAGGGGGGGATGGAAGCGATGGGCGGTGCCGTTGGGCTGAAGCCCCGGCCGAAGGCTCCGCCACGAAGTACCCATGAGGGGCATAAATCCCCCTCTGGGGACTGGAGTGTTGCGAGGCAGCGACAACCATCGTGATGGTGAACGTGCAGTCTCCGTAGGGAGACGCCTTCAGCCGGGATTCCAATCCAACGGCCTCACCAACCTTTACCGCGACAGCACAACATGAAAAGGGGCGGGGCCGATCGGCCCCGCCCCACTTGCTCTCCCGCTTGTGTCGGCGCGATTACTGCGCGCCGCAGGCGCAGCCGCTCCCGCAGCCGCCGCGCGGGACCTCGTCGGCGGTGTGGATGACGAAGCCGCTACCTTGCGCGCCCCCATCCACGAAGTCGATCGTCGCGCCGCCGAGCAGCGAGGCGCTGCCGGGGTCGATGATGACGCGGACGCCCTCGCTGCTGAAGACCGTGTCGCCGTCGCCCGCGTCGTCCAGGCCCATCCCGTAGCCAACGCCGCCGCTGCAACCGCAGCCGCTCTGCACCCAGAGGCGCAGGCCGCTATCCGTCCCGGTGTTGCCCTGCATGATCCCGCGCAACTGCGCGCCGGCCCCCGGCGTGATCGTGATCGCCCCCGGTGTGGTCATGATTGTCATCGATTTGCCCCCTCTGCGCTCTCACTCTTCGCCCGATCGACCTCGCGCGCCCGGCGATGACGATGGCAATGCTTCACTAATGATAGCTCTTGGGGGGAGGGTGTCAAGCGGGGCGGTAGTGGGCCAGTGGGCCAGTGGGCCGGTGGGCCGGTGGGCAAGTGGGGGACGGGACAGGAGACGCGGAAACGCGGAGGGGGCGGGGAGACACAGATGGTGGTGTGCGGGTAGGGCGGTCGGGGGTAGGGGCGTATGCAATACGCCCCTACCCCCGACCGCCCTGCCTGTCTGCGAATCTGCTCTCGTTCCACCGGTCCAGCAGTGATCTGCGACGTGATTCCTGCCGTTGTTAGCGCTCAGCCTCGGAAGTGATCGAACGCGCCGCCGCCGATCGCTTCCTCAGACCCGTCGGTGTGGCGCAGGGTGATCGGCG
>CADCWN010000092.1 GCA_902806415.1 uncultured Thermomicrobiales bacterium | reverse complement strand
CTGCTGCACGCGCGAGATCAGCGAGGCGAAGGTGGCGACGATGATCCGCCCCGGCGCGTCGGCAAAAATCCGCTCGAACGTCGGCTCCAGCGTCCGCTCGGAGGGGGTCGTCCCCGGCGTCTCGACGTGGACGCAGTCGGAGATCAGCGCGATCGGCCCGCGCCGCCCCAACGCGGCCAACTTGCCGAAGTCGGTCGTGCGGCCATCGACCGGCGTCTGATCGAACTTAAAATCGCCGGTGGCGACGATCAGCCCGGCGGGGGTGTCGATCCCGAAGCCGACGGCGTCCGGGATGGAGTGGCAGACCCGGAACGGCTCGACGGCGAAGCCCCCCGCCCGCACCGGCGCGTCGGCCTCCGGGTCGAGCTCGCGCAGGTCGGCGGTCGCGAGGAGCTTCGCCTCCTTCAGCTTGACGCGGATCAGCCCGAGGGTCAGCCGCGTGGCGTAGATCGGCGGATTGCCGAGATCGGCCAGTAGGTACGGCAGCCCGCCGATATGGTCCTCGTGGCCGTGGGTGATGAAGATCGCGCGGATCCGCTCGCGCCGGTCCCGGTCGCGCAGGTAGCCGATGTCGGGCAGGAGGAGATCGACGCCGAACATCTCCGCCTCCGGGAAGCCGAGGCCGACATCGACGACGATAAGGTCGTCGCCGCATTCGAGGACGGTCATATTCTTGCCGACCTCCCCGACCCCGCCGAGGAAGATGACCCGCACCCGCGCCGTATCCGGTTGTCCAGTCAACGCCACCCCGCCCCTCGCCCGGTCGCAGCGCGGGCCAACTGCACACGAAACGAGGTGTGAGCGATCGCATCGCCCCACCCGTCCCGTTGCGTCGCCCTGCGACGACGCCCGCGTGCGCTCGTCCCGCCGCTCTCCACCCGGCCAACTACCAGCATCGCCGCGCACACCTGCGCATTCTTGCTGCGGAGTATACTGGAAGCACAGCGTATGCGCCGATAACGTTCGGGAATCGCGCCGGGAGGGTCGACATAGCCGGGCATTGGGGAACGGCGCGGCGGGGAAGATCCCTCGCCGCGCCGTTTGCTTGCGTCGCTATTCTCGCGGTCCCCGGCCAGATCGTCTTGAGCAGGCCACCGTCGATGACATAGTCCGCCCCGGTCACCATCCCCGACCGCGCAGAGGCGAGGAAGAGCACCAGATCCGCGACTTCTGCGGGCTCGGCGAAGCGTCCCAGCGTGATCCCCGCCTGTGCCGGGAGGGTCGCCACGAGACCGGCGGTGTCGGTCCCCATCGCCCGGGCGAAGATGTCGCCGAAGCTCCCCACGCCCTCCCACAACGGGGTGCGCACCGGGCCGGGCGACACCGCGTTGACGCGCACGTCCTGCGGACCGAACTCCTCGGCCAGCGCCTTAGTGAGGTTGAGCACGGCCGCCTTGGAGGCCGAGTAGTCCAGCACCGGCGTCTGTGGCAGGCGTGCGTTGACCGTGGCGATGTTGACGATCGCGCCGCCGCGCGCGATCAGGTGCGACAGGGCCGCGCGGCTGGCGCGCACCACGCTCAGGAGGTTGAGATCGAGCATCTGTCGCCAGTCCTCGTCGGTGATGTCGAGGAAGCCGCCCAGCCGCGGCGCGGCACCACCGCCGACATTGTTGACGAGGATGTCGAGCGCGCCGAACTCCAACACCGCCCGCTCGACAAGCGTTGCCGGGCCGTCCGGCGTGGTCAGGTCCACCGCCGCCGCGACGATCGGATAGCGCTCGGCGAGCAGCGCGAGGTCGTCACCCGACGTGCGGCTTCCGGCGACGACCTTGGCCCCCGCCTCGGCCAGCGCGGCGGCGACGGCCAACCCGATCCCCCTGCTCGCCCCGGTGACGACCGCAACCTTGCCGTGCAACTGAAGATCCATCCGCACACTCCCCTTCTCGTGTTCGACCGAGCCGTGGTGCGACGGCCAGCCAACGGGCACTCACGACTCTTCGCCCATGGCGTCACCAACTGGACGCCACTGGCACCTGAAACACTACTGGTTGGGGAAGAGTTGCAAGCCTTCAGGGAAATAGCTATCCGGGGAGAACTTGTGCTGAGTGTAGAAGTGCTTACCGCCAACCTGGATAACGAAGGGCCAATGCGATTACCCACCTTAAGACGTGATTCACCCACAACGTACGGCCTGTCAAAGCACACCCGGCCAGGACATAGGGGCTCTGACGCACTCTCGCTGAGACAGATAGGGCCGTCCTACAGTACAACTCCCAGAGGCCGCGCCAGCGGGGCGTGGCGGCAGCAGCTGAGGAGTGGCGTGCAGCTATCGACCGTGTTGCCATACCTCGCCAACTTCCGGATCGAGCAGGTGCAGATCGCCGCGGACGCCATCACTGTGCGGGCGGCGGCACGTGGCGACGACGGCTGTTGCCCGCTGTGCGGCGCACGCTCCGGCCGCGTCCAGAGCCGCTATCAGCG
>CADCWN010000091.1 GCA_902806415.1 uncultured Thermomicrobiales bacterium | reverse complement strand
GTCCTATTACGGCGGCTGGACGATCGAGCAGCGCTACGGCCTCTCGAATCAGACGCGCCGGGCCTGGTTCGGCGAGCAGCTAAAGGGGCTCGCCCTCGGCCTGGTCCTCGGCTTGCCGCTCATCCAGGGGGTGTACGCCGTCATTCGGCGCTACCCGCGCCGCTGGTGGGCGATCCTCTCGGCGCTGACCGTGCCGTTCACGATCCTCCTCTCCAATCTCGCGCCGATCCTGATCATGCCGCTGTTCAACAAGTACGAGCCGATCCGCGACCACGCCCTGGCCGAGCGGATCAAGGCCCTCGCCGCCGCGCAGGGGGTGACGGTCTCGGACGTGTTGCAGATGGACATGAGCAAGCAGACGAAGAAGGCCAATGCGATGTTTACCGGTATCGGGAATACGAAACGAATCGTCCTCGCCGATACCTTGCTGGACGAGTTCACCGCCGAGGAGGTCGAGATCGTCCTCGCGCACGAGTTGGGGCATCAGGTCCACCGCGATATCTGGAAGCTGATCGGCCTCGGCGCGCTGACGACCGCGCTGACCGCCTGGGCGGTCGACCGCCTCGCCACGCCGCTCCTCGACTGCTACGGTCGCCGCTTCGGCCTCGACCCGGCGCAGGGGATCGGCGATGTCGCCGCGCTGCCGCTCCTCTCGCTGCTGCTCAGCGCCGTCTCGCTCGGGCTGTCGCCGATCCAGAACGCCATCTCGCGCAACCTGATCGAGCGCCCCGCCGATCGCTACGCCCTCGACCTGACGCGCAACCCCGAGGCGTTCGTCGGCGCGATGGAGAAGCTGGGACGCCTCAACCTCGCCGATCCCCGCCCGCCCCGCCTCGTGAAGTGGCTCCTCTACGGCCACCCGCCCCTGCAAGAGCGGATCGCCTTCGGGCGCGCGTGGCGGGATGAGGGATGAGGGGTGAGGGGTGAGGGGTGACCACTGCCCCCGCCGCTAGTGCGCCCCACCAACCGGGACTCCGGGCCCCATCTCCGCCCGCTGGTGGGTGCCGAGCTTTTCCACGATTTGGCCGCTGGCCTCATTCAGCCCGATGACCTGCACCGCGACCCCTTGCGCACGGAACTTGAGGACGGCTTTGTCGAGGGCGGCCACCGCCGAGCCATCCCAGACGTGCGCCCCGGTGAGGTCGATCACCACCCGCGCGATCGACTCCCGGAAGCTGAATGCTTCGAGGAAACTCTGCACCGAGGCGAAGAACATTTGCCCGCTGACGCGATAGGTCCGCTGCTGCCCATCGGCGCTCAGGTCGCTCTTGACCGTCAGCAAGTAGGAGATCTTGTGGACGAAGAGGACGGCCTTGACGAGGACGCCGACCAGGACGCCGCGCGAGAGGTCGTGCGTCAGGAGGACGGTGGCGACCGTCGCCAGCATCACCGCCGCCTCGCCGCGCGGCACGCGGTGCAGGGTTCGCAGCGAGTTCCAGTCGAACGTGCCGATGCAGACCATGATCATCACCGCGACGAGCGCGCCAAGCGGGATGCGCCCGACCAGGTCACCGAGGACGATCAGCAGGAAAAGGAGGAACGCCCCCGCCGTGAAGGTGGAGAGCCGGCCCCGCCCGCCCGACTTGATGTTGATCATCGTCTGGCCGATCATCGCGCAGCCGGCCATCCCGCCGAAGAGTCCGCTGGCGATGTTGGCGAGCCCCTGCCCGCGCGACTCCACATTCTTGTCGCTGGGGGTGTCGGTCAGGTCGTCCACCAGCGAGGCGGTCAGCCAGGATTCGATCAGCCCGACCATCGCCAGGGTCACCGCGTAGGGGAAGATAATCCGCAGCGTCTCCAGGGTGAGCGGCACTTGCGGCAGGGCGAATACGGGGAGTGCGGTCGGCAGGTCGCCCATGTCGCCGACGGTGCGGACATCGGTATCGACGGCGAGGGCGAGGGCGGAGAGGACCAGGATGGCGACCAGCGGCGAGGGGATCGCCTTGGTCAGGCGCGGGAACAAGTAGATGATCGCCAGCCCGGCCGCCACCATCGCGTACATCTGCCAGGATGCCCCGGCGAATTGCGGGAGCTGCGCCGAGAAGATCAGCAGGGCGAGCGCATTGACGAAGCCGATCATCACCGAGCGCGGGATATAGCGCATGACCAGGCCAAGCCGGAGCCACCCGGCGACGATCTGCAAGGCCCCGGTGAGGAGTGTCGCGGCGAAGAGATATTGCAGCCCATGGTCGCGCACGAGCGTGACCATCACCACCGCCATCGCCCCGGTCGCCGCCGAGATCAGGCCGGGTCGCCCGCCAACGATCGCGGAGACGATCGCGATGCAGACGGAGGCGTACAGCCCGACCTTCGGATCGACCCCGGCGATGATCGAGAAGCCGATCGCCTCGGGGATGAGCGCCAGGGCGACCAGAATCCCGGAGAGCAGATCCGCGCGGATGTTGCCCAGCCATTCGCGCCGCAGGCGGATCGGCCAGGTCGTCATTTGCTCGGCAATGGCACTCAACTGTCTCTTGCTCCTCTGCAATGGGGTCGGCGGCAGGGCCGACAGGGGGGTACACGCCGCTGTGTGTTGCCCCGAGAGGGACTATGTGCGTGGGTGCGGCGTGGCATAGTTGTGCCGCGACCACACACGGGTATCCGCTGAAAAGATCAGCGGCTTACGCCTGGACAGCGCAATGACACCTCTAGGATACGCGATGAGCTGGATTCTGTCACCTTGCGCTGACGGGCGCTCATCCAGCAGTTAGCCCTGGCCCCGCCGCGTGGCACTCGCATACTCGCCGACGAGCGCCTCTTGCGCGACGGTCTCGATCGAGCCGGGACGCTGGGCGCGGATGGCGGCGATCGCCTCGGGCGCAGCCATCCCTGTGCTGACGAGGTGGCAGGCGAGGATCGTGCCGGTGCGCCCGAGTCCGGCGGCACAGTGGACGGCCACTGGCAGCCCGCGCGACCGAAAGTCGTCGATGGTTGCGATCGCAGTCGCGACCTGCGCGAGGGTGGGCGCGGTGAAATCGGCCACCGGCAGGTGGGCGGCGATCAGCCCGGCGCGTCGCAGCGCGTCGTCCGGCAGCGGCTCCTCCGTCAGGCTGACCAGCGCGCGCACGCCGTGTTGGGCGAGCGCATTGAGCGCGTCGTCGCTCAGTGGGCGCGCGGAACCGGCCAACTGCCCTGGGATGACCCAACCGAAGTTCGGCAGGATCAGGGTCAGCCGCTCCTCCTCGGTCAGGTCGTGGGCGGCGAGGGTGGCGCGCGGCGCGGTGAAGAGTTGTTGTCGAAATTCGGGATCGGACCGCAGGCGCGCGGCAAGCGACTCCAGCACCTCTCGCGTCATCACATCCTCCTTGCGGCGAACCGCCCCACCCCAATCGAGCTAGGTGTGCGCGGGCAAGGGCGCGCCGCCCTGCTTCCCGCTGGGCAGGCGCAGCAGCGACCAGACCCCCAGCAGGAAGAGGGGCGTCATCGCCAGGAAGACCGCCGGGATGCCGAAGCGCGCGGCGATCAGGCTGCCGGTCAGCGGGCCACCGCCGAGGCCGATCGCCCCCGCCGTCGCCAGGATACCGAACGCCATCCCGCGCCGATCGGGCGGCGTCAGTTCGGTGAAGATCGCCTGGATGACCGGCATCATCCCGCCGAGTGCCAGCCCGGTGAGGACGCGCAGCAGCAGCAACTGCCAGATCGAACCGACGAATGCCTGCGGCAGACAGAGGAGCGCCGCCGCGAGGAGGCAGACCAGCAGGGTCGGGCGACGGCCGAACCGATCGGCCAGCGACCCGACGCAGAGTGCGCTGACCGTCGAGGCGACGCCGGTGGCGGCGACGACCAGGCCGGAGAGGGTGGCAAGTCGGGCGACATCAGGGGCAAGTCCCTGGATGTAGAGGGGCAAGACGGGGTTCGGCGCGAAGTTGGCGAAGCGGATCAGGATCATCACGCCCAGCGCCGCCAGAATCTCGCGCCGCCCTAGGAACTCGCGCCAGCCGCCACCTTGACCCCCCGCGCTCTTCGATCCGGTGGCAACATCGCGCGCCGGTTCAGTCACGAAGAGGGTGACGAGAATGCCGGAGATGAGGAAGAGCACGCCGGTGAGGATGAAGGCGATCCGGAAGCCGACGAGGTCGCTGACCACCCCGCCGAGCAGCGGCCCGATTGCGTTGCCGGTGAAGAGCGCGGTCTGCACCAGCCCCAGCGAGGCGGCGAGCCGTTCGCGCGGCACGGTCAGCGAGACGACGGTCGAGATCGCGGCGACGAGGCCGGTCACCCCGCCCTGCAAGAGGCGCAGGACGAACAGTTGCTCGGGGCTGCGGACGAAGGCCATCGCGCCGATGAGGATCGTCGCGCCGAAGAGGGCGCGCTGGATCATCAAGCGCCGTCCGTAGCGGTCGGCCACAACCCCCCAGACCGGCCCCATCAGGCCCATCACCAGGGCGAAGCCCGCCGACATCGCGCCCGCCCACAATCCGGCGCTGTTCGGATCGCTGACGCCGAGTTCCTGCAGATAGAGGGGGAGGAACGGTAAGGCGAAGCTGAACGCGAGTTCGGCGATGACCTGCGCGACCCAGAGGATGGCGAGTGTGCGCACCCACGGGATCCTGAGTCCCTGGCGCGCCCGCCCAAGCCAGCCCGCGCGCTGCGGCATCATCCCTCTTGGCACTACGCGACGTTCAATACCGCGACACGGCGGCGCAATCCTATGGCCTCGCGCGGGGCGCTGTCAAACGGGGGCGCAGGCAACGGGTTCGCCGCGTCACGACATCGATGCCAATGGCTTGGGCGCGATCCCCACCCTCCCCGACGCGGGGAGGGTCGCCGCCGGGGCGGCGGGGAGAGGTCCATCCCCTCAACGCCCGACTGTCTCCGCCCACGCCGCGCGCAACTCGTCCGCCGTGATCGGCCCCTCGCGCAAGATCTGCGGCCCACTGTCGGTCAGCGCGATCACTGTGGACGCGACCCCGCCTGGCGTTGGGCCGCTGTCCACGATGATCTCGACCGCCCCGCCGAGCGCCTCGGCCACCGCATCGGCGTCGCGTAAGCTCGGCTCACCGGAGCGATTCGCGCTCGTCACCGCCAGCGCGCCACCACAGCCCGCGATGATTGCCAGTGCGATCGGGTGCGCCGGCATCCGCACCCCGACCGTCTCGCCGCCCGCCGTCACTAGGTCTGGCACCGTCGCGGCGCGCGGCAGCACGATCGTCAGCGGCCCCGGCCAGAAGCGCGCGGCGAACTCCTCCGCGCCCTCCGGCAACGCGCGCGTCAGCGTCGAGAGCCGATCGGCGTCGGCGATCAGCACCGGAATCGCCTTGCCCGCCTCGCGCCCCTTCGTTGTATAGAGGCGCTCCAGCGCCTCCGGGCGGTCGAGCCGCGCCGCCAGCCCGTAGACCGTATCGGTCGGGATGACGACGAGCGCGCCGCGTTCCAGCGCGTCGAGCGCCCAGGGGAGGGCTTGCGGGTCGTTGGCGGCGATGAGCATCAGTACACTATCTCCATCCGTAGACCGCGTTCATCGAGGAGCGGGGCATCGGGGAGACGCCCTGCGCGACCCTCAGCAAAGCGTCGCGCGGTCCACGCGGCGGCGATTGCATCGAGAATGTCATCTGCCTTTGCTGGTGGAGCGTAACGGCCTGCCTCTTGACGCATCGGGATGGGTGTATCCGGAAATGCCGCTGTCAATAGTGCGTGACGCTCCTCGAATCCCGCAGCCTCCCGCTTTGGATGCTCCATCGGGGTGCCGTTGGCCAGCGCCCAGAAACAGACTTCCGGCTGCGATATACCTTTGTTGAGCAATGCGCGCGAATGGGCTGATGCTTCAGCGTATGTGGCCATCCCAACGATTCGCGGGTCGGGTGCCGGGAAAACGCTCGATCGCCGTGGGCCGAGGATACGCCTCGCATCGGTATCCGGTAGACGCGCGATCTCCCGACTGAGGCCGATCGGAATATCGACAGCGATGTAAACCGCCTCTGGGTAGGCTGCCAGCAAATCCTGAAAGGGTCGCGGTCCGAGGAACGTTTGGGAGGTTAATGCCTCGCGCGTTGTATCGTAGGCAATGGCTATCCAGCCTTTAGGGCAACCATCAACGCCGACAACAAGCATTATCCCCTCCTGTTGTACAACAGCAAAATGCCCTACAAATTCTCCCGAATCTTCTCCGCCAGCCCGCGCGAGATCCCGTCCACTTCCATCAACTCCTCGACCGTCGCCTCGCGGATCCGCTTCGGCGAGCCGAAGTGTTTGAGCAGCGCCTTCTTGCGCGCGGGGCCGATGCCGGGCAAATCGTCGAGCGACGATTTCAGCGCGCTCTTGCCGCGCTTCTGGCGGTGGAAAGTGATCGCGAAGCGGTGCGTCTCGTCACGGATCCGCTGCACCAGGAAGAGCGCCTGCGAGTCGCGCGGCAGGATGACCGGCACCGGGTTCTCCGGCAGGAAGATCTCCTCGTTCTCCTTCGCCAGCCCGACCGTCGGCAGATTGACATCCATCTCGCGCAGCGTCTCCAGCGACGAACTGAGCTGGCCCTTGCCGCCGTCGATGATGATCAGGTCGGGCAGTCGCGACCAGGAGAGCGCCTTCTCGTCGGGCGGCGGGGCGGTGCCATCGCCAACGGCTTCCTCCACGGCCCCGGCGGTCGCCGTGTCGAGCGGATCGAATGGCACCAGCGCATCGGCCACACCCTGGGCCGCCTGCGCCGCCGCCAGACTCTCCTGCGCCCGCTTGAAGCGTCGCCGCAGAACCTCTTGCAACGAGGCGAAGTCGTTGCTCCCCTCCACCGTCTTGATCGCGAACTTGCGGTAATCGCTCTTCTTCGGCTTGCCGTCCTCGAAGACGACCATCGCCGCGACCTGGTTGGTCCCCTGGCTGTGCGAGATGTCGTAGCACTCGATCCGGCGCGGCAGGCTCGGCAGGTCGAGCGCCGTCGCCAGCACGGTCAGCGCCATCGTCGTCTTCTGCTCGTCGTTGAGCCATTTCAGGCGCTCTTGTTCGAGGTTTTCCGCCGCGCTCTTCGACGCCAGTTCGACCAGCCCGCGCTTGTCGCCGCGCTGCGGCACCAGGATCTTGACCGCGCCGCCGCGCCGCGCGCGCAGCATCTCCACCGTCGCCTCCTCGTCGGGCAGCGCGTGGGGGAGGAAGAGTTGCGGCGGGATCGTCTCCTGCGGCGCGTCGGCGTAGTGCTGCGTCACGAATGACTGCAAAATCTCAGCGTCGGCATCCTCGATGTGGGCCTCAAGGAGATAGTGGCCCGCGCCGAGCAACCTGCCGCCGCGCAACTCGTTGACCTGCACGCAGGCGTCGCCGCCCGCGCCGCGCGCCAGGCCGAGGATGTCGGCGTCGGTCGCGCCGGGGACGACCATCTTCTGGCGCTCGGTGACGCGCTCCAGATCCTGCACCTCGTCGCGCAGGCGGGCGGCGGTCTCGAAGTCGAGATTCTCCGCCGCCTCCTCCATCTTCCGCCGCCGCGCGACGATCAGGTCCTCGCTCTTGCCGCTGAGGAACCTGGCGACCCCTTCGAGGACCGCGCCATAGTCGGCTTTCGTCGTCGCGCCGACGCATGGGCCGAGGCACTGGCCGATGTGGAAATACATGCAGGCGCGCGGCCAGTCGCCGGTCAGCTTCTTGTCGCGGCAGGGCGCGTTCGGCTTGCGGTAGGTGAAGGAGCGCTGCAAAATCTTCAGCGTCTGCGAGGCCGCTCCGCTGTCGGCGAACGGGCCGAAGTAGCGCGCCCCGCGCTTCGTGTCGTCGCGGACGTTGCGCGTGTAGACGACCGTCGGCCACTCGTCGTTGGTGATCTTCAGGAACGGGTAGGTCTTGTCGTCTTTCAGACGGATGTTGTAGTTCGGCAGATGGCGCTTGATCAGCGCGCTCTCCAGCAGCAGCGCCTCGCGCTCGGTGTCGGTGCGCACCACCTCGAAGTCGGCGATGTGCGCGACCAGTTCGCGCGTCTTCGGCGTCAGGCTCTTCGGCGAGCCGAAGTAGGAGCGTACGCGATCGCGCAGCACCTTCGCCTTGCCGACATAAATGACCGCCCCCTGCGCATTCTTCATCAGATAACAACCGGGCGCGGTCGGCAGAGCCGCCAGCCGCCCTTCGAGGGACAGCGGTGCTTCCGATGGTTGGGCGGTGCATGGTGTTGCCATAGGTGCTCTATGCTCGTTTCGCAAAGTTGGCAGAACTCAACGGCGCAACAGTTCGTCAATCGTCAGGTTAGTATCGCGCAAGATTGACGCGAGTAAGCCCCGAGGCAAATCTTTCCCTTTGTGGAAGGGAACAACCGTTCTGCGGCCATCAGGATGCTCCACAATGACGTGACTTCCACTTTGCCGTACGACGACGAAGCCATGCCAGGAGAGTGACGATAGGAGCTGGTTTGCTCTCAGCATCGGCAGTTTGGGGCTCATGCCAGGACGCGAATCGTCGTGACGTTAACATCCGGTGGGATTTCCTCGCCGCGCTCGTGCAACAGGTCGATATACAAGGCTATCGCGTCGGCGATCATTTCCCGCGCCTCTCCTTCAGTGTCGCCCGCAGAGTGGCAACCGGGCAACGCTGGACAGTGGGCAATGTATACGCCATCCTCGTCCTGCTCGATGATGACCGTGAACTCGTACTCGTGTCGCGCGGGCCGTTCTTGCGTCGGTGCCGCCATGCCCCACCTCTCTCGTGCTCGCGACCTCGCGGTGCTGTCCTTGCCTACCGTTTCTTGCTCGGCGGCGGCTCAAGGCGCTCCACTTGCTCGGCGAGGGTGACGAACGCTTGCCCGGCGGGGGAGTCGGGGAATTGCACGACGACCGGGTTCCCCTCGTCGCCGGCCTGGCGGACGGCCGCTTCGAGCGGCACGCGCACGAGCAGCGGCACGCCCAATTCCTCGGCCAATTCGTCGCCGCCCCCGGAGCCGAAGATTTCAACCCGCTCGCCCTGCGGCGTGACGAAGTAGCTCATATTCTCGACCACGCCGATCGGGCGCAACTCGCCGACCGACGCCATCTTCGCCGCGCGAATCGCCACCTTCGAGGCGACCAGCTGCGGCGTCGTCACCACGATCATCGCGCTCCCCGGCACCGTCTCGGCGACGCTGAGCGCGACATCGCCGGTGCCGGGGGGCAGATCGACGATCAGGTAGTCCGGCTCGCCCCAACTGACCTCTTCCAGGAGTTGCCGGACGGTGTTGTGCATGATCGGCCCGCGCACCACCAGCGGCGCGTCCTCCGCGAAGAAGAGGCCGAGCGACATCAGCTTCACGCCGTGGCGCTCCACCGGCACCAGCCGCGAGCCGAAGGTCAGTGGCTTCTCGAAGGCGTTGAGCATTCGCGGCACGCTCGCCCCGTAGATGTCGGCGTCCACCAGCGCGGTCGCGCGCCCGCGCGCCGCCAGCGCCGCCGCCAAATTCACGCTGACGGTGGACTTGCCGACCCCCCCCTTGCCCGACACGACCAGGATCGTCCGCAGCCGCGAGCGCTGGTCCCTGACGGTCAGTTCGGGCGAGAGGGTGATCCGTGTCCGACGCGGCGGCGCGATCGGCACCGCTCGGCGGGAGCGTTCCTCAGTATCCATACCTCGACCTATCCCCATGCCCCGGCGCGTCATCGCGCCCGATTCGCCCACGCAATAGAACAAGTATACAAGTCCCAGCCCCTGGCCATCGCGCTATCCTACCCAGGCAGAGCTAAACAAGCTGGCGAGGGGCGGAACAGGAGACACAGAGACACCGAGAGGGACGGGAGAAGATTGATAGGGATAGCGCGGGCCTCGGGAAACAGGCAGGGTGGTCGGGCGTAGGGGCGTATTGCATACGCCCGCCCACGCTGGGGCCGCTGTAGAGGTAGGCGGCAGGCCGACGTGCGGGCGTATGCAATACGCCCCTACGCCCAACCTCGGCGCTCTGTCCGAAACGCCTCGATTCTCCCCGCCCCCTCCGCGTCTCCGCGCCTGCTGTTCCGTCCCCCCTACCTCGTCAGCGCCGCCGCGTTAGCAGCCGCTGGAAACGCCCGCCGAAGCGCTCGGTGAGTTCGAGCAGTTCGCGCGTGCGCAGGGTCCAGGCGGCGACGAGGTAGGTGTAGAGGCCGATGAAGAGGGCGAGGGCGAAGATCGCCAGCCGCCCGAGGGCCGTGCCGCGCGAGAGTTGCGGATCGGTGACGAGCGATAAGCGCTCGCGGATGAAGAGCAGCACCGCCGCCATCACGATCGTCGCCAGCGCGCTCTTGATCAACGCCGTCCAGACGGCCACATCGAACGGCCCGATCCGCCGCCGCAGCACGGCGACCAGGACGAGCATCTCCAGCGCCGTCGTCAGCGACATGCTCGCGGCCAGCCCAGGGCCGCCGAACCGCCGCGCCAGCGCGAACGCCAGGGCGAGGTTAATCGCGATGGTGAGTAGCGAGGCGATCAGCGGGGTGCGCGTGTCTTGCATCGCGTAGAAGGCCCGCGCGCAGGTCTCCACCAGCGCCAGCGCGACCAGTCCCGCCGCGAAGGGGGGCAGCACCGCCGCCACCAGGGCGGTCGATTCCGGGCCGAAGTCGCCCCGCTGGTAGATCGTCTGCACGATCGGGCGGGCGAGGATCATCAGCGCCACCGAGGCGGGGAGGGTCAGGAAGAAGAGGGGCCGCAGCGCGTCGCCGAACGTCGTCTTCAGTTCGGCGAACTGGCGACCAACGTAGAGCCGCGCCATCAGCGGGAAGATTACCGTGGAGACGGAGATCGCCAGCAGGCCGTGCGGCAGCATCATCAGCTGATAGCCGTAGCCGAGCGCGGCGGTCTGCCCTTCGCCGAGCCGCGAGGCGAAGTTGGTCATGATCAGGAAGAAGTTTAACTGGAACGCGGCCTGGCCGATGATCCGCGGCCCCAGGAGTCGCCCGACCTGGCGCACCCCCTCCGCGACCGGCTTCGGCAGGAAGAGGTAACGCATCCCGAGCCGGGTCAGGCCGGGGAGTTGCAACGCGAAGTGGGCCACCGAGCCCGCGACGATCCCCCACGCCAGCCCCTCCACCCCGAAGCGCGGCACCAGGAAGATTGCCCCGAGCAAGCCCATCGCGTTGTAGGCGACCGGGGCGTAGGCGGGTAGGGTGAAGTTGTCGTGCGATTCCAGCAAACTCTTCGCCGCCGCGCCGAGGCCGAGGAAGAGCGGCGAGAGGAGGAGAATCCGCGTCAGCTCGATCGTGAGCGCCTGTGTCACCGGCTCGAAGCCGGGGGCGATCACGTAGCGCACGAGCGGGTCGGCGAAGAGGAAGGCGACGAGGGCGAAGGCGGCGTAGCCCTCGACCATCAGGGTGAGGACATTCGAGGCCAGTCGCCAGGCCTTGCGCATCTGGCGCTGGCTCAGATACTCGGCGAAGACCGGCACGAATGCCGAACCAAACGCGCCGCTCATTACCAGCAGGAAGATCGTGTCCGGGACGCGGAAGGCGGCGTCGTAGGCCGCTTTCTCGAAGCCGGTGCCGAACCGTGCCCCGATGACGATCTCGCGGAACTGGCCGAGGATCCGCCCGATGACGAACGCCAGCCCCACCGAGGCGGCGGCGGCGTACATCCGCCGTCCCGAGGCCGAGGTGGTTGGCGGGGGCGCGTCGGACCGCCCCCCAGGTGTGTTCATCTGCCGCCCATCGACGCGTGGCGTCGTCCGCATACGCGGTGGAGTATAGCACCGGAGTTCCGGGCGGGCGGTTTGGCAGGGGCTCCCCGCTTGCTCATGCCACCAGCCTCGCCAACGATGGTCCCGCGATCATGCCATGTTTCGCCGGGTGATCAAGTTGGTTGCGCCGCGATGCGCTCGATCGCCGCGACGACGCGCCCGAACTCCTCCGCGACGGCCCCACCGCCGCGCGCCGCATACGCCTCGACCAGCGCCCGATAGTACCAGAGCGTCCCCGCCTGCCCGCCGGTGAAGCGGTCCCAAAGCGTTGGCCCAAGCACGCGCAAGTCGGCGAGGATCGCGCGAGCATTGTGCAGCTTATCGGCGGAGGAGACGAGCAAGACCGATGGTGTGGCCTCGGCAAGGTGGGCGATGTACACCTCCTTGCGCGCTCGCCAGGGTGGCTTCGGGATCGTTGTTGCGTCGGTGCAACCCCAGACGATCGCGGCGACCCGCTCGCCGAAGCGGGCGCGGATGTCGGCCAGCCGTGGCGCACCGCCCTGATCCTCGACCGCGTCGTGCAGCAGGGCCGCGATCACCTCGTCCTCGGTCCCGCCGCTCTCGCCGACGATCGCCGCGACCGCGAGCAGATGCGTGATATACGGAACCCCGGAACCTTTGCGCGACTGGACGGCGTGGACCCGCGCCGCGTAGAGCAGCGCCTCCTCGAAGCGCCGCCCGTAGGGTACGAATCCTTGCTCCATCTCCATCGCCCCGGCTTCTCCCCTCGCCCCCGGCGTTCATGCGCGGCGTAGTCCCATCATCGGGTATCCTATCCCTATCTACTGTTAATCACCAGTCGTACCTTGAAGGGCATAAATTAGTCGTCCGTCGTCAGTAACAAGTTGAGAGTGGCGAGTGCGGCCTCCGGCCCTCAATGCTGAAGGAGCGCGGCGATGTGAGCATCGACCCTTGCCGCGCAGGCCACCTTCTCGCAGCACAGCATCTCTACGGACTACGGACTACGGACTACGGACTACGAACTGCCGACCGCCGACCTCCCCGTGCGGCACAATCCTGGAGTCACCGATGGCGACGACAACGACCGCGACGACAACGGCGGCAGTAATACAGAGAGAGATGCTGGTCACCTGGCCGGATGAGGCCACCGCGCGCGATCCGTTCCGCTTCGGCTGGCGCTATCTGCGCCGCGAGCGCCCCGATGGCACGACGGAATTCGAGCAGGTGCCGCTGACGCTGGAGGATGTGCTGCACCCCGAGGAGGAGGATTTCATCGTGCAGAGCGACACCCACCAGCGTTGGTGCCGCTATCTCGCCGACGTGCTGGAAGCGCAGATCGCGCCCGACCCCAAGGCGGTCGTCCTCTCCGATTGCCGGATCGCCTGGGGCGTGCCGGGCTTGCGCGCCCACGGCCCTGATCTCGCTGTCGTCTTCGGTGTGCGCGAGCGGAAGAATTGGGACACTTTCGATGTCGCGGCGGAGGGCGTGCTGCCGGAATTGGTCATCGAGGTGGCCTCGCCGACGACGGTTGATATCGACCGCTCGACCAAGCTCGATCATTACGCCCAGGCGGGGGTGCGATTCTACGTTATCATCGATGGGATCGCGGGCGGGCGGCGGGCAGCGGTGCGGCTGCTCGGCTATGAGCTCGTCGGCGACCGCTACCAACCCTTGCCTCTGGACGAGCGCGGCCGCCTCTGGCTGGAGACGGTGCGGGTCTGGCTCGGCAGCGAGGGCGGCGAGGTGGTCTGCTACGACGAGCGTGGGGAACCGCTCGGCGACTATCGTGCTCTCGCCATCGCCCGCGCCGGTGCTGAGCGGCGAGCCAAGGATGCTGAGCAGCGCGCCGGTGAGGAGGCCGTGGCAAGGGTCGTGGCCGAGCAGCGCGCCGAAGATCTGGCGTCGCAAATGCGCGAGATGGAGGCCGATCTACGGCGCTTGCACGGCGAATAGCCATCGGATCAGCCACGACAACCGGCAGTGTCCGCGCTTCTTCAAAGGGAACGCTCGCAGTAGTCGAAGGCCCGTGGTGATCATCGACGCCCACACCCACATCTTCCCGCCCGAGTTTGCGCGCGACCGCGTCGCACTCACCGTGCGCGATCCGTGGTTCGCGGCCACCCACGGCGCGACGAGCGCGCGCATGGCGACCGCCGAGGAGCTAGTCGCCAGCATCGATGACGCCGGGATCGCCGCTGCGGTTGCCTGCGGCTGGCCCTGGCGCGACAACGGCCTCTGCCGCGCCCACAACGAGTATCTCCTCGACGCCGCGCGCCGCTGGCCGGGGCGCATCCTGCCGCTGGCGATCGTCGCGCCGACCGCCGGTCGCGCGGCGCTGGCGGAGGCGGTCCGGGCGCTGGACGCTGGCGCGGTCGGCATTGGTGAGCTGAACGCCGACGCCCAGGGCTTCGACTTCGCCGACCCCGCGCCGCTCGCGCCGCTGGCCGCGCTGCTGACCGCGCGCGGGCGACCGTTGCTCATCCACACTAGCGAGCCGGTCGGCCACCAGTATCCCGGCAAGGGGACGGCGACGCCGGATCGGCTGCTCCCCTTCTTCCAGGCGCAGCCAGAGTTGCGCGTGGTCGCGGCCCATTGGGGCGGCGGGCTGCCGTTCTACGCGTTGATGCCGGAGATCGCCGCCCTCACGCGCAATGTCTGGTACGACGCCGCCGCCACGACCTATCTCTACGACTTCGCCATCTTCCGCCACATCGCCGCAATCGTCGGCCCCGAGCGGATCCTCTGGGGGACCGATTACCCGCTCCTGCGCCACCGCCCATTCCTGCGCCACACCCGCGAGGTCGGGCTGGATGACGCCGCGCTGGCCGCTATCCTCGGCGGCAATGCCCAACAGGTTTACAGTAGTCAGTAGTCAGTAGTCAGACCCTCATTGGTAGCGACATCTGGTATGCTCGTTGGGTAATCGTGCCAACGCCTCACTGGCTACCGACTACTGACTACTGACTACCACCCTGGAGGACCGATGGTTGCGATCTCGATCATGATCGAAGGGCAGATGGGCCTCACCTGGCCGCGCTGGAAGCGGCTCTGCGCCGAGGTCGAGAGCCTGGGCTTCGCCGGTCTTTTCCGCTCCGATCACTTCACCGGCCCCAACCCGC
>CADCWN010000090.1 GCA_902806415.1 uncultured Thermomicrobiales bacterium | reverse complement strand
CATCTTCGAGACGGCGGCCGACGACAGCCCCAACCGTCCCGCGATCGCCGCCGTGGACACGGGGCGCTCGCGCTGCTGGAGCTTGTAGATCACCTTGAGATAGTCCTGCACCGCCTGCGTCGTGTCCCGCAGGCCGGGCTGGTCTGTCGAGGGCTTGTCGTCCGTATGCATCACTGCGCGCACCCCGGCGTGAAGTTAACCATGGTTAGAAGTCTACCGCGTCGGCGCTCGCGCGTCAAGGGGTAAACCCAACGTGCCCTTCAGCGCTCGACAACTTCGCAGTCCCTAACACACGATTGCGAGCGACGCTCCGCCGATTGTCGCGCCACGACCCAGCCACCCGGTGACGCGTCGGCGCAGGTCGGCGAGGCGGGCCTGCCATTCAAGCGTCTGCTTCACCTCGGGCGGCAGGTGTTCGCGCCAGTAGTGGGTCGTCTTGGCGACGGCGGTGATCACGTTCTTGATCTCGCTTTTGAGGGTGAAACTCGCCCCGACCGGCACCAGGAGGGTCGCGCCCTCGGCGCGCGCCGCGACATTCTCCTCGATGATCGCCTCGGCTAGCCAGTGCGCCATGCTGGCCGAGTGGCAACCGATGGCGAGCCAGCCGGCCGCTGCGGGGGCGACCGGCAGCCCGCTCACCGCCACGACGCCACGGGTGATCTCGGCGGCGGCGAAGCGGTAGCCGTCGCTGGCGGGATCGGCGGCGGGGTCGCCTTCCAGCAGCGTCGCGCGGTGCGGCGGGCCGCCATCGCGGGCGAGGGCGCAGAAGCTGTCCCACATCTCGCCCCAGGCGACCGAACCGTCCGGGGCGTACTTCATCGGCGCGGGCGCCATCGGGGCCCGCTTGTCGGCCCCATCGCCATCGTGGTGCATCGTTCCGCTCCCTCGGTGTAGTGGCTGCGTTTCGCAAACGTGGCCCGAATTGTGGGTTGGGTTGACCCCTCCCCGCCGCCCCGGCGGCGACCCTCCCCTGAAGCGGGAGGGTGGGGCGCTCGACCAAGTGCGCCCCTTCAGACGATCCCGGCCTGGCGCAGCGCGTCGAGGACGATCAGGCCACCGGCGAGGGTGATCGCGAGGGCGCTGGCGACCGGCAGGAAGCGCGGCAGGCGCGGCTCGAAGGAGAAGCGGGCGAAGAGGTGACGGGCGTAGACGCACAGGAGCCCGATCGCCGTCAGCACGACCGCCAGCCCGGCGCTGAACGCGACGACCAGGACCATGCCGAAGCCGATCCGCCCGAGCGAGATCGCGCTGAGCAGGAGGACCAGGGCGGAAGGGCAGGGGATCAGCCCGCCGCTGACGCCGAGGACCAGCAGGCTCCGCCAGGTCACGCGCGCCCCGGCGGCACCGGGCGGCAGATGGGTGTGCGCCCGCCCGCCGTGGGTGTGGCTGAGCGCCCGCCAGTTCTCGCCGTCCTGCCCGTCGGGCGGAGTGGCGAGCTCGGCGTGCTCGTGATCGTGGTCCGGCGTCGCGCCGTCGCCGCGCAGGCGCTGCGCGACGAGCGACACCCCGATGATCACGACCAGCAGGCCCGAGGCGACATTGAGCCAGGGGTAGAGCGTTTCGGGCAAGAGGTAGCGCGCCAGCCAGAGGGTGATGCCGCCGAGCGCGAAGACCCCCGCCGTGTGGGTGATCGTGACCGTCAGGCCCAGGAACGCCGCGTGCTTGGCCGTGCCGCGCGTGCCGATCAGGTAGGCCGCGACGACCGTCTTGCCGTGGCCGGGCGAGAGGGCGTGCGCCGCGCCCCAGAAGACCGCCCCGAGGATCGACGCCAGGATCACGGTGGGGGTCGGGTTATCGAGCCCGATCAGGCTCGCGACCCTGGCCGTGACGCCGCCGCGCCGCGCCTCCTGGTCGGTGACGCTCCCGGCGGCGCGGGCGGCGGTGTCGGCGGCGGGCGCGCTCTCGCCCGGCCCGATGGTGAATGCGGCCTCGCGGCGAGCGATCGGGTCGTTGAGCTGGTCCTGCGGATAGGCGCGCAACTCGTCCGACAGATCCTCGCCCGTGATGCCGGTGACGACGACCCCCGCCCCGCCCCGCGCGAGGATCTCGCGCCAGCCGAGCCTATCGCGATAATTGTTGTCGGCGAAGGTGACCGCGCCAGCGCCCTCCCAGCCGGTGGGGAGGGCGGCGGTGAAGTGGGTCTCGACGCGCAGGGTCGGCAGCTCGGCCTGGCCCGGCACGAACGTCGCCGCCTGATCGAGCTGTCGTAGGGACACGGCTTGGCCCCCCACAGTCAGCCGCAGGCCGTCGAGCAGGCGCGGCCCCTCCGCGGCCAGATAGGCTCGCGCCTCGTCGGGCTCGAGGAGATTGTTCTTGTTGGGGTCGAGTTTCCCTTCCTGGATCAGTCGGAAGGTCGGGATCTCGGCCAGATCGAGGACGTGGGTCAGCCGCACCGTGTCCCCGGCGAAATCGAGGCGGCTGTAGCTGTTGATCGTGAAGTTGCCGAGCGGGTGGGCGGCGGCGACACCGGACCAGAGCGCGGCGAGCAGGCCGCAGAGCAGGCCGACGAGCAATCGGCGGGAGCGGCGCGGCGCGGCGCTTTCCCCCCGCCGCGAACCTGTCGCCGGCCCGGCTCGCCTGACGCCCGTGATCGTCGGCATCTGCGACCTCACTGCCCGGCCAGGATCCCGCGCGCCTCGGGGGCGTGCAGGATCGAGAAGTGCGGGTTGATCCGCAGCGCCTCGCCCAGGTGTTCGCGCGCCGCCTCCCGATCGCCGCGCGCGCGCGCGATCATCCCGGCGTGGAAGTGGAGCAGCGCATCCCGCGTGCCGAGCCGCAGCGCCAGCCCGCTCTCGCGTGCCGCCTCCTCATATTCACCCGCGCGATAGAGCGCCCAGGCGAGCGCGTCGTGGGCGTGGATGCTCGGTCGGGTCGCCACCGCCGCGCGGGCCTGGGTCACCGCCGCGCGCGGGTCGTCGCCCGGCGCGGGGTGATCGGCCGCGAAGAGCGCGAATTCGAGGTCGGTATTCACCCCGCCGGTCGCCTGGAGTTTGGCCTGCACGCGCACCAGGGCGAACGCATCGTCGGCCGCGGCCTGGTCGCCCGAGGCGGCGTAGACCTCGCCGAGCGCGATCACATATTCCGGCAACGGGATCGTCGCCGTGGCGCGGCGATACTGCTCGATCGCGGTCGCCCAGTCGCCGCGCGCCGCCGCGACGCGGCCAAGCCCGGCGAAGGCGTGGATATAGCCGGGGAACTCGCGCAAGGCCGTCTCGTAGTCGGCCTGCGCGCCGTCGAGCGACCCGCCGTTGAAGCGGAGATGCCCCAGTTGGACGCGCGTCCAGGCGGTCGGCTCCTGCCCCGGTGCCCCGGCCGCCACCGCGCGCTCCATCGCCTCGATCGCCTCGGCGGGGTAGCCGTGCAGCTCGCGGGCGTACGAGACGCGCGAATAGGAGGCCAGGTCGGGGCGGATATCGACCATGCGCTGGATACTCGCCAGCGCCTCGTCGTGCATGCCGAGTTCGATCTGCGCGTCGGCGACGACGCCCCAGACTGCCGCCAGATCGGGGGCCACCGCGCGTGCCCGTTCCCCCCAGGCCAGCGCTTCGGCGAATTGGTGGCGCGCGAGCGCGAGAGCGCCGAGGCCGGTCAGCGCCGCCACGTTGCGCTCGTCCCGCTCCAGCACCCGCTTGAAGGCCACTTCGGCGCGCGGATAGTACGCCGGGTCGCCAGTCTCGCGCGCCCGCTGCAGATAGAGCTGGCCGAGTTGCGCCAGCGCGCGGATGTCGTCCGGGCGCTCATGCAATTGGGCTTGGAGGCCGGCGAGTTGCCGCTCGGACACGGGGCGCGAGTCAAGGGGGGACACGGCGACACCGCTGCCCTTCCCTGGCGCGTGCCCCAGCCACACTCCCGCGCGCTGCCCGCCCAGCACGATGGCCGCGCTCAGGGCCAGCGCGGCGAGGGTCAGCACGAGGTGCCGGGACCTGTTGAGGGTCATCGCCAACCTCCGATAGAGCGACCGTGAGCGGCTTGCGTCATTGCCGGCGCGCGAGGTAGCGAACGTTCCTGGCCGGCCGCGAACGCCGTGCCACATGGTAGCGGTTCCCGCGCCGGTCGGCGCGCGGGAACCGCCAACTGCCGTTAGCGACTGGTCGGGGATTCGAAACCCTGGTACGGGGTGCCAACGTAGGGGAAAACGGGCAGCATCGGCGTGGCCGGGGCATCCACACCATCGCCGAGCTGGTTGTTGGGCGCCTTGTTGAAGCCCTCGACGAGCACACCAGCCGCCACCTGCAGCGTGATGTCGACCGCGTCGTCAGTCAGACGCCGGCCGTTCGGGAAGCCCTGCAAGTCACCGCCGAGCACGCCCATCCGGTTCGGTTCGCGCGTCACCGGGACCATCATGTTCAGCCGCAACATCTCGGACGGCGTGACGTTCGCCGGCTGGTTCAGGTCCTTGACGCCGGTGAGGAAGACCATCGCGATGTCGTTGCGTGGCGCCGGGGGAGAGTCGATGTTGAACAGCGCCTTGAACAGCTTCGGCACCTCGGGGTCGAGCACCGGCCCGATGAACTGGGCGTCGTCCTTGGGCTGGGAGCCGTTGAAGAGGTCCTTGAACCCGAGTGGCACGACCACTTCGTTCACCAGCGGCATACCCAGGCGCGACACCTGCCGGAACCGAGCATTATTGTTCGGATCGGCCGGGTTGTCGCCACCCGAAGCGGGCTGGCCGGGGAGGACGCGCGTCGCCAGACGCTCCGTCGTCGACCAGACACCGATGACGGCATTGGGATCCTTGGCCCCGCTCGGCATGGCGCCGCTCGCCGACAGCCGGGCCTTCGGGACCTGGATCGCGATCGTATGGACGTTGTAGTTCTTCAGGCCGTTCACGCCGCCGCCCATGTTGCCGGGAACCTTGCGGATGTTCAGCAGATCGAACGTCCCCCCGAGATCGACGAAGAAGGGATCGGCGCGCTGGCCGGCGAAGACCCGGGAGCCGTCGGTCAGGTTGAACACCGCCTGGGCGGCGAGGGCCTCGTAGTTCGGGGTGGACTTGGGGCCGATGTTGACCGGCGGTGTCTTGATGTAGCCGCCGACCACCTCATCCCGCGTCTGCCGCCCCTGCCCGTCGAACGCCGCGCGAGCGACATCGTAGGTCTGGAACATGTTCCAGTCCGGGTCGTCCAGGCTGGTGAGCGGCCCGGTGTTGTAGAGGAACGTGCGGGGGTTGCGGATCTCGGTCTTGAAGCGGAACCGATACTGGATATCCGCCACGCCGTCGCCGTTGTTGTCGATGTTGATCTTGTACATGACATCATCGGCGAATCGGTAGAAATTCGGTCCGGCCTGCGGGGTTTCGAACGGGATGAAGTTGGCGATCAGCGTGACCGTATCCTGCCGATCCGGACTGACGAACGCGTAGACATCGGTGTTGTCCGCGTAGGGATCCTGGCTGGTCAGCGGCGCTTCACGGTGGCTGGACGCCCCACTACCCACCGCGGTCAACACGAGCAGGAGCGCCACAATGCTTAACAGGCTGAGGCGGCGCGAGAGATTCATGGGCACCTTTCTCCCAGTTCATGGAGATGCAAGTCAAGGCTTCCCGTCCCGATGGCTGGAACCACAAGGTGTCACACGGGGGTCCTCGACAATGCACGAGGCCGCAGGCCAGCAGCCGCAGAAGGCTCATCGCGGGCGGGCCTTTCAAGGCGGGGGCGCCTAAATTCTTGATAGTCCCCAGCGGCAATATCAAGATCCCAGATGGCCAAGAAGATTCGCACTGTCAATTAGCCGCCGTGACGCTACAGTGAGGAGGGGCGGGATAGGGCAACTTTGCCCCACTGCTCTAAATTATACGCTTACGGTAATGAAACGGATCTCTGCCGCCAGGGGCCCGACGGATCATCTCGACAGGGCAGGGTGAGGCGGCGGTCTGCCAGCCGGCACTTCCCAAAGCGGGTCTGCGCGGAGGGGCGGCCGGCTTAATCGACCTGGCCGTGGCCGCCACCAGAGCGGTCCCGGCCAGCAGAGGACCGGCGGCACTGCTACATGGACAGCGCTGGACGGATTAGCGCTGGCTCAGGATGCGCCGACCGAACTGGCCGAGCAGCACCTGATATTGCGGGTCGGGGTTCTCGGGGTGGTGCTCGAAGCGCGCGCGCTCGAAGTACTGCACCCGGTACTCGTTGCCGTCCTCCAGCCGTTCGGTGATCTCCTCGGTGAGCGGGTAGCCGAACTGCGCGAGGTCACCATTCGCCTCCCAGTAGGCGCGGAAGCTGCCGCCGAGGTTGTGCCCGGTAGCGGAGAAGTAGCGCGCGCCGGGGGCCTGGGCGGCGGGCGGATCGGCGGGATGGATCCGGCGCCCGAACTGGCCCAGCAAGACGTCATAGGGCGCGTCATTCTCGGGGTGGTACTCCATGCGCACCCGCTCGAAATACTGCACGGTGTACTGCTGGCCGTCCTCCAGCGTTTCCCGCATCTCGTCGCTGATCGGGTAGCCGTTGATGGCCAACCCACCATGCGCTTGCCAGTAGGCGAGGAAGCGCCCCTGGATACACTGGCCGGTTTCCTCAAAGCATTGCGCGGATGGCGGCGGCGGCGGCGTTGGGCCGCCCGTCGGCGGTGACGGCGGCGGGGGCGTGGGGGCGGCGCCACCGGTGATCGTGAAGGTGGCGACGGTCACGGCGCCGGCGCCGTTGAGTACTTCCAGGCGATAGTCGCCCGGTGCGCGCCCGGCGGAATCGACGTTCCCGCGAAAGCTGCCGTCCTCGTCGGCGAGAAAGGGCACGAGACTTGGTGTATTCGCGCTGCCAGCCGGTCCGACAACGCGGTAGAACAGCGGTTCGCTCGGCTTGAAGCCAGTGCCCGTGACCACGAAGAGAGTGCCCGCCGGTCCCGAGGACGGCGAAACGGTCAGCGTCGGCGCGCCCAGCACCGGCCGGGGGACGAACAGCAACGCCAGCACGAGTAAGAGCCCCACCCCGCGAAAGTTCGCTTTCGACATCCCCGCCCTTCCTTACCTTGCGTCGCAGCGGCGGCGCGATTGGCCTTGTGCCGCTCCGTCTCTACCAGATCGGTCAAGCCTGACCGAAGCTTGGGCCGTCGAGCGACGGTACTTCCGAGCCCTCAGGGGTGATTCCCGGATTCCCCGACCCGCCCCAGAAACCGTGCGTTGATACAGGCTTCGCTCTGAACGCGCGAGCTACGACTCCCGGCCCGCCGCCGGTGCGTGCGATCTCGCTTGTCTCCTTCTTGTCTCCTTGTCGATGGAGCAGTCTGCGCCACGACACCATCCGGCCCGCGTGTAAGGGTGAGTCCCGCGCGAAAGACAAACGTGCATATCTGGAACCGTCCCAAGCCCAGAGTGAGCTTAAGTCGGTTTCGTGGACAGGGTAAGTCTAGGCCGCCCGCACCTCCGTCGCAAGGTCTTGCCCGAAGGCCATCGGGCTCCGGTAGCCGAGCGCCGAGTGTGACCGCTGCCGGTTGTAGAAGACTTCGATCCATTCGAAGATCGCCTGGCGCTCCAACCGGCGCGTCGGCCAGGTTCGGCTCGTTCCACAGCTGATAGGCGCGCACGCGGCCCCGGTAGCACTCGGCGATCGCCCGCATGAAGTCGCCGAAGTCCCTGGCGTCGCGCGGGGTGCCGTCGTCGGTGCCGGTCGGCGTCAGGAACTCCGGCGACCTGACGACGCGCAGGTACGCCTACTTCGGCAGCGCTTGCAGCGCGTGATAGACGAGGCGGGGCGAGTAATCGTCGTTGAGGATCGCGTAGAGTGCGGGGTCGTATTGCGCCGGGGTGAGGCCGGTGGGGAGCAGCACGGAGAAGTTGAGGTT
>CADCWN010000089.1 GCA_902806415.1 uncultured Thermomicrobiales bacterium | reverse complement strand
GCATACGCCCGCACGTCGGCATTTCGCCTACGTCTACGGAATCCCCGACCTGGGTGGGCGTATGCCATACGCCCCTACATCCGACCTCTGCGGCTTCCCGCAAACAGGCTACTGGCCCACTCGCCCACTACAGAAAATAGACCAACTCCGGCTCGATCGTCGCGCCGACGCGCAGCACGCCGAACGAATAGTACGGGGCGCGGCGCTTGTCGGTCGGGGAGCCGGGGTTGAAGAGGATTGTCCCATCCTGCAAGCGGCTGAGGGGCTGATGGCTGTGCCCGAAGACGACGCAGCGCACGTAGGGATTCTCCGCGAAGGCGCGGCGGGCGCGCTCCGGGGTGTTGCGCCCCGGTCCCTCGTGGCCGTGGACCAGGCCGATATGGTGGTCGCCGACGAGCACGACGCGCGAGCGCGGCAGGATGCGGCGCATCTCGGCGTTGTCCCCGTTGCCGATCACCGCGAGGACCGGCGCGATCTCGCCCAACTGGTCGAGGACCCAGGGCGCAAAAATGTCGCCCGCGTGGAGGATAAGCCCCAGCCCCGCCTTCACCAACTCGTCCAGCAGGAGTTGCGGCAGGCTGCGGCCATGCGGCTCGGGGTACATGTGGGTATCGGAGACGACGCCGATCGTCAGCGGCGCGGCCCACAACTCGGGCGTGCGCGACCAGTCGCGCGACGGCTCGTCCCCGCCCACTAGTGGCGCTCCCGGCGGTCGGACGTCAGCGCGCCGAAGAGGCTGCTGAGCAGCCCCGCCGCCAGCGCGGTGATCGTCGCGCCGAGGAAGGTCGCGTTCACCCAATCCGGCCGGAGCTGCGCGGCGAGCCAGAACATCAACCCGTTGATCACGATGCCGAACAGCCCGAGGGTGACGCAGCCGATCGGGGCGGTCAGCAGCCGCACGATCGGGCGCAGCAGGGCGTTCAGCAGCCCGACGATCAGGGCGAAGAGGGCGACGCCACCGACACTGCCGAAGCTGACCTGATTCGGCAGGACGGTCGCGACGGCGATCACGGCGACGGCGTTCGCCACGAGGGCCAGGATAGCACCGAGCATCAGGCAATCTCCGACGGTAAGGGGTCAGGGATGGGGTATCTCGCTTCCGCTCACTCAGGCGGCATAGTGTAGCAGAAGCGCTCTGTCGTTGCGGTCCGGCCGCGGGGCCGACTCGCCGGGCG
>CADCWN010000088.1 GCA_902806415.1 uncultured Thermomicrobiales bacterium | reverse complement strand
TCGTGGCGCGCCATGCCCAAGGAATGCGGTAAATGGGAGACCGCGTACAAGCGCTACCGGCTCTGGTGTGATGAAGACCGCTGGCAGCGCATCGCCGCAGTACTCCACATCGACGAGCTCGAAGTGTCGCTGTAGGGTCGAATATGCGCCCCGGCACCAAATGGGGAATGCCGGCGACCCTTCGCGGTCGCCGGCATTCCCTCGCGCAGGGGTGCGCGTGTCGTGCCCGGCACGGGTCGGGTCAGTAGCCGCCGCGTCGGGCGGTGGTCGCCTCGCAGAGCGCCGTGATGCGCAGCCGGATGCGCCCGCGCTGCCCAGGCTGCCCGGCCGCGGTCAGCACCACGCCCCCCGGGTTCTGCTGCGACGGCACGACATCGAGGCGGGAGAAGGCCGTGATCGCCGGGAGGTTGTCCACCGGCGTGTGCCACGCGCCCACCACCTGGACGCCGCCCCCGCCACCGGCAAGAGGCAACTCGTAGGTGCCCACCCGCCCGGTCGGCGCCAGGAGCTCCTGCGGCCCTTCCGGCCCGTCCCCCTCGGTGTACACCACCACCGTCACACTCAGCACCTGCAAGCCCCCGACCGACATAGCTCCTCCTTCCCGGCGGCGCACACGCGGCCACCCGTGCCGCCGTGGATGCAGCCCGCGTGCCAGCGCCGCCGCGCAGCCGAGCGCGGCTGGGGATGGCGGTGGCGGCATCCCGCATGCCCACCCCCGTGTATGCCGTGGGGGATAGTACGGCGCCGGTGGCGGGCCGATGGTCCCGACCGTCTGGCCCTGGGCGGCGGCGCGCGCTGCGCCTAGAATGTGTACTGGCGGCGATGACGCGGGGGATCGTATCTGGGCACCTGACCCCCGCCGAGTGAGTGGTGCAACCGGCCGCGCGGGGAGGCGGGCCGGTTTTTTGTTGCCCGCCGCCCACCTAGCCGGCAAGCAGTACCAGGAGGGACGATGCGCCACGCTCACCGGGCCTGCATCGCGCTCTTCTACGGCGCGTTCCGGCTGCTGCTCCTCGGCGCGGCCTGGGCGCTCGCGGCCGCCGACCGGCCGGTCGCGACCCGCCTGGCCCCGATGGCGCTCGCCTACGCCCTGCTCCTCCTCACCTATACGCTCGCCCGACTGGCCGCGCGGTGGTGGTCGCGCCCCGTCGCCCCGGCGGTCTGGGGGCGCATCGGGCGGCGCCTACTGGAGGACGGGGACCTCGACGAGGAGTTCGAGCCGGATCCGGCGTGGCGGGCGCGGTTCTGGCGGGAGGCGGGGCCAACGGTGCCCGACGCGCGGCGCGCGGGGCACGGCAACACCGATGCCAACGCGGACGTCGAGGCCGACGAGCCGGAGGCGTGAGCGTGTACGCGACAGGCCCGCCTCGCCAATGCGCCGGGGCGGGCCTGGTTTCCGCAAGATTATGAGCACATATATGTTCTCTTCGCAGAAATGCCAGATGGCTCTTGCAAGCTGAACGTACACCTGATACGATCGGCAATGGTTGACATATAGTCTCGGCTCCTCGATCGAAGAAAGTTGCGGCTCGCCACCTATGGGGAAGACTGGTGGGGGTTGCGTGAGCATCGGAGGATTGTAGTGCCATCCGAAAAGCGCTTGTCCCTGATAAAGCGGATCGAGGAACTCTGGGGATCGCACGTTATTTGCTATCTCACGAGCCTACGCCCGAACGTGCCGGGCATGATCGCGGATGATGCCGTGCGCGTCTTCTTCGATCACCTCGCCCTGCTACCCTCTCGGCCCGTCGAGAAGCTCGAAGTCTTCCTGGTCAGCAACGGGGGTATCAGTACGGTCCCGTGGCGATTGGTTTCCTTTCTGCGCGAATACGCCAAGGAGTTTAACGTCCTCGTGCCCTATCGAGCCTATAGCGCTGCAACCCTCCTCGCCTTGGGCGCAGACGAGATCGTGATGCACCAATTCGGCGAACTCGGCCCGATCGACCCGACGGTGTCGAACGAGTTCAATCCAACCGATCCCCACACAGGTGCGCGCATCGGAATCAGCGTCGAAGATGTCACCGCATATATCGGATTCGTGAAATCTACGGTCGGCATTACGCACGAAGACGAGTTGGTTAAGGCGCTGGAAGTCTTGGCCGACAAGGTACATCCGTTGGCGCTCGGCAATGTGGAACGCTTCCTCTCGCAATCGCGCATGACAGCGAGAAAGATCATGCGGACGCATATGGATGAGGGCGATAAGCATAAGATCGACGAGATCGTCGAGAATATGGCCTCAAAGCAGCCACGTTACACCGCTCCTCAACCACGCCGTGCTACGGTGGGCGCGGGGCGCGGTGGCGAACGGCACAGCGGGGCGTGGTTCCATCTGCCGCTCCACCCCGCGATGGGCGTGCGAATCATCCCAGCCGCGTCCCACCCTAATCCGTCCCCGCTCGGTCCTAGAGTCAGTTATGGACTTGGGGGACGAGGGTGAGATGGCGGGCCAGGAGGAGGCAGACAAGGGCGAGGAGGTGGAGGGCGGCCGGGACGGCGGGCGCGCGCTCGTAGTCGCGCGCGAGGCGGCGGAACGTGGCGAGCCAGGCGAAGGGGCGCTCCACGACCCAGCGTTTCGGCAACAGCACGAAGCCGCGTTTCGCCTGCGGGAGCCGGACGACCACGAGC
>CADCWN010000087.1 GCA_902806415.1 uncultured Thermomicrobiales bacterium | reverse complement strand
GTGCCGAGTGCCGAGTATCGGGCGACGAAAAGTGGGTAACCTGAGCGCTGTGTCACCGTACTCGGCACGCCTTACTTACCGCGAGAACTGATTGCCGCTCAACTCTTGCAGGCCGTTGCGCACCTGATGGAGCTGCAACTGGAGTTGCTGCTCCAGATTGCCGAGGACGTCGACGGCATACTGCTCGATCTCCTGGCGGGTCTGCTGGGCGTCGCGCTGGGCGTCGCTGAGAACCTGCTCGCCGCGCTCTTTCGCCAGGTAGAGTACGCCCTCCTGGTTGATCATATATTCGGCGCGCTCGCGGGCCATCGTGACGATCTTCTCGGCCTCGGTCTGCGACGCCTTGAGGATCTGGTCGCGGTCTTGCAGCACCTTGCGCGCCTGCTTGATCTCCTGCGGCACCGCCTCGCGCAGCTTCTCGACGACCGCCAGGATATCTTCCTCTTCCATCATCACGCGCGAGCTGAGCGGAACGCGGCGGCTCGAATTCACCAGCGCCTCCAACTGGTCGACGAGGTACATGATGTCCATCGATCCGCCTCCACTCCGCTCCGACGGCTGGTAGGTGCCACTGGTGACTGCTGCCATTATTTCACCCGCGATTTTCTCTGCGCTGGCGCAGGGCGATTCCAACTTCGGCGGGGACCATCTCGCTGACATCGCCGCCAGCCAGCGCGACTTCTTTAATCAGGCTTGAGCTATAGAAGACATATTGCGGGCTGGTCATCAGGAAGACCGATTCGATCTCGGGCACCAGGGCATGGTTCATGTGCGCCTGTTGCAACTCGAACTCGAAGTCGGCGACGGTGCGAACCCCTTTCACCAGCGCTCGTGCGCCCATCCGCCGGGCGTACCCGACCGTGAGTTCCCGATAACCTTCAACGACCAGGTTGGGGATATCGGCGAGCGTGGCGCGGGCCAGTTCGACCCGTTCGGGGCCGGTGAAGACCGGTTTCTTGCTCCCGGTGCCGGTGAAGACCGCGAAGATCAGGCGGTCGAACAGGCGCGCCGCCCGCTGGGCCACATCGCGGTGGCCCAGGTGCAGCGGGTCGAACGTCCCGGCGTAGACCGCGATGTTCAACGTGCGTCCGTTGGCTGACTCCCCTCCCCCGGCCTCGACCATCTCCCCCATCCCCGCATCATCGGCTGTGCCATCGCAAGCAACATCTGTGCCTCGGGGCGCGTGCTCACACCCCAATGGCGGATGGTGGGGTCGTGGCAAGACGACCCGGCACGATCGCTCCCCTCGCTACGATGTGCCGGCGTCGCTGTAGGATACAAGGGAGGCGGCGTTAACGCAATCCCTCGCCGGCCATCTGCCGGTATCATCCGGCGCAGCGGACCGCGACCCGGAGCGCGCCAATACTGCCCTTCTACCCGCCTGGGGACGCCTATTCGCCGCGCCGATGAGTGGCCCCCGTGTGTTATGATTGGGAGTGTCAACGTTGTGGGCAGGGATAGGGATAGGGGCCAGGGAGCGTCGCTCGATACCAGGGTAGCAATTCCGCAGCTTCCGCCGCCCCGGCGGCGTGGTGAGCCCTGGGCACGCCCCCTCCTCGGCATGTTAGGAGACGGAAAGAGACCATGGGGAGCGGCAAGAACGACTTTGTCATTCGCATCGGCGGCGAAGCCGGCGAAGGGGTGCAGAGCACCGGCGACCTCGCGGTGCAAGTTGCGGCGCGCGCCGGGTATTACGTCCTCACCAGTCGCGTGCCACCGGCGGAGATCAAGGGCGGCCTCTTCGAGTATCAGATCCGGCTCGCCAATGCGCCGCTCTACTCGCAGGGCGACGAACTGGACATTCTGCTCGCATTTAACGAAGAGGCCTATGAAAGCGGCATCAGGGTACTCAAGCCGGACGGCCTGCTGATCTACGACTCCGCCGAATTTACGCCCCCCGAGGGCGACAGCTTTCGCCGCGTGGCCCTGCCCCTCACCGACATCGCCAAGACGCAACTGAAATTCGCGCTCGGCAAGAATGTCGTCGCGGTCGGCGCGGTCGGGGCGCTCTTCGGCCTGCCGATCGAATTCGGGCAGCGCCTGTTGCAGGAGCGATTCGGGCGCAAGGGCGAGGAGATCGTCAACAAGAATATCGCCGCGCTCCAGGCCGGGATCGACTATGTCAAGGAAAATATCCCCGGCTATGAGCAGTATCAGCTCGCTAACGCGGCGGAGTCACGCCCCGAGACGATCGTCATCACGGGCTCGCAGGCGGTCGGCCTCGCCACCCTCGCGTCGGGTTGCCGCCACGTCTTCGGCTACCCGATCACCCCGGCCTCCGACGTGCTGGAGTTTCTGGCCACGGAGTTGCCGAAAGTCGGCGGCATCGTCATCCAAGCCGAGGATGAACTGGCGGCGATGGGGATGGTCGTCGGCGCGGGCTACTCCGGCGTTAAGTCGATGACCCCCACCTCCGGCCCCGGCGTCAGCCTGATGACCGAGCTGCTCGGTCTGGCCCTGATGGCCGAGGTCCCGCTGGTCCTGGTCAATGTGCAGCGTGCCGGACCCTCGACCGGGATGCCGACCCGCCACGAGCAGGGCGATCTCTACATCTCGGTCTTCGGCGGTCACGGCGAGGTGCCGCGGATCGTCCTCGCCTGCACCACGGTGGAGGATGCGTTCTACCAGACGCTCAACGCCTTCAACCTGGCCGAAACCTACCAGATGCCGGTGATCTTCCTCTCCGACACCGCGCTCGGCACCCGCTCGGAGGCGATCCCGCGCCCCGATCTGTCGCAGGTGACCATCGTCAATCGGCAGACCCTGGCGAGCCTGGGTGGCGTGAACGGCAACGGGAACGGACACGGTGACTTCTATAGCTTCGGGCAAGAGGGCAGCGAGGAGGGCGGTCGCTTCAAGCGCTACAACCTCAACAGCGCCAACGGCGTCAGCCCGATGGCAATCCCCGGCGAGGCGGGTGGCGAATATGTGGCGACCGGCCTGGAACACAACGAGTACGGGCGCGTCCGCTACGACACGACCACCCACAAGACGATGACCGAGAAGCGCTTCCGCAAGCTGACGGCGGCGGTGGAAGATGCGCCACCGGCCTACCGCTACGGCGACCCGACGGCGGAAGTCGGGATCATCACCTGGGGCTCGACAGCGGGGACCTGCACCGAGGCGGTCGATCGGCTGCGCGAGCAGGGGATCGCGGTCGATCTCATCGCGCCAAAAATGCTCTGGCCGTTGCCGAAGCACCAACTGACCCCGTTCATCGAGGGGAAGAAGCGGGTGCTGGTGGCCGAGGTCAACTATCAGGGGCAATTCGCGGATCTGCTCGCTGCGCGCCTGCCCGGCAACTACGAGCGGGTGAATATCTACACCGGGATGCCGTTCACCGTCGCCGAGATCTGCGAAGCAGTGACGGGCAAGGCGGAGGCGTTGGCGGCGGATTAGAGAAGTACGGACTGAGTAACAGCATTAATCACTACTTCGTACTTCCGACTTCGTACTTTGTACTTCACCAGGGGGTTCTGATGACAGCGGCGGTTGTCGAGCGCAAGGCCGAGGATTTCAAGAGCGAAGTCAAGGTGACCTGGTGTCCCGGTTGCGGCGACTTCGGGGTGCTCAACGCGACCTACAAGGCGCTGGCGGAGCAGGGCTACGACACCAAGGATGTGGTCGTCGTCTCGGGGATCGGTTGTTCCAGCCGCTTCCCCTTCTTCGTCTCGACCTATGGGTTCCACGGTGTCCATGGGCGGGCGCTGCCGATCGCGACCGGGATCAAGATGTCGCGACCCGAACTGGAAGTGGTCGTCTTCGGTGGCGATGGGGACGCCTTCGCGATCGGCGCGGGGCATTTCGTCCACGCCTGCCGTCGCAACATCGACATGTGCTACGTGATCATGGACAACGCCGTCTACGGCCTGACGAAGGGCCAGTATTCGCCGACCTCGCACGTCGGCTTCGTCTCCAAGACGACGCCGACCGGGTCGAGCGAGGAGGGGATCAACCCCCTGATGCTGGCGATCGCCTCCGGCGCGACGTATGTGGCGCGTGGCTTCTCCTCGAAGCCGAAGGATCTGACGAAGCTGATCGTGGACGGGATCAACCACAAGGGCTTCGCGGTGATCGACTGCTACAGCCCTTGCCCGACCTTCAATAAGGTCAACACGTTCAACTACTGGAAGGACGAGACGACGCCATTGCCCGCCGAGCACGATCCGCGCGACCGCACGGCGGCGATCACGATGGCGCTGACGGACGACCCGCTCTACCTCGGCCTCTTCTACCAGAAGGAGGGCGACTCGTTCGGCGACCGAGTCGGGGCGCGCAGCACGGGCGACGCCGCGCAGACGCAGGCACTCGTCGAGAAGCTGATCGCCAAGTATAGCTAGACGCCCGCGCCGCAACGATAGCCGATACATCCCGCCCCCGCCGAAACTCTCGGCGGGGGCGGCGCTCTACCAGCGTGCGGCGCGTGGTGATGTTTCCTGGCGAGTGCGCTCCATCGGCGAGCTATCGGCACGGCGTTGCCTCGATCCTCTCGCAATGTTGGTATTGGCTCTTGGCCCGTTCTGTGCGATCTTCTTGCTACCATCGTCAACGTGGGCGGGAGGCAATATCTGCGTGACACGTAGTATGAGGAGGCGGGCCATGATCGCGACCTTACCGTTCGGCCAGACCGGGCATCGGAGCACGCGAACGATCTTCGGCGCGGCGGCCCTCTCGCGCGTGACGCAGGACGACGCCGATCGGGCGATGGCGATCGTGCGCGAGTACGGCGTGAACCATCTTGATGTCGCCGCGAGCTATGGCGATGCCGAGTTGCGCCTGGGGCCGTGGATGGCCCGCCATCGCGACGACTATTTCCTGGCGACGAAGACCGGCCAGCGCACCTATCGCGAGGCGCGCGACGAGATCCATCGCTCGCTCGAACGGCTCCAGACCGACCGGATCGACCTCATCCAGTTGCACAACCTGGCGCAGGAGGAGGAGTGGGTGACCGCGCTCGGGCCGGGCGGCGCGCTGGAGGCGGCGGTCGAGGCGCGCGAGGCGGGGCTGGTCCGCTTCATCGGCGTCACCGGCCACGGCCTGGGGATCGCCGCGATGCACCGGCGCAGCCTGGAGCGATTCCCGTTCGACTCGGTCCTGCTCCCCTACAGCTATATCATGATGCAGAATCCGCAATACGCCGCCGACTTCGAGGCGCTGGCGACCGTCTGCCGGGCGCGCGGCGTGGCGATGCAGACGATCAAGGCGATCACCCGCGCGCCGTGGGACGAGCGACCCGACGGTGCGCCGACCTGGTACGAGCCGCTGCGCGAGCAGGATGACATCGACCTGGCGGCCGGGTGGGTGCTGGGGCGTCCCGACGTCTTCCTCAACACCGCCGGGGACATCTCCCTGCTGCCGCGCGTCCTCGACGCCGCCAGCCGCTTCGCGTCGCCCCCGAGCGACGAGCAGTTGGCGACCCTCCTGGCGCAGCGGGAGATGGCCCCGCTCTTCGCCTGATCGTCCGCGGGCGGGCGGCAGATTCGGTGATGCCGCCCGCCCAGATTGTCGCCCGCCCGCCCGATTTGCTACTATAGGCGCGCGCACGGTTCGCGCCGCCCGCCTCCGTAGCTCAGTGGATAGAGCGCTTCCGTCCTAAGGAAGGCGTCGGGGGTTCGATTCCCTCCGGGGGTACCAGCGTCGG
>CADCWN010000086.1 GCA_902806415.1 uncultured Thermomicrobiales bacterium | reverse complement strand
CCCGGCGCGAGCCACGCCGCCACGAAGGTCTCGGCCGCCACGTCGATGCCGGCGTACAACTGATACGCCACGCTCCGGTCTTCCACCTGCCCCTCCCCCGCTCGACCACGCTCCGGTCGTCCCGCGGGACGACCCTGGCCTTGGCTCGTGATGCGCGGTCGGTGCCGCTCGATACGGTCCAGGCTCCGGTCGTCCCGTGATGGCGGGGGCCACGCTGAAAAACGCGGTCATCGCCGCTGCCAGGACAGCGGCCTCACCGCCACCTCGGAACACCACCACTATACGGGCCAGGACAGGGCGCGCCATACGCCGAAGCCGGGAAGAGTGCCGACGGCAATTATGCACAGTACGGGCCCTCATCACCGCCGCCGATAGACGACGACCCCTCCGTTCTCGCTGGCGAAAACCCGCTCCATCAGCGCGTCGAACTTGGCGATGCCCGCCGGCGGGTACGCGCCACCCTCGCCACAGGGCGTGCCGACGCCGCCGACCATGTAGCCATCGCGCTCGAAGCGGCCGACGTAGACGTACTCGATGTCGTAGCGGTCGAGGATGGTTGCCACTTCGCCGGGGTCGGTCGTGCGATAGAGGGTATTCAGGTCGGTGATGCGGGGACCGAGGGCGGCCAGGAGATCCGGCGACCCGCTCCGCCATTGCCGCTGGTGTGCGGCCCAACCAACCGGCGTGCTGACCCCGGCGAAGGCCGCGACCCGGTTGTGCGGTAGGTTAGCGAAGTCGCCGTAGGAGCAGCCGGGCGCCTCGGCCACGACCGCCCCGGCGGGGATGTGCGCGTACACCCAGGTGATCCCCGCCCACTCCTCGGGGTGCGCGGCGCGGATCACGGCGAGGCCGTCCATTCCCATCCGCGCCGGGAACTCCCGCGCGCGCGCCCGGCCGGCGGCGAGCGGGTAAGCCGTCGACGCGATCAACAGCAGCGCCAGGACGCCGGCGAGCGGCGCGCACCACGGGGCGCGGGCGGGCACGTCGGGGGCGTCGCGGCGGCCCCGGGCAACGCGCGGGTGGTAGGAAGCCAGCAGGCGCGCGACCGCGTAGCCTGCGGCGATCGCCAGGAGCGTCCAGGTCTGGTAGTACGCCTTGAAAACGGTATTCACCCGATGGTTAAAGATATCGTAGAGGTACACGAACTCGGTCACCAGCACCAGGGCGAAGGCCGCCCCGAAGAGGAGCGCCGCGAACCTGTCCGCGATCCGCCCTCCGCGAAATGCGACGGCCCCGCCGAGGACGATCATCAGGGCGGCGAAGAAGAGGACCGGCATCCGCAGCAGGGCCGCGCCGATCGCCAGCGTCAGGACCACCGCGAGCGGCATCACGCGTCCGGTCCCGGCGCGGTGCCGGTGCCAGACCCCGAGCAGCAGAATCAGGCCTGCCGCGTATGGCAGCAGATAGATCGTAAAGAACTGCGCGGCGGGCGTTTTATCCCAGCTGACCAGACCGACCACCCGCGCGAGGGGCAGAAGCCCCGGCACCGACCGCCACGGCTCCGGCAGTTCGAGCGGCTGCCCGCTGATGAACGCGATGAACCGAGCGTGGAAGGGGGCGAAGAAGGCGACGCAGCAGGCCGCGAACACGGCCGTCGCGAGCAGGCCGCGACCCGCGAAGCGCCGTCGCCCCCGGGCGGTGCTCCGCCAGAGCGGCACCAGGAGCGCGGTCAGGTAGAGCGCCGCGTAGGTCGGTAGATCCCAGCTATTGATTGGGTAGAGCGCGCCGATGGAGAAAGCCGCCGCCAGCAGGCGTGGTGCGACCGACCGCGCCGGAGGAATCACGATCGTTCGATCAGTCGGCGTTTCGGCGCGGGCGTTCCCCGGCACGTATCCGGGTGCCAGCGCGGGCGCACGCCAGATATCGAGCGCGAATGCAAGCGCGAGGAGGGTGAACGGCAGGGCTAGCACATGCGCGTGTAGGTCCCCGAGCAGGAAACTGAAGGCGGGGAACTCGTTGATCGTCTCGGCCAGTTGCGGTTCCAGGCCGAAGCGGGTTGCGGGCCAGCCGCTGTCGATGACCACGCGCGACGACCGCCAGCCGAGGCCTTCCCACCACCACGCATCGAGCGCCGCGCGGCCCCGAGTCAGGATGTCGCGCGCGGCGTACATGTTGCCCGCCAGCGCCAACAGGTAACCGCCGAGCAACCCCGTGCCGAGCGTACGCAGGTGTGGCGCGTGGAGCGCGGGGCGTGGATGCGTTTCCGAGCCCCTTGCCCCGTCGTCGCCTTGCCTCGCGCACCCGGTGCCTTTCGCCAGAAGATTAGCGGTCAGGCCGGTGCCGCCGGTCAGCGTCGCGGCGAAGAGTGTCGCCAGGCCGAGGTTGAACGCGGTTGCGGCGGGTGTGACGGTCACCTTCGCGAGCCCCGCGACGATGGCATAGCCCAGGTAGTAGTAGTTGATGCCGTGGCCGCTCAGCCAGGGGTCGCGCGGCGGCATCAGGTCCTGCCGCGTCGCGGCGGCGAGGAAGCCGATCTCCATCGGCTTCTCGGTCCCGGCGATGTGGGGGGTGTAACCGCGTAACCAGGCGTATCCGAGGAACGCGGCGATGAAGAGCGCTTCGGCGGCAAGCGCGTAGCGCCACCCTGCGCGCAGGAAGGCCAGGAGTGAGGGGGTGCCGCACGGCGCGCGGCGCGGTAGCGCGATGGCGAGGCCCCAGGCGAGGATCCCACCGAGCGCGAGCGTCGCGACGAGCGCTGCGGCGGTGAAGACCGGCAGACCAAGGGCGGCGATGAACCATGAGGGGTAGACGAGGACGAGCAGCGCGAATGGTTTCGCCATCGTCAGACCGCGGTCGCGCAGCCCTGGCAACGCGAGGTAGAGGAGGGGATAGAAGGCCCAGCAGGCCAGTTCAAGGAGCAGCAGCCAGCGCGCCAGGAGCGCCACCTCGGCCAGGGTGGGCCCGCTCATCGCCGCGCACCCTCCCCGCCCCCGTCCGGCGCGACTATGTCGCCGGCGGCCCAGACGGCCGGTAGCACGCGGTAGACGACGGTATCGCCGGAGCGGAAGGCCGGCGTGAGGAAGCGCCCGGCCAGCCCTTCGAGTGTCGCCAGCCCCTCAGGCGAGGCCCAGGTGTCGCCGGCCTCGGGCGAGAGGCACCAGCCCCGCTCGACCGCGCCGACGATCACGTAGGAGACGCGGTAGCGCCGGAGGATGGCCAATTTCGCGCCCTCGTCGGCCTCGTTGTAGAGGGCGCGGACATCGGCCACGCGGGGCGCGACGCTCGCCGCCGGGCGCTGCTGGGCGACGTGGTGGTCCCAGCCGAGGATTGTCGGCAGGCCGGTGGCGTTGGCGAAGCGCGCGCCGTTGCCCCGCCAGGCGCCGATGCTGGCCTCCGCGATGGTCGGCGTCCCGCTAATGGTGGCGTTCAGCCAGCGGATCGCCGCCAGGTCGTCCTGGAACCCGATCGCCCCGCCATCCGCGACCGCGCAGGTCGCGCACCCCGGCATCAGCCCATACTCCATCCAGCGATGCCCGTCGAGCGTGGGGGCGAGACCCACCGGCTGGGAGGAGCGCTCGGCGAGGCGGAGCGGCGTGGCGACGACCGGATAGACGAGCGAGCAGAGCAGCAAGGACCCCAGCGCGCCGGCGACCGCGCCCCTAACCGCGCGCGCCGCGTTGCGCCGAGCGACGCGGCGGCCCACCCGGCGGAAAGGCGCGCGCGACCAGCGCGGCGCGGTGTCGTAGAGCCAGGCCAGCGCGCCGATCCCCCCGAACGCGAAGAGTGTCCACGCCTGGAAGTAGAACTTGAAGACGGTGTTGAGCCGCTCAAGTTCGCTCCCGAGCAGATCGTCAGCGAGGAAGACGATCTCCGGCCCGAGCGTCACGCCGGTTGCCGCAACCAGGAAGATCAGCGGCAGTTGGAGCCGGTGTTCGCGCCACGCCACGACCCAGAGCGTCGCCAGCAGGACCGCCAGCGCTGCCAGCAGGGCCGCCACCGTGCCGGTTCCCGACACCGGCCGCCCGGATGCCGGGACCTCGTCCGCGAAGAACCGCGTGTGCGTCGCCAGCCAGGCGGTCAGGGCGGTCGCCCACAGCCCGACGCTCCCGGCCACCATGGCGAACACGATTCCGGCACCGAGGAGTAGCCCGCGACCCCGCGCGTGCAGCAGGAAGCCTGCCGTCAGAGTCGCGGCGACGACGACGATGAAGAGACCGAAGTGCTCGAGATACTGGAGCGGCGCGGTCGGCGTCCGCGTGCGGGCCGGCGAGTTAAACTGCGCCTGGAACGAGCGGAAGAATGGCCAATAGAGCAGATAGGCCGCGAGCCCGACCAGCGCCGTCCCCGCGACTGCGACGGCCAGCCGCCGCGCGATCTCGCCGCCCCCCAGCGGACGACGCGTCGGCCCCGTCGCCAGGAAGAGTCCCGCGCCGACGACGAGGAGATAGACCGGCACGTCCCACGAGTTCGTGCAGGCCAGCGCGCCGATGACGAGCGCGAGCGCCGCGAGGTAGGGCGGGTGTGCGGAGGGAGGAGCATGGGGCGCGGTCCCAACCGGTGCCCTTGCGCTTGCCCCCGTCGCGTCGCGCGTCAACTCGGGTTCTTCGCGCCGCGCGCTCGCGAGCGCCACCACCAGCCCCACCGCCAGGATTGTGAACGGCAGCGCGATCGCGTGGGCGTGGAGGTCGGCCCAGAGCTGCGTGAAGAAGGGGAACTCGGTGATGGCCCCGGTGACGGCACGACTGCTGTTCCAGAAGAACTCGAAGCCGAGCGGCCTGCCGTCCCCGGCGCGCGCGCGCCTGACGAGCTGCGCCGGCCCGGCGAGGTTGCCGACGCCGACGAAGAGGGCCGCGCCGAGCAGCCCGAACGCGAGCGGCCCGAACGCCGTGCGCCGCCGGAGCGCGAATGTTGCCAGCCCTGCGGCGACCGAGAAGGCGGCACCCGCCACGAGAGCGGAGACCGTTGGCATCGCCAGGTTAAAGGCAACCTCAGCCGGAAGGCCGGTCAACTTGACCGGCAGGGCGACGAGGTAGTGGCCGAAGTAGTAGTAGTTGATCGTGCCCCCGGCGAACCAGGGGTCGTAAGGCGGGAGGTAGGCGCTGCGAAGGATCGCGTTCAAGTGCGCCAGCTCCATCGGCTTCTCGCCGCCCCAGTAGGTGTGCCAGAGGTCGGGGTTGCGGACGCGCAGCGCCAGGAAGGCGACCCCGGCCAGCAGGAATACGCCCTCCGACAAGGCGATCGCCGGACCGGCACCGCCCAGGATCGCGCGAAGGGACACTCGCCAACGGTGGGCCGCCGCTGCGGCCAGCCCCAGGCCGACCGACAGCGCGAAGAGGACGACGGGCAAGGTGAAGGGTGCGATCCGCAGGCTCGCACCGAGCCAGAGGGGATAACCGAGCAGCAGCCAGCCGACGAGTTTGCTCAGGCCCCAGCCGCGGTCGGGGAAGCTCCGGAAGAGCTGGAGCGTCAGCGGCAGCACCAGCAGCCCGAGCAACTCGATCACCAGCAACCAGAGGAGCGCCGCCGCGCCGCCGTTGCTCGCCGCCGGACGATTCCAGGCGTAGTCGCCCACGACCGGCAGCTGGTCGGTCGGCGCGTCGAGGAGTGGCCCGCCCGGAGCCGCTTCCGTGCCGGACCGGGGGCGTTCTCGATGCCGCTCCCCATCGCCCCGGACGATGGCCGCCACGGTAAGGTCGACGCGCGCTCCCCGGCCGGTCCGCGCCAACATCGTCAGCGCTACCACCGCCAGGAGGGCGACGATGGCAAGGAGCAATGCCACTCGGCACCGGGGGCGCATCATCGCCCGGCCGGTGCCGCGTCGTCGGCACGGTAGAGGTAAATCGAGTGGCCGAACACCGCCTCGGGCGCGCGACCGCGGTAAGCAGCGAATAAGTCGCGCCGCCCTTGCTGGAAGGCGGCGTCGCCACCCGCAGTCGCGCCGGGCACGGTCGAACCATTCAAGAAACTCGCGCCGACTGCGATGTAGCGTGTCTCCCGTAGGGGCTGCGGTGGGAGCGCGGCCATGTCGAGATACTCGATGCCGTAGAGCGGCAGCGTGCCCCAGCCCCCCGATAACGCGCCGCGTACCGACGTTTCGCCGCGCGCCTGTAGGTAGCGTGCCAGTGCGCCAACGTCGTCACCCCACTCGACATTGGAATCCGACAGGTAGTGCCAGTGCGGCTGCGACCGGGCCAGTTGGTTAAGGTAGGGGATGTAATGGGGATAGGCGCGCGCCGCCTCGACCCCCATCCAGCCCAGCGTGAGCACTACCACCGCCATCCCCAGCGCGCGCCGGCACCGCAGCCGAAGTAGACGGTCCAGCGTCGCGCCGCCGAGGATGAAGAGGAAGGGGAAGGCGGGCAGCAGGTGGCGTATGCCGATGTTGATGCTGCCGTTCATCGCCGACACGGTGTAGAAGGCGAAGGGGATCAGCGGCACCAGAGTCGCGATCTCGCGCCGCGTGATGAGCCGCCGGCCCGCCCAGCCGAGCGCGGCCAGGGCGAGGAGCAGGAAAGGCAGCGTGGTTTTCATGGCGAAGGCGACCGGGAAGTAGTACCACCAGCCCCGCGCGCTATACTCGCCGAGTAGTCCCGCGCTATGCCCGCCGCCATTGTGGAAGAAGATTGTGTAGGCACCGATCAGGAAGGAGGTCGGCATGGGCACGGACAGCGCCTCGATCGCGGCGATCACCGTGTCCGGGCGCGTCGGAGCGGTGTGCCGGATCAGGTTAACGTCCGCGACTTCCAGCGGCTGCCGGTCGAAGAGATAGACCGCATTGATCAGCAGCAGCACGACCAGCGCGGCGAGGCCCGCGCCGAGCGCGATCCGCAGCCGGGGTGTGCCTCGGCGCGGCGCGAACCACCACAGCACCAGCAAGGCGAGGGCCAGGATCGGTGCCAGGGCGAGCATCGAGAACTTCGTGACAAAGGCGGCACCACACGCCAGGCCGAGCAGGGTCGCGTGGCGGAGCGTCGGCGCGACCGCGTAGGCGTGGAGGGCGACGAAGAAGCCGAGGAAAGCTAGCGCGGCGGGGATATCCGTCTGGACGACACGCCCGTGCGCGAGGACCGTCGGCTCGATGCTAAAGAGGGTGGTCGCCAGGGCGGCGGCGCGCGGCCCGAAGAGGTGGCAGGTATAGCCGAAGATCAGCGCGCCGAGCGCGAGCGTGAGGATGATCACCGGCACACGCGCCCAGAACGAGATCGTCTCGAAGCGCGCGCTGTTGGCCAGCCAGAATCCTCGCACATTGCGGTTCGTCCGCTCGTCCGGTGTGACCGCAGGCGGAATGCTCGCCAAGGTCGGCGGCGCAGCGGCTCCCACGAAGAGGAGCGGCAGAGCCGCCCACATCTTCGCGAGCGGCGGATGCTCATTATTCGGGCGGAAGTCGCGGCTCGCGAGGGCAGTGTACCCGGCCGGTATTTGGATGATCTCGTCGTTGGTGATCGTCTTCTGCGGCAGAACGCTGAAGAGGTTGATCCCGAGCAGGAGTAGCACCCCCGCGCCGATTGCTCGCGCCTGGAAGCGGTCGCCGGCGTGCCGGCCGACGACCGACAGCAGCCGCGCCCCACCGCCGAACGGGCGTACATCCATTGCTTTCGGCCACCCACTCAACGCGCCTTCCCCCGCTCGATCACGCCACGCCAGCGGAGTCGATGTGGTGGACCATGCCGATCGGCCCTCGATACCGGGTTCGCATCTTGGCAGGATACTGTACCACACGCAAGGGAGTGTCACTGGGGGCCGGTTCTGGCATCAGATGCTGGCGATGCGCGATCGGGCGGTGACGAGGCGCTTCTTCTCTTCCATCCGCAAGAGGTCGCGTCGGCCTTCGTTGCACTCGTCATGCTGTCCCATCCAGAAGGTCGCCAGGCAGACGCCGGCGGAGGGT
>CADCWN010000085.1 GCA_902806415.1 uncultured Thermomicrobiales bacterium | reverse complement strand
CGGGGCGACGGTCGCCTGCCCCCCCGTCGCCCCGACCACGGTCGTCGGCACCCCGCCGACGCCGCCCGCGTTCCCCTCGGCGCCGCACGCGGCGAGGAGCGCGACAAGCCCCGCCCCGATCGCCAGCCGCCCGATGCCCCGCCGTCGCCTCATCGTGACCCCCCCTCGTCCTATCGGCCGACAATCGCGCCGTGGCACGGCCCCGCGCCCGCCACCAGCAACGCATCGCACCGGCCGTGCCATCCTTCGTGATCCCCGCCCCGGCATCGGCTTGACTCCACTGTGTGGACACCGAGATACCGGGGCCGCTGGCCCCAAGGAAGGAGTTCGCGATGGCCAGGACGCACTCACCCTATCCGCCGACCTTCAGGGCCGAGGCGGTCGAGCTGGCCCGGACAAGTGGCAAGGAAGTTCCCCAACTCGCTTAGAACCTCGGCATCGCCGAGCAGGCGCTGCGCGGCTGGATGGAGCGCTCGTCAGCTCGCCGGGCGCGGGTAACCCGGCGAGCTGACGAGCGCCGAGCGCGAGGAGCTGCGACGGCTGCGCCGCGAGAACCAAGTACTCCGCCATGAGCGGGAGAGCTTACGAAGTGGCCCTGAGCCGTGGCACACCCTGCCGTATGAAGATAGGAGCGATACTGGCGGCGGTGGTCGGAGTACGAGTGTCGCTTTTCGGTGCCGCTGAGCCCGCCCTGAAATATTGGGCCTGCCCCGTCTGCGTGGACAGTGTACCGCTAGGTGGCGGCATCCTGCACCACCACCCGCACCTCCCGGGTGACGGGGCTGCGGTGGCCGAGGGCGGAGTGGTCTGGCTGCTGGTACACGAGCCGACGAGCCTGAGCGCGAACGAGCTGGGGCTGCTGTCACATGTGCGGGCGACCTGCCCCGGGGCGGCGACGGCCTACCCGCGCCTCCAACAGTTCGTGCGCCGCGTGGGGGGACGGCCCGACGAGTGGCTGGAGCCCCGGTTCGCGGCGATGGGCAGCGCCGTCCCCGAACGATGGGCGTTCGGGCAGCACGGAAGCCGCGCCGGGGCCGGTGATCGGGGTGCGGCCCACTGCGGGCGACTGCTAGGATGGTCTCGGCGTCGAGATTGTCCGCTTGAATCGCCCAGGATCGCACGAAGGAGGCCGCTGATGCCCGTCTTCCCCGCTGCCGATACCATCCTGACGAACGGCCGTATCCTGACCGTCGATGCCGCTTTCGACACCGTCGCCGCCCTGGCGATCCGCGACGGTCGCGTCCTGGCCACCGGCAGCGATGCCGCGATCGTCGCCCTCGCCGGGCCGGGGACGCGCCGAGTCGACCTGGCCGGCCGCACGGTGCTCCCGGGCCTGATCGACGCCCACTGCCACATGCTGGCCACCGGCCTCCTCCTCGGCGACGTCGTCCTGCACGACTGCCGGACGATCCCGGAGGTGCTCGCCCGCGTCGCCGCCCGCGCCGCGCAGACGCCGCCCGGTGGCTGGCTCGTCGGGCGCGGCTGGGATGAGAGCGTCCTGGCGGAGGGGCGGCCGCCGAGCCGCGCCGAACTGGACGAGGTCGCCCCGTACAACCCGGTCTGCCTGCACCGGGTCTGGAACAAGCTGATGGCGAACAGCGCGGCGCTGGCGATCGCCGGGATCGGGCGCGACACGCCGCAGCCCGACCGGTCGCAGCCCTACGCCGGGTCGTTCGACCGCGACGCCGACGGCGAGCCGACCGGCCTCTTCCGCGACCGCGCGAAGGAGCTGATCACGCGCCACATCCCCCCGGCGACGACGGGGCAGAAGGCGGCGGCGCTCGCCCGCGTCTCGCGCACCTTCAACGCCCTGGGGCTGATCGGTGCGGCGGACCCGGGCCTGTACCCCGACGATCTCCGCGCCTACCACCTCGCGCAGGGGCGCGGCGACCTCACCGTGCGCACCGGCCTCTGCCTGGCCGGCTGGGGCTTCGGCAGCGCCGCCTGGGAGCCGCAGATCCAGCCGTGGGTCGAGGCGCTCGGCGTCGGGGCTGGCTTCGGCGGCGAGCGGATCTGGTTCGACGCGGTGAAGTTCATGGTGGACGGGGGCATCGGCGACCGCACCGCCGCCATGCACGAGCCGTTCGTCGGCGGCACCGATCGCGGTCAGTTCGTCGTCCCCGAGGAGGCGCTGCCCGCGCTGATTCGCTGGTGCCACGATCGCGGCTGGACGGTGGAGAGCCACACCTGCGGGGACCGGGCGCAGGATGCTGTAGTCGCGGCCTACGCCGCCGCCCACGAGGCCGCGCCCGCGCCGGGGCTGCGCCACCGCATCCATCACGCCTACTTGCCGACCCCGCGCGCCCTGGCGCTGATGGCGGGGCACGACATCCCCGCCGTCATCAACCCGCCCTTCCTGCACTACATGGGCGAGAGCTTCGTCGCCGCGCTCGGCGCCGAGCGCGCCGCGCGGATGAAGCCGGCGCGCGACTACCTCGCGGCGGGCATCGCGCTGGCCGGGTCGTCCGACTCGACCGTCAGCGACTACAACCCCTTCGTCGGCATCTGGGCGATGGTCGCGCGCCGCACCCATACCGGGCGCGTCCTGGGTCCCGATCAGCGCCTCGCGCGCGCCGAGGCGATCCGCCTCTACACGAGTGGCGCGGCCTACGCGCTGCGCCGCGAGCGCCGGTGGGGCTCGCTCGAGCCGGGCAAGTGGGCCGATCTCGCCATCCTCGACCGCGACATCCTCGCCTGCCCGGAGGACGAGATCAGGGCGATCCGCCCGGTGCAGACGTGGTTGGGGGGGGAGGTGGTCCACGAGGTGTAGCCGGGGAACGTGTGGTTGCGCCGCGGGGACGCGGCGAGGGGCGGGCCTGTGCTGGCCGTTTAGCCGATCCGCGACGATACACTGGCACTCTCATCGTGGGACTGCGAGCGAATCATCCCGGATAGAGTAAACGGCCAGCACAGGGACGCTCAGAGCGCGCGGATCGTGAAAGTGGCGAGCAATTCATTCTAGAGTCAATTATGGGCGTGGGCGAGGAAGTGGCGGGCGAGGATGGCCGGGGCGCGCCAGGCGCGGGAGCGCTCGACGACCCGGCGCTTCGGCGGCGCGAAGACCCGCTTCGCCTGCGGGGGTGTGACGACCATCGGCGTCGCCCTCCGGCCCGGTGTCGCCCTGGTCGACGTAGGCGACCGCGACGCGAGTCTTGCTGCCCTTGCGCTCCTTGCGCCCGTCGTCGCCCGCGCGCCGCCCATCGGGGGGCGCGCCGCGCGGCTATCGAGGATGGCGGCGGCGGGCCGCGACCTGGGGTCCGCCGCCGCGCGGGGCGCGCAGATCGTGGGCCATCGCTGCGACGGCCCCGGCGACACCCCCGGCGGCGCGCCTGCCAGGGGACGGCGGGCCACGCCCACTCTCCCCTAGACCTCTCGCCCCCCTGCGCAATACCGCGCCATGACGCGCGCGACGATGTCGCTGGAAGAGCGCCCCGGGACGAGCGGAATCAGGGCGACCTCACCGCCATAGCCACGCACGACCGCCGCCTCGGGCAGCGGCTTGCCGGGCGCATCCGGCGCGGCGGCGTAGTCGCCGCCCTTGACGTAGATCGCGGGGCGCAGGGCGGCGACCAGTTCAGTCGCCGTATCCGTGCCGAAGAGGACGACCCGATCGACCGGTTCGAGCGCGGTCAGCAACTCCGCGCGCTCGTCCTGCGGCACGATCGGACGCTGTGGGCCTTTGAGCCGCCGCGTGCAGGCGTCGTCGTTCAGCCCCACGACCAGCAGATCGCCGAGTGCCCGCGCCGCCCGCAGGTAGCGCAGATGCCCGACGTGCAGCAGGTCGAAATGCCCGTTGGTGAAAACGACCCGTCGCCCCGCTGCCCGCGCCTCCGCGCCCAATCCCGACAACACCTCCAAGGCGATGACTTTGCCCATTATCAGCCCCAGGGGGAAGTACGAACTACGAAGCACCCATACGGGCATAAATACGAAGTACGCGGCGGTGCCGTCTCCCGCCCAACTTCGTACTTCCAACTTCGTACTTCGTACTTCATCTGAATCTACGCCAGGCGATGACGCAGGCCAGCGCGATGAAGATGATGTTGAGCAGATTGATCCCCAGCGTCTGGGAGACGCCGAGGGTCTGGTTGAAGATCTGGTCCGAGGAGAGCGGGCGGGGCAGCCGCGCGTTAATCACGACCCGGCTGACGGCGAAGCCGAGCAGCACGCTGGCGATGGCGATCCCCTGGAGGGTCGTCCCGCGGCGACGCTTCGCGAGGAAGCTGATCGCCTCCGCCACCCCGAAGCCGAGCAGCAGCGCGAACCAGAAGCCCCAGTCGTAGCGCGTGCCGTAGCGACCGAGCCCAGCAGTGTTCAGCAAGCCCCAGAGCGCGCCGACGACGAGCGCCACCGCCAGCCCGCCGCCAACCGCGCGCGCGAGGATCGAGGAGTCGGTCTGATAGATGATCGGGCGCGGGCCACGCGCGCACTCGGGGCAGCGCAGGCCAACGGAGGTCGCGTTGGAACATTGGGTGCAGATCGGCTTGTTGCAACGGTTGCAACGCAGGCGCGTCGGATTATTCGGGTGGCGATAGCAGCGTAGCTCGCCCTCGTCATTCGCGAGCGGGCGCTCGGCGGTGGCGCTAATCGGGGTCCTCCAATCGGATAGGTGAGCGGGTCGCGCGGGTGGACCGGTACGAGGCCAGCCGTCAGCACCAAGTATAGTGCAGTCGGCACCACCGTCGAATCGTCCCTATGCATAGATACGCGCGATCGGGCGCGGGCGTTGCGTAAAAACCTCTCCCCCGGCCCCTCCCCTGGAGGGGAGGGGCCGGGGGAGAGGTCTCGTCCCGCCCTACCCGAAGTCGCCCCCCCCGCCGCTGTCGCCGCCGCCACCGCTGTCGCCGCCGCCCCAGCCGCCGCCGCCGCTCCAACCGCTGTCGGAGCCGCCGCCGCCGCCGCCGAACGCGCCCGACGCGGAGCCGAGCATATCGGAGAGGCTGTCGCTCCAGCCTTGCAGGCCGCCGCCACCCTGATCGCTGAGGTCTTGCAGCGAGGGGATGCTGAAGCCGCCACCGCCCGCATTGGGATCGCCCTGTCCGCCCGGATTGCCGACGTAGCCACCCCCGGAACCGCCGTAATAGCCCCCGCCCGACCCGCCGTAGTAGCCACCACCCGGCGAGCCGATGATGATCGGCCCGCCGCCGCCGCCGCCGCCATACCAGCGCGGCGCGGGCGTGTTGACCGTGGCGAACTTCTGGACGAACCCCTTATCGAGGCCGAAGGCAGTAGCGTAGGGGAGGTAACGCTCGAAGATCCCCTTCGCCGCCTCCAGGCTGTCGTATTGTTCAAGGTTGGCGAGGTAGCGCTTAAAGGCGTTCCACTTCGCCGCCTCCTCGGCCCCCTTCGCCGTCTTGACCGGCATCGCGCGGGAGAGGCCGACGAGGATCAGGCCGACGATCCCCAGCGGGAACGCCGCGAAGGTGAGCCCGCCGACGGTCGTGCCGAGGGTACACATCAGCGCGAGCCAGGCGAACGCCGCCAGCCCGATCAGCGTGAAGCCGAACATGCGGTAGCGGCGGCGCGTCCGCTCGGGGCTCTGGTCGAAGTAGCCGAGGTTGACGACCTCGCTATACAGCTGCTCGCCGAAGCGCGGGAGCGAGGCCAGCAGATTCGCCTTCACCTCGCTCAGTCGCGCCTGGGTGCCGCCATTGACGAAGATCGTCCCCAGCAGGGTCTGCTCGAACGAACTCAGCGGCACGTTCGAGTCCAGGCGATCGACGACGAAATCGTGCCCGCCGCCGATGCCGAGGACGCCCGGCGTCTGCACCTCGTCGATGTGGAGCACCCCCTTGCGCCCCAGGTCGGCGAAGGTCGCCAGCACATCCTGCAAGTTCGCGTGCTCGTCAACCAGCGTGCCGGCGACGCCGGGGCTGATGTCGCTCGGCGGCTCGCGCAGGTACTCGGCGACGAGGCCGGTGTGCCGATCGCGCCCGCGCAGATACCAGAGCAGGTAGAGCCCGATCCCCCCGCCGATCAGGATGAGGAAGCCGAAGACGAACGAGCCGAGGGTGATCAGATCCTGGATCGAGTCGCGCCGCGCCTGCGCCGCCCGCTGCTGCTCGAACTGCGTCTGCCACGGCGGGGCGGTCGCGCTCACCAGCCCGTGCGGTAAGGTGACCTTGACCTCCAGGCCCTTGCCGCGATTGACCGCGCCCGCCTCGAAGCGCACCGTGCGCCCATCCACAACCGTCGCCTTCGCGGGAGCGCCGCGCGTGTCGGTCGTGATCCGCGCGGCATCGACCGCCTGGGGCAGGGTGACGGTGACGGTCGAGGCGGCGGCGTCGGCCGAGAGGTCGGGGCGCAGCGCGACCCAGTCGAGGACATCGACATCGGGATTGATCCGCAGCCCGCCGACGACCGTGTAGGCGATCGTGAATGTTCGGCGCTGCCCCGCCGCCTGCGGGTAGTACCACTCGATTTTCAGGTTGCTGGCCGAGCGGTCGAGGCTGAAGGTGTTGGGCGTCCGACTCGTCGTATTGTTGGCCTGCGTGTACGCCTGCGTCCCGGCGCTGACCGCCACATCGCGGATATCGACCACACTGCCGAGGCCGATGTTGCGCGAGGCGCGCGTGAAGGTGCCGCTGGGGTAGCTGATGTCCTGCTTCTCGGTGACGCGGAAGTTGCCGCTCGCGTCGATCGCGATATCGACATCGAAGCGGTTGTAGCGGACCTGCGGCTCCGCCGCCTCCGCGCCGCGCGGCGCGAGCGCGGGCAGGCCACCGGCCAGCATCCCGACCAGGATCACGAACCACAGGAGGCGCAGCTTCCGCACGATTATCCCCACCCTTCCACCGGACAGCCTCATCGACCACGGGGAATCTTAGCACTCTCATCCGGCGCTGGCGGGCTCGGCACGTTGACAGCCGGTCGGGCGCGCGCCATACTCGCCACCCGGCAACATCTACGGGCGCGCGCGCGGATCTGTTTCGTGCCGAGCGTTGCGCGCCACCGACCCACGCGCCACTTTGGGAAACGGACCACTTGGCGACAACGACCGACAACGCGCCCCCCTCGCCGACCCCGCAACGGACGACCGTTCGCGATCTCGCGGCCCTCGCCGCCCTGGCCCTCGCGGCGATCCTCTTCCGCCTGCCCGCCCTGCTCAACGCGCGCGGCGTCCACGCCGACGCGGCGATCGTCGGCCTCCAGGCGCAACACATCCTGCGCGGCGAACGGTCGTGGTTCATCTGGGGAACCAACTACCAGGGCGTCCCCGATGCCGCCCTCGTCGCCCTCGGCTTCGCGATTGGCGGGGCGACGCCGCTGACCCTGATGGTCGTGCCACTGGTCGGGCATCTCCTCCTGCTCAGCCTCACGTTCGCCACCGTGCGCCGCCATCTCTCGCTCTCCCTGGCGATCGCCGCGACCCTGCCGCTTGTCTTCACCCCCCAGGCGATCAACGGCGTGATCCTCTACCCGCCGCGCCAGTGGGCGATCACCTGCGTCATCGCCGCGATCTGGGCGCTCGACGGCGCGGGCGCGTCGCGCCGTCCCCTGCCGCGCTACGCCCTCGGGGCGGCGCTCGGCGGCTTCGCCCTCTACCTCGACTTCTTCGCGGCGCAATTCGTCCCGGCGCTCGGCCTCTTCGCGCTCGCCTGTTGCCTCGACGGTCGGCCCGCGCGGTCGCTCGCCCTGCGCCGCGCGGGCTCCTGCCTGGGCGGCGGGCTCGTCGGGCTCGCCGCCGTGGCGCTGTCGCGGCTGGCGGTCACCCCCTCGCCGAACAGCGTCCGGGGCGGCGCGCTCTCGCTCGGGCAACTGCGCCGCAACGCCGCGCTCCTCTGGGACCAGTGCCTCCCCTGGCTCCTCGGCTACGGCGTCTACATCCCCGGCGCGGGGCTCTACCCCGATCGCTGGCAGCCGCCCGCCGCATTCGCCATCATCCAGATCGCCGGGGCATTCCTCCTGGTGGCCGGGATCGCCTGGGGCGGGCTGGCGATTTTCGCGCGGCAGGCACCGTGGCCCGCGCGCCGCCTCGGGGCGTTCGGCGGCCTCGTCGCCGCGACCTCGATCGCCGGATTCCTGGTGTCGCGCAGCCCCCAGGATATGTGGGCCGCGCGCTACCTCGCGCCGATCGTCTGGGCCGCGCCGTTCGCGCTCGTCCCGACGGCGCGGGCATTGGGGGCGCGGCGCTGCCTCCCCGTGCTCGCGCCGTACATCGTCGCGGCGGCGGTCGGCGGCTGGCTCAGCTTCGGGCCATACGTGCAGGGGCCATTGCCGGTCCGCGACGCGCGCGGGGTCGCGGCGGAGGAGGCGACACTCGGCGCGGCGTTGCGGGCGCGCGGCGTCACCCACGCGGCGGCGCAGTACTGGCTCGCCTACCGCCTCACCTTCCTCTGGAATGAAGCGCCGATCGTCGTCCCGCTCGACCCCGCCACCGATCGCTACCACCCCTACCACCATGCCTATGAGGAAGCCGCGATCGTCGCCTACATCTTCGACACGACCGACCCGCGCGCGGCGATTGCGCCGTGCGCGGAGAGTTTGCGCGCGGCTGGCGGGCGACCCGAGCGGCTGACGGTCGCGCCCTTCACGGCGCTGATCTCCCGGCGCGGGGCGGGCATCGCCGACCCGCCGGGCTGCGCGGCGGCGACGGCGCAGCAGAGCGCGCCGAGCGCGAAGAAGTAGTAGTTGCAGAACGCCTGCTTGTTCACCGCGAAGAAGGCGAGGTAGACCAGCCCCACCCCGGCGGCGAACCCGGCGGGGGTCCGCGCGCCGCGCCTCAGCGTCAGCGCCAGCGCCGGGACGACCGCCGCGAAGGCGAGCCAGGTCGGCGCTGGCAGCCCCGCCCGCGCCAGCGCGGCGGCGTAGCTCAGCGCGTCGGCCCGCGGCGGCTGGTAGAGTTGCAGCAGGACGACCGAGTAGGCGAACCCGCGCAGCGCCCCGAGCGCCAGCGGCAGGCTCACCGCCAGCGCGACCACCCCGGCGCGCCAGATCAGTCCCCACCAGGCCCGCCAGCCCGCCAGCCCCCCGACGAGCAAGAACGCGACGAGCGGCACGAAGACCATTGTCTGCTTGCTCGCCAGCAGCAACCCGAGCGCCAGCGGCAGGGCGCGCGGCCAGCGGCAGGCGCAGGCGACGGTCAGCGCCAGCCCGAGGATGACGAACGGCTCTGTCCAGCCCTGTTCGATCACGAAAAAGGCGCGCGGCGAGAAGAGGAGAGTCGCCGCCGCCAGCGCCCCGATCCGACCCGGTCGCGCGACGGCCAGCAGCGCCCCCGCCCCGACCATCGCCAGCAGTTGCGCGTAGCGATGGTCGCCCGCGACGAGATACCCGGGCAGGGCCAGGAACAGACTGAGGGGCGGGTAGGGGAAGCCGAAGTCCACGCGCCCGTCGTCGCTCAGGCCGGGGCCGTAGTACGGCTTGTCGCCGTAAATGTCCGGGAAGGTGAGGCCGTAGGGATTCTCGCCGCGCAGCAGGGCCGCGCTCCCCCCCTGCTGAAAGACGAAGACATCGATGTCGGGGACAGGCGACCGTTCCAACACCCAGGCCCCGAGTAGGAAATGGGTCAGCAGCAGGGCGGGGAACCAGACCCGCCGCAACGGCCCCCGGTCCCACAATCCCACCCCCACCAGCGCGGCGGCGACCGCCAGCCCGCCGAAGAACGGCGCGTACTCGCCGGGCCAGTCGACGGCGAGGTAGATCCCCGGCGGCTTCTGCAGGAACAGGGCGAGTTGGCCGAGAATGCCGCCCCCCAGCAGCCCGGTCAACACGGCGGGAGGGAATGCTCCGCGCCCGAAGGCGGGCGCGGCGACGGCGACGATGACAAGGGCGAGGGCGAGGGCGAGCCAGAGGAGCGCTTCTGGCAGGTAATGCCCGTCGCTCAGTTGCAGCGCGTAGCCGAGCGCCAGGGCGGCGAGGGCCAGGAGGGGGGCGGTGAGGGGAGGGTCGGTGATGGGTGTGGTGGTATCGGCGTTGGGGATAGCAGAGCGAATGGCAGAGCGAGATGCGGACGCAGTGGTGCTGCCGGCGCGCGGTAGCATTGCGGACGCGACCGGGACTGAAGTCCCGGCTAAGGGCGGCGGCCACGAAGTCCAATGAAGTGGACTAGGTTCGTTGGAAGCGTGAGCAACAGCTATCGTCGAGGTGCTTACCGCGGCGTCTCGCGGCACAAATCGCGTATAGGGGATACGCCCCAAGCATATCCCTAACCCAGTCCACTGAAGTGGACTTCGTGGCCGCAGGCCACTTAGCGCCGGTTTCAACCGGCGGCCTCGGCCTCTCCAGCAACCGCTTACTCGGCGAACCCACGCCGACAATCGCACCTACATCCCATCCTTCCGCATCAGCAGCGAGTAGGTATGGGGGAATTTGTTGGCGACCGCATCCGGCATATTGGGGAACTGTCGCCAGTAGCGGTCCGGGTGCTCCTCGAAACGCTCGACGCGCAGCCCCGCCGCGATCAGCACGTTGATCACCGCTCCGAGCGACCACTGGCGCTCCCATTTGACGGCCAACTCTTCCCGCGGGCGCGACAACTCCCCGATATAGGTCGCGGGCCAGCCCTGGTCCGGCTCGGGGCGCTCGGAGAAGTAGTCGCCATAGCGCGGATCGAGTTGCGGCGCGGCTCCTTCTTGATCGAAGATCCAGGTGATCGGGTGTCCCTCGAACAGATAGAACCGACCGCCGGGTGCCAGCAAGCGCGCCACCACGCGCGCCCAGCTTTCTATATCGTGCAGCCAGTTAAGCGCGCCCTTGCCGGTGTAGACCAGATCGGCGGTCCCGTCGAGTTCGTGCGGCGTGGCCAGCACGTCGCTCCGGAACCAGCGCGCGGGCGCGCCGAGCGCCGCCGACTTGCGGCGCGCGAGGTCGATCATCGCGTCGCTAATGTCGATCCCGATGATCTCGCCCGCGCCGAGGTTCCAGAGCGAGAGGGTGTCCTCCCCCGCCGCGCATTGCAGGTGGATCGCGCGGCGGCACCACGCGCGCAGATCGCCCAGGAACCGCAACTCCGGGGGCAAGAGCGCGTTCCCGCCCCCGCGCAAGAAGGCGATCTCCTCCTCCACACGCTCCGCATAACGCGCGGCCCCCTCATTCCACCCGAGCCGGTTGCCCTGGTGCATCGCGGAGACATCCACGACGCCTCCCTCCCTCTGCCTCCTACTACCGCGATAGCAGAGCGCACCGCCCATATTCACGGCATTGCGCGCTTATGCTGCTGATTAGCCCCCGTAGGGAGGCTTTGTGGCCGCAGGCCCGCGAGGCGCGGCCTTGTCCCGTGCGCAGTCACGGGGTTCAGCCGCCAGCCCTACGCCGCCCCATCCCCATACGCCACGAAAACCCACTGAAAGGCGAAGAGGCGCGGGGCGACGCGCAGCGCCAGATGCTGCAACCACATCAGGACAGTGTACGGGGCGCTGCCCTGTCCGCCGGGCCAGAGTTCGTCGAGTGGCACGCCAGTCGGGTACGCCCCCGCCACGCGCAAACCGGCGGCGCGCAGCGTCTCCTCGGCGGTGTCGCGCGTGTAGAAGTGCAGGTGGGTCTTGTCGAGAATCCCGCGCTCCATCCGGGGGAACCGCCCCAGCAGGAGCAGCAGGCGCACGGCGAGGTGCGCGACGTGCGGCAGGGAGATGATGAAGACCGCATCGTCCGTGGCGACCGCGCGCAACTGTCCCAGCACCCCGACCGGATCGACCGTGTGCTCCAGCACGTCGCCGCAGACGACCGCGCGATAGCTTCCCGGCGCAAGCGGCGCCTCCTCGATCGTGCTGGCGAAGACGTGACGGTAATGGGGGCGGGCGCGCTCGGCCCAGTCCGGGTTCGGCTCGACCGCATCCAGGATCAGCCCGCCCCCGCCGACCAGTTGGCCCAGCACCCCTTGCGCCGCACCGACATCGAGGGTCGGCGACGCGCCCAGCCGCCGGACCAGCCGCGCGATCTGCTGGTGACTACTCTTCGGGTCGCGGTGCAAGCGGTAATGAATTGCCCGATCGTCCACGGATTCTCCAGCGTTCGGTCAGCGCGAAGACGAATGCCTCGCGCAAGCAGTTGAGGGCGTAGGGGATGCCGTTGACGCGGCAGATCTCGTCGCCGTAGTAGGTGGGGATCGGCACCTCGGCGATGCGGTGGCCGCGCTTGAGGAACTGGAGGATGATCTGCGTGTCGAAATGCCAGTTGCTCGTCATGCTCT
>CADCWN010000084.1 GCA_902806415.1 uncultured Thermomicrobiales bacterium | reverse complement strand
GGCCCCGGCAACTGGTCGGGCTCGACGGGGGAACGGGCGCGGCGACCTCCGCTGGCTCACGGCCTCGCTGGACCACAGGACAATCGGCCTGCCGCGCCCGCATGGCAGTGTGCCACAGCTCCAAGATACAAGGACAGGAGTAATCGGCCAGGACAACAGGGGGAACACCAGCGCGGGGACCGGTAACCCCGTCAGTGCGACTGCGAGCGGGTACGCCAGTGGAAATGGCCGAACAACGCTAGGCGGAGCGCGGCGAGGAGGGCGCAGGTCAGCCAGATCAACCGGAAGCGGCCGGGATAGGCGAGGAGGAAACCGAAGAGTGTGCCGGCCATGGTGGCCCCGAGTTGCGCGGCGGTCGCGATCCAGCCGATGACCCGCGCTGTCTCCCGCCCCCCGAAATGCTCCCCCGCGAAGAGCATCAGCGGGGCGGTCGTGGCGGCGAGGCTCGCCCCCATCGCCGCCGTGATGATCAGCACGATCGTGGCCGACTGGTCGGGGATCAGCGCGAGGAAGCAGAGCAGCGCGAGGGCACAGCCGCCGAAGACCACCCCGGCCCGGCCGCCCGGGCGATCGGCAAGTGCGCCGACCAACGGTGCCGCGACCACCAGGGCGATATTGGAGAACGACGACAGGGTCCCGGCGCGGATCGCGGAGTAGCCGAAGTCCTCGGTGAGGTAGGTGGGGAGCCAGGTCAGGAGGCCATAGCTCGCCAGCATCCCGAAAAAGCTGATGGCGAGCAGTTGCCAGAGATCGACGCGCCGCCTGGTGTCCGCCGCGCCGCCGCTGGCGCGTGCGGCGGACACCACCGGGGCCGGGGGCGCATCCGGCAGGAGCGATAGGGCCGCGAGCAGCACCGCCGCCGTGAAGAGCGGTAACGTGGCGAAGCCGCCGGCCATGCCGAACTGGCGTATCGCGAGCGGGATCGCGATCAGCGCGCCGACGATGCCGAGGCCCGCCCCGGCCTGGAGCGTGCCCAGTATCCGCCCTCGCTCGCCGGACGGGAAAAGCGTGATCCCCAGTTTCATCGCCGGGGTATAGAGCAAGGCCCCCGTCGTCCCGAGGAAGAAACGGCTGCCGAGCGCCAGCGGGTAACTATCCGTCCAGGCGAAGAGGAGCGAGAGGAGGGCGCTGAGGGCGAGACCCGTGAGCAGGAGCTGGCGCGCGTTGTACCGATCGCCGAAGGAGCCGACCGCCGCCTGGGCGAGGGCATAGCCGAGGACATACGCCCCGAAGAGCGTGCCGATGCCGCTGTAGTCGGTCCCGAAACGCTCGCGCAACTCGGCGAAGACCGGGACAACGCCCATCCGCTGCGCGTTGTGGACGATCAGCATGGCCGTCAGCAGCCCGATCGTCACCGATTTACGCCACCGCGGCGGCGTCATGCTGTGTCGTCGGCGATGTTGCGCGCGACCATCCCATCTTGCCCCTCCGGCGGCTGGCGATCGTGACGCCAGCCGCCGGCGCTGCGCTCGACCCGGCGAGCATCCCGGTGTCGCGGCGGTCAGGCGAGATAGCGCCGGAACCAGGTGAGCATCCGCGTGAAACTGTCGATCCGATGTTCGCGGCGACGGAAGCCGTGCCCCTCGCCGGGGTAGACGACGTACTCATGCGGCAGCCCGGCCGCGGCCAGCGTCGCGGCGACCTGGGCCGATTCCTGCGGCGGCACGCGCGTGTCGCGGTCGCCGTGCAGTATGAGCAGTGGCGTCTTGATTGCCGCCAGGCGGTGGTGGGTCGAGGCGCGCTTCATCGCCGCCGGGATCTCGCGCGCTTGCCGCCCCCAGTAGTCGCGCGCGACGAAGACGCGCCCGACGCGGTCGGCATGGGCCTGGGCGGTGAGCATGTTCGTCTTGCCGTAGAGATCGATCGCCGCGGCGAAGAGGTCGGGCGCGGCGACGATCGCGTGCAGGGCCAGGTAGCCGCCGTAGCTCTGGCCGTAGATGCCGACCTTCGAGATGAAAGGCTGCGCGCGGAGCCACTCGCCCGCAGCGACCGCATCACGGGTCTGCCCGCCGCCCCAGTCGGCGTAGGAGAGGCCGGCGAAGTCGCGCCCGTAGCCGCTCGACCCCCGGTACTCGACCGCCATGACCACGCAGCCCTGCCGGGCGAGCCACTGCTCGACCGGGTGCCAGCCGTTGCCGAAGGCGTTGGTGCCGCCGCCGTGGACCTGGATCAGCCCCGGATAGCGCCGCCCCTCCCCGTCACCATCAAAGTCGGGCGGCAGGTAGAGATAGGCGTCGCAGTGCAGGCCGTCGAAGGAGCGGAAGGGGACGCGCACCGGCGGGCGCAGGCCCGCGCCGACCGCGCCCCGGCAGCCGGTCAGGCGGCGCGGCAGGCCGCCGTCGACGGGGACGATGAAGAGGTCGGGCGGGGCCGTCTGCGAGGCATGGATGAAGGCGAGGGTCCGCCCGTCGGGCGAGAGGGCGAAGTCGGAGACGTTGCCGGCGAGGTTGGTCACGAGGGTGCGCACGCCGCCGTCGACCGGCACGGCGGCGATGTTGCGGTCGCCGGCCCGGAGGGTGAGGGCGTAGAGGACCCGGCCATCGGGCGACCAGGCGAGCCCGGCCCCTTCGAGCCGCCAGGAGTGCCCGCCCGCCGGGGTCAGCCGGGTCGCGCCCCCCTCGCCGGCGTCGACAACCCAGATGTCGGCGTCGTCGCCGTACCAGTGCTCGGTGGCGGTGTTGCCGACGACCGCGATCCGCCGGCTATCGGGCGACCACGCCGCGTCGGTGTTGACGATCAGGCCGGTGGTCAGCTGCCGCTCATCCTCGCCTTCGGGTGAGACGAGCCAGAGGTCGTCGTTGTTGCGCTCGCCGGAGCGGGACGAGACGTAGGCGAGCCAGCGCCCGTCGGGCGACCAGCGCGGGGTCCAGCGCGGCTCGTCGAGCGGGTTCGTGTTCGCTGACCGCTGGTGGATGGCCCCCTCGCCGAGCGGGACGGTGAAGACGTCGAGCGACGGCCCGTTCGCCTTGATGTAGGCGAGCGTTGTCCCATCGGGCGAGAAGGAGGGCGAGCGCGTCTCCTCGGCCCCGCCGACGATCCGGCGCTCCTCGCCGCCGGCGCTCGGGACGAGCCAGATGTCCTGCCCGCCCTGGTCGTTGCCCCGCACGACGGCCACGTTCTGACCGTCCGGCGACCAGGCGGGGCGGAAGGCGAGCACCGGGCGCTTGCCGAGCGCCCGGTGCTCGCCGCTCTGCATCGCATAGGTGCGCAATTGCCAGCCAATGCCGGGCTGATCGTAGAGATAGGCGAGCTGCGTCCCCGACGGCGACCAGCTCGGGAAGCCGACGCCGGGGATATCCACCAGTTGCGCGATCGTGTCCACGGTGGCCTCCTGCATCGCCGGGGCGTGATCTGAGTCGCACGAAACGGCTCCTTCCCCTTCACGGTACTCCGGGGGCGCCCAGGATGACGCATCTGTCGGTGGCAGTCCACCGCCCACGGTTGTGTCGTCCTGTACGGTTGTGTCGTCCTGAGCGTAGTGAAGACTCCGTCCCCGCCATATCACCCGTACCCTGACCGTACGCTGTCCTGATCGCTCACCGACCCAAATACCCCTCCACAGCCCGCCGCGCGGCGCGACAGGCCCAGACGAGGCGATTCTGGCCGCGCGTGAGGTGGATAGCGATCGTGCGCGCCAGATCGCTGTCGGCGGCGTGGCCGGCGAGTTGGGTCGCCGGGGCGAGGTCAGGGAGGGGGGCGGTCGTCTTGGCCGGGTCCTGGCGGAAGCGCCCGTCGCGACTGTAGCCGACGCCGATCAACTC
>CADCWN010000083.1 GCA_902806415.1 uncultured Thermomicrobiales bacterium | reverse complement strand
CGGGCAGCTGATCGGGCACGGCGGATCGTTCCGCCTGGTCGAGGGCGTCCAACAACCACAGGGGCAGCGTGGCGCGATCCTTGACTTCCAATGATAGCCACGGGTGGGCGATGTCGGGCTGGTCGCCGCGAGCGCAACCGCTCACCGGCACGCGCCGCCCGCCTAAGATCGTGGCGATCCGGCGCTCGGTCGCCTTTCAGCAGTTTCCGCCCATATCAATATATCAATCACCGGCAGCCATGGCGAGGATCGCGGCGTGGTTCTCGCACCAGCCGTCCTGCCGGGGTGCGTGCGACATATCGCCTTTAAATGTCAGAAGCACAATCGAATAGCTAGCGCTACACCACCCGATAACGTTGATGGCTCCCGTCGCCGCGTTCGTCGATGATTGGCGTCGCCAGCCCGTCGCAGGGCCGCCGCATAGGAAGCGACGCAGGTACGGCGACGGGAGCGCCACCGTGCCCGCGCCCCCGCAGGCGACCACCGCGCAGGATGGTGCGCGCGGTGGCGTCGGCATGCCGCAACGGAGTAATGTGCTCATCGTGGTTTGGGGATATGTCTCCCACCCGCCGCCCCTGCCCTGTCGGCGGCGTATGGGTCCCACCAAGGCCGGCTCGCCACCGCGAAGCGTCCCGCCGTGGCCTACCGCCGGGCCGCGGCCCGAGCGGCGTGGCGACCCCGCCGTGCGCGCGGCTCCCCGCCCCCCTTTGCCGCCGACGGCGGGCCTAGAGCCGGATGGCGGCGTCATTGGTCCCCCGTCTCGTTACCGATCCGTATGCTCAGGCCCCTTGCCATCGGTGGCGCGCACCACGGCGGCGAGGGTGCCGTGGACCTTCCGCTCGCCGTTCAGGATCGGGTAGCCCGGCACGATGGCGTGTCCGGGGCGCGCGGCTAGCGCAGCCAGCCGCGCGCCACCAGCTGCTGGCGGCCGAGGAGACCCAGGAGCACGTTGTATGGGGTACCCTCGTTCTCGGGGTGGTACTCGAAGCGATTCCGCTCGAAGTACTGCACCCGGTAGACGCG
>CADCWN010000082.1 GCA_902806415.1 uncultured Thermomicrobiales bacterium | reverse complement strand
TTGTCCTTCGTGCAGCGCACGACCTCTTTCAGCGTCTCCTGGATCGTGCGGTAGGTCGGCGGGTAGTTGAAGTACGGGTGCGGCGCGCCCGGCTCCCAGTGCGCCGTCGGCTCGCCGTCGGTGATCATGATGATCTGCTTGTTAGCCGACTTCTGCCGCCCGAGCAGCTGGCGGGCCAGCATGAAGCCGTGCTGCATGTTGGTGCCGTACTCGTACTCGTCCCAGACCAGTTGCGGCAGCGCCCCCGGCTGCAGCTCGCGCGCCTGGTAGGAGAAGCCGACGACGTGCAGGGTGTCGCGCGGGAACTGGCCGCGAATAAGGCTTTCGAGGGCCAACGCCACCTTCTTCGCGGCGAAGAAGCAGTTGTTCAGGAGCATCGAGCGGCTCATATCGACCATCAGCACGGTCGCGGTCTGCGTCAGCAGTTCGGTGCGATAAACCTCGAAGTCGTCCGGGCTCAGCCGCAATGGGCTGCCGATCCCCTCGCGCCGCACCGAGTTCATCAGCGTGCCGCGCAGGTCGAGCAGGAACGGGTCGCCGAACTCGTACTCCTTGGTCTCGTCGGTGCGGTCGCCGCCCGCGCCGCGCCGCTCGGTGACGTGATTGCCAACGCGGTCTTTCTTCAGGTGCGAGAAGATGTCGCTCAGCGCCTTCTGCCCGATCTTCCGCATCCCGCGCGGGGTGACTTCCAGCTTGCGGCCCTTGCGCTCGACATAGCCCGCGTCTTCGAGCATCTTGACGAGGTTCTGCAGGCGGCGCACATCCTCCGCCGACTCGTTCCCCATCAGCCGCTCGACCATCTCGGGGTCGAGCCCGTCGATGTTGCCGTGCTGCGCCTGGCGCAGTTGCTTCTCCAGTTCGTCGAGCCCCTGCAAGTTCTCCATCACCCGCATCGCCTCTTGCAGCGAGACCGGGTCCTCGCCGGTGAACGGGTACGACTCCGACTCGACCGGCATCAGGCGGTTGATATTCTGCGCCAGCCGCGCGAGGTCGGCGCGCAGGCGGTCGTCTTGCAGCAACTGGTCCATCGTCGACTGGAGCTGCTGGCGCTGCTCGGGCGACATGCTGTCGAGCAACGACTGCATCGCCGACTGCTGGCGCTGCATCTGCTGCATCAACTGGTCCAGATTCTCCGCGCCGGGGAAGAACTGGCCGTGCTTATCCATGAACTCCTGGAAGTCGGGGTTCTGGCCGTTGGCCCGCTCTTCGAGCATCTTATTGAGGTCTTTGACCATCTCGCGGACCCCGTCAAGATCCTGCGGGGTCATCTGCTGCATCCCCTGCTGCATCCCCTGGAAGAACGACTGCATCACCTGCTGCTGGAGCATCGCCAGGAGTTCCTGGAACTGCTCGCGCGCCTCGGCATCCATGAAGTCGTACTCTTGCAGCTCCTTGATCTGCCCGGCGGGATCCTGCGGCAACTCGTCGAGGAAGTCCTGCTTGCGCCTGGCGCGCTCTTCGAGCATCCGGTGCAGATTGTCCAGCGTCTCGGGATCGAGGTCGCCCGCGCCGCCCGCGCCCTGTTGCCCCTGCTGTCCGCCCCCTTGCTCACCCTGACCGGATTGGCCGCCCATCGGGCTGCCACGCTGCGCCCGCGCCGAGGTCGCCTGGCCATGCTCGCCCGACTGGTCACCCTCGAAACGCTGCGCGCGGCGGCGGGCGCGCTCGGACTCGTCGGCAGCACCATCCTGGCCCTGCTCGCCCTGGCCTTGCTGCTCGCCGCCCTGCTGCTCACCAGCCTGCGCCTGCTGCCCTCGCTGACCATCCTGATCGCCGCCGCCGGAGTCGCCGTGCTGACCCTGCTCACCAGCGCCCTGCTGCGGATCGCCCTGCGGGCCGCGCGCCTCGTCGCGACGGCGACGCGACTCGTCGAGGCGCTGGTCGATCCCGTAGCGCTCGCGGTCCTTGATTTCTTCCAGCTTCTGCTTGATGTCGTCGAGGACGGCGTTCATGTCGTGCTGGCCGAGTTGCTGCTGGCGCTGCTCTTTCAGCCGCTCCATCAGCTGCTGCAGGCCGGGCATCCGCCCGTCCATCCGGCCCTGATCGCCGTTGCGCATCATCCGCCGGAGGGCGTTCGCCATGTCGCCATCGGCGATCAACTCGTCCGACAGCGCCTCCATCAGTTCGTCGGCGTCGAACGGGAATAGCTCCTGCGTCCCGTCCCAGCGTCCGTAGGTATAGCGGAAAACCATCGCGTCACCTGCTTTCGGATAGGTGAGAAGGAACGTTTACCGCAGAGGCGCAGAGGGCCGCAGAGGGCCGCAGAGACGAAAAGGAAAAATGACGGATTCTCTGCGCCCTCTCCTTAAATCGTTCTCTCTGCGGCCCTCTGCGCCTCTGCGCCTCTGCGGTGAAAACCGTCCCCCCGTTAGCGCCGGTAGCGGACGCTGGCGGCGGAGCGGTCCTTGTTCAGCTTACGGTTGAGGTGCAGCCCTTCGAGGACGAATTCAACGCCGGAGGCGACGATCGACGGGTTCCCCTGCGCCCCGAGGTGCTCCAAAGCGGTCTTCATCGCACCGCTCTGCGAGGCGGCCAGCACGTAGTCCATCGAGGGGGTCAGCGGCGAGGCTTCCATCTTCCGCCCGTTCTCGAAGGTGCGGATCACCTCCTCGAAGTCGGCAACGTTGAAGTACCGCGCGAACGTGTTGACGACCGCGTGCTGGATCAGCTTGTCCACCACCTTGTCCTCGCGGCCATCGCCCGCCGACTCCAATTCGATCTTGCCCATCGTCGAGGCGACCAGCGCCGGGAGATCGCTGATCCGCGGCGTCGCCTCCTTCTCGTTGAGGCGGATGGCGCGCTTCAGGGCGCTCGCCGTCAGATTCTCGTAATTGGCGATCGAGAGGCGGACGCTGACGCCGGAGCGCTGGTTGATGTCGCTGCTGCGCCGCGCGAGGTGCGTCACCTCGGCCACGACCTCCTTCATGAAGCGGGGGACCGCGACCTGATAGCCATCCGTGTCGAAACGGGCGCTCTCCTGGTCGATGATCTCGATCTCCTGCTCGATCGTCTTCGGATAGTGGGTGCGGATCTGGGAGCCGTAACGGTCTTTCAGTGGCGTGATGATCCGCCCGCGATTGGTGTAGTCCTCCGGGTTGGCCGAGGCGACGACGTAGATGTCGAGCGGCAATTGGATCTTGTAGCCGCGCACCTGCACATCGCGCTCCTCCATGATGTTGAGGAGGCCGACCTGGATCCGCTCGGCGAGGTCGGGCAGCTCGTTGAGGCAAAAAATCCCGCGATTGGTGCGCGGGATCAGCCCGTAGTGCAGGGTCAGTTCATCCGAGAGGTAGCGCCCCTCGGCCACCTTGATCGGATCGACCTCGCCGATCAGGTCGGAGATTGTCGTGTCCGGCGTCGCCAGCTTCTCGCCGTAGCGCCGCTCGCGCGGCAGCCAGGTGATCGGCGCGTCGTCGCCGTGCTCGGCGATCAGGTCGTGCGCCAGCCGCGAGATCGGGCTGAACGGATCGTCGTTGATCTCCGACCCGGCCACGATCGGCGTCACCTCGTCGAGCAGATTGATCAGGCTGCGGGAAATCCGCGTCTTGGCCTGGCCGCGTTCGCCCAGGAAGATCATGTCCTGCCCGGCGAGGATCGCGTTCTCGATCTGCGGCAGGACGGTGTCCTCGTAGCCGTAGATATTCGGGAAGGGGCTCTGGCCGTCGCGGATCTTCTGGATCAGATTGCGCCGCAACTCCTCGCGGATCGGCACGACCTTGTAGCCGCTGGCGCGCAATTGGCCGATCGTGCGGGCCTCGGTCGGTATGGCGGTTGACATGAATCACTCGCTCCTTTGTCGAATACCCCGCCCGGTTGTCCTCGCCGCGAGTGGACGACTGGCACCGAGCGGGGTTGGGGGTTCAGTCGGGGGATACGCATGAACTGCGCCGGGGTGTTGCCGTCGTGAGTTTCGCCGCTGCCGGTGAGAAGAAACCTGGATTGTCCTGGGAGTGCCACTGCCGCGCGGCTGAGGTTCCCGCCACGCGTCATGCCATGCCTCGTACCAGGGGAGTTGTCATGCACGGGCGGGCGGCTGGGGGCGTGCGGGAGTGTCCGAGAAATCGCCGGTGCATCGGTGACACACAACGTGAAAGGAAGCTCCCACGCACGCTCTAGTATACCACTCGATGGCGGCAAGGAAAGGTTGCGCAACTCCCCGCGAGGTGTCTGCGCCAACGCTGGTCGGCGGTCAGTGGGGAAAGCGGGCGTGACTTGGTGAGGCCCCGGGCCGGGGATTGAAATCCCCGACCGGGTGGGAATCCTCTGACTACGCAGGAGACCACGGCCCACTGATGGCGGTGAGAAACGTTAACGGGATATGGCGGACAACTGAGCCCCGAGACTGCGCGCACGGCGACCGCGCCACGGTTGCGCTAGCGACCGTCAGAAACCCTGACACATGCTGACTCCGCTACCGGAAAGAATCGACGCGGGAAGTTTTTCGGCCCCTTCATTGTCCCCATTGTAGCGCATCAGGGCCGCGCGCACATCGATCGGACGATCGGCGCTTTTCGCCCCATCCGCTCGCTATGCTGGTCTGGAGCGGGGTGCGCCCCGGTCACGACAGTCGCGAAGGGGGAGCAACATGGCGATGAGCGGGCATGGGGTGGTGATCGCTGGCGCGGGTCCGACAGGATTGATGCTGGCGGGCGAGTTGGCGCTGGCCGGGATCGACGTCGCCATCGTCGAGCGGCGCGCCAGCCAGGACCTCGCCGGCGCGCGCGCCGGCGGCCTGCACGCGCGCTCGATCGAGGTGCTCGATCAGCGCGGGATCGCCGAGCGGTTCCTCGCGCAGGGGCAGGTGGCCCAGGTCGCGGGCTTCGCCTGGATCCCGCTGGACATCAGCGACTTCCCCACCCGGCACAACTACGGGCTCGCCCTGTGGCAGAGCCACATCGAGCGCATCCTGGCCGGCTGGGTTGACGAGCTGGCGGTGCCGATCTATCGCGGACGCGAGGTGATGGGTCTCGCGCAGGACGACACCGGCGTCGACATTGCGCTCTCCGACGGCCGGTCGCTGCGGGCGGACTATCTCGTCGGGTGCGACGGGGGGCGCAGCCTGATCCGGAAAGCGGCCGGCATCGCGTTCCCAGGGTGGGACCCATCAACCAGCAACCTGATCGCTGAGGTCGAGCTGGCCGAGGAGCCGGAGTGGGGTGTTCGCCGCGACGCCCTCGGTATCCATGGCCTCAGCAGGCTGGAGGACGGGCAGCGGGTACGAGTCATGGTGACCGAACGGCACCTCGGATCCACCGGTGAGCCGACCCTGAGCGATCTCAGTGCGGCGCTCATCGCCGTCTACGGGACCGATTACGGGATCCACAGCCACACCTGGATCTCCCGCTTCACCGATGTGACCCGACAGGCTGCGGCCTACCGCGCCGGGCGGGTTCTGCTGGCCGGCGACGCGGCGCACGTGCATTATCCGGTCGGTGGGCAGGGCCTCAACATCGGGGTGCAGGATGCGGTGAATCTGGGCTGGAAGCTGGCCCAGGTGGTCAAGGGCGTGTCGCCGGACCGCCTGCTGGATACCTACCACGCCGAGCGCCACCCGGTCGCCGCCCGCGTGCTGCGCACCACGATGGCGCAAGTCGCGCTGCTGCGCCCCGACGAGCGCAGCGAAGCGTTGCGCGACGCCATGTCCGAGCTCCTCGGCATGGACGAGCCGCGCAAGCGGTTCGCCGGGATGATGTCCGGCCTGGACATCCACTACGACCTCGGCGCGGGCCACCCGCTGCTCGGGCGGCGCATGCCCGATCTCGACCTGGCCACCGCCGACGGCCCGCGGCGGGTCTTCGCCCTGCTGCACGAGGCCCGGCCGGTGCTGCTCAACCTCGGCGCGCCCGGCGGCTTCGCCATCGCGCCATGGGCGGACCGGGTGCGGTTGGTCGACGCGCACTATGCGGGGATGTGGGAGCTGCCGGTCCTCGGCGCGGTCGCCGCCCCCACCGCTGTGCTGATCCGGCCCGACGGCTATGTGGCCTGGGTGGGCGACCGCACCCGGTCGGGGCTCGCCGACGCGCTCACCACCTGGTTCGGGTCGCCCGATGCGGCGTAGTGCGCCAGGGCACGCGCGACGGTTTTGTTAGGGCCTGTTATGGCGATGGTGAACTTGATCGGGCTGTAGTCAACCTAACCCGCGACGGCGGGTCGTGGTCCTATGCCGGGTCACAGGATTCGTGGCACGCACGCCCCCGGCGAGGTCTTGTCCCGAGCGCCGTCTCGGGATTCAACCGCCTGCCGTAGCACACTGAAGTTTGCCACCGTCATAACAGGGCCAGCCGCCACCCCACCACCCGCACCCGCCCCGCTCCCACACAAACCCCGCCCTTCCACCCGACCGCCGCCTGGCATACAATGGCGTGGCACGCGCCGGGTGTGTAGCCCCAGCGGCGGGGCAGCCCGGCGGGTCTGCACAGTTGGGAGGGATTGCGCGATGGCTTACAACGTCACGCTGATGCCGGGCGATGGTATCGGCCCCGAGGTGGTCGAGGCGATGCGGCGCGTCCTGGAGGCGACCGGGATCGAGTTCGCCTGGGATTATCAGGATCTCGGCATGGTCGCCCAGGAGAAGCAGGGCTCGACCCTGCCGGACGCGACGATCGCGTCGGTGCGGCGGAACAAGGTCGGGATCAAGGGGCCGACGACGACGCCGGTCGGCACCGGGTTCCGCTCGGTCAACGTGGGGCTGCGCCAGGCGCTGAACCTCTACGCCAATCTGCGCCCGGCCAAGACGTATAAGGGCGTGCGCGCCAACTTCGACAATGTCGATCTGATCGTCGTGCGCGAGAACCTGGAAGATACCTACGCGGGGGTCGAGTTCGACACCGGCACCCCGGAGGCCGGTCGCGTCATCAAGGCGATCAACGCCGATAGCGCCAAGCAGATCGCCGACGACGCAGCGATCACGATCAAGATGATCACGCCGGAGGGCTGCCGCCGGATCGTCAAGTTCGCCTTCGAGTACGCGCGCCAGAACAAGCGCAAGCTCGTGACGGCGGTCCACAAGGCGAACATCATGAAATACACCGACGGGCTGTTCCTGCACGTCGCTCAGGAAGTGGCCCAGGAGTACCCGGAGATCGAGTTCAACGATCGGATCGTCGACAATATGTGCATGCAACTGGTCCAGAAGCCGGACCTCTACGATGTGCTGGTGATGCCGAACCTCTACGGCGACATCCTCTCCGACCTCTGCTCGGGGATGATCGGCGGGCTCGGCGTCGCGCCGGGCGCGAACATCGGCGCGGACGGCGCGGTCTTCGAGCCGATCCACGGCTCGGCCCCGAAGTACGCCGGGCAGAACGTCGCCAACCCGACCGCCGAGATCCTGACCGGCGCACTGATGCTCCGCCACCTCGGCGAGATCGACGCCGCCGAGCGGGTCGAGGCGGCGACCGCCGCGGTGATCGCTGAGGGCAAGGATGTCACCTACGACCTGAAGCCGAACCGCGACGACCCGACCGCCGTCGGCACCGACAAGATGGCCGACGCGATCATCAAGGCGCTGTGAGCGAGGCGTGAGTCGTGAGGCGTGAGTCGTCAGTCGTCAGTACCCCGGTGCTAGACTCGTAGCTACCGCCTGGCGTCGTCTCTCTAACGACTGACGACTCACGCCTCACGACTTTTCTCCCGGAGGAACTTTGCTACTCTTGCTCGCCGCCGTGATCGGGACACTGGGGGGGCTCTGGCACGGCGGCGCGCTGCGCTATTTCGCGCGGATACCGTTCCGCTGGCCCGCCCTGTTCCTCGTCGGGTTGGTCGCGCGTGGGGTGGCGTTCTCGCCGGTCGTGCGGCACGACGGGCTGGCGATCGCCCTCTACGTCCTGGCGCTGGTCTGCCTCGCAGCGGGGATCGCCCTCAATCGGCGCGTCGCGGGGATCGAGTTGGTCCTGCTCGGGCTGCTCCTCAACGCTAGCGTCATCCTGGCGAATGGTGGGGCGATGCCGGTCTCCTTCGACGCGCTGCGGCTGATCGGGCGCTATGATTACGCGCTGCAACTGCGCGACGAGGGGCCACGCGGCCATGTGGAGTTGGCGACGCCGGACACGGTGCTGCGACCGCTGGCCGACATCATCCCCCTCTCGCCGCTGCCGCTCTTCCAGGCGGTCGCCAGCGTCGGCGACCTGTTCATCGCCGCCGGGGTACTGCTCATCTTCTACGTCGGCACGTTGCGCCCGCCACTCGCGCCGTCGGCACCGGCGCGCGGCACCCGCGCGCTGCCGACGGTCGTCACGCCGGGGCGACGACCCGAAGGGCGCGGCGAGTTGGATATTCCGGCGTAGACGACGCCGCGCAGGTCGCGCGATCCTCGGCCACGATCGTCCCGCCGCGCCGGAGGTGACATGCTGCGCGTCGCGATCTTCTCCGATGTCCACGGCAATCTCGCCGCCCTGCGGGCGACCCTGGCCGCGATCGACCGCCACCGCCCGGTGCAGCTGCGGGTCGCGGCGGGCGATCTGGTCGCCCCGGCGGGCGCGCGCCCGGCGGAGACATTCGACCTCCTGCTCGACACCGAGTGCGCCCTGCTCCTGGGGAATCACGACCTCCTCCTCTGGAACCCCGAGGCGGAGCAGCTTACTGGGCCGTACGCCGCGCTCGTGCGCCAGCAGGAGCCGTGGGCCGCTGCGCAACTCGGCACGCGCCGGATCGAATACCTGAAAAAACTCCCCCATCAGTTGCGCCTCTCCCCCGCACCGGGGCAAGACCTGCTGATCGTCCACGCCAGTCGCCACAATCCGCTGCAAGGCCACGCGGCGAACCACGACACCTCGCCCGAAGAGTTACGTCAACTCTACGGCGGGGCCGACGCGCGGATCATCGCGTTCGGCCACTATCACGCCGCCTTCGTGCGCGACTGGGAGGAGGGGACGCTGGTCAATGTCGCCTCGGTCTCACTGCCGAAAGACGGCAAGCCGCTCGCGTCGTACAGCATCCTCACCTGGGACGGCCAGCGCTGGTCGATCGAGCAGCACCGCATCCCCTACGATTTCCATGACGAGCAAGCGGCCCTGGCGGCGAGCGGGATTCCGCAGTGAGGCGAGTCGTGAGTCGTGGGTCGTGAGTCGTGAGAACTGTTCCCGGCTCAGTACCTCATCTCAGGCGCTTCCTTCTGACAAGAACCTCACGACCCACGACTACCGACTATCGCAAAGGCGGTGACATGGCCTGGCTGGCGAACTACCATACCCATAGCCACTGGTGCGATGGCGAGGGCGAGATCGCGGAGGTCGTGGCGGCGGGGCTGGCGGCGGGGCTGACGGCGATCGGGATCTCCAGCCACGCGCCGGTGCCGTTCCCGGCGGGCTACGCGCTGCCGCTCGACCATTTGCGCGCCTATCGCGACGAGGTCCTGCGCGTGCGCGAGCTATACGCGGGGCGGATCGACGTCATCCTCGGGCTTGAACTCGATGCCCTGCCGGAGTTGCGCCGGTTCAACGAGGAGCAGGCCCTGGCGCTCGGCTTCGACTACACCGTCGGCTCGGTCCACTTCCAGCAACTTGATGACGCCGGCGAGCCGTGGCCGCTCGATCTCTCCGACGCGCGCTTCGCCGCGCTCGTGCGGGAGCGCTACGCCGGCAACGTCCGCGCGCTGGTGGAGGAGCATTACGAGCGGATCGCCGAGTTGGCCGACTACCCCGGCGTGGCGATCGTCGGCCACATCGACCGGGGGGTGAAGCTCTGGAACGCGGGCGGCCGCTACTTCAGCGAGGACACCCCCTGGTATCGCGCGGCGGTCGAACGGGCGTTGCGGGCGCTCGCCGCGACCGGGCGGATCGTCGAATTAAGCACCGGCGGCTGGCGGCGCGGGTTGCCCGACCCGTTCCCGAGCCCCTGGATCGTTCGGCGCTGCCGCGACCTCGGCGTGCGGATGACCCTCAACAGCGACAGCCACCACCCGAGCCAGTTGGTCCACGAATACCCGCGCGCCCTCGCCCTCCTGCGCGAGACCTGCCACGGAGAGATCGCCCGCTTCGACCCGGCGCGCGGCGACTGGGCGCTGGCCCCGCTGCCGACAGCCTGATCCCGGCGACCGCATCGCCCGTCACTTCTTCTTGTTCTTGTTCTGCTTGCGATTCTGCTTGCGCGATTGCTGCGCCAGCTTCCGCTTACCCTTCGCTTTGCGCTCGACTGTGACACGCCTGGTGGCCGAGCCAGGCGCGGGCAGTGGGGGCAAGTCGGCGAAGCGGCTCGGCGGCTCCAGTTCATCGTCCGGGAGTTCGTCGCCAGCGCCGCTGCGCGAATCGAGCAGGTAATGCCGCGCGGGGGTATCGCGCCGCTCCCGCAGGCCGAGGGCGATCTGCACATCTTCCAGATCGCCAGCGATCGTCTCATCGACACGGTCGGCGGCGAAGGCGCGCTCGATCGTCGGGGCGGTTTCGCCGGCCCCCAGCGTGATCAACTCCGAGATCACAAAGCCGTTCAGCGTCTCCCCTCGCTCATTCGGCGGGCGCTGGCGGCTCGCGTTATCCTCAAGGAGGTCATTGAGGGTTGCTACGACCGTGTCGCGCGTCTCCGGCGCGGCCTGGGCGATCTTGCCGAGTCCACCGGCGGCAGTGACGCGCGCCCAGAGGCCGTGGCCGGGCGCGCGCAAATACGCCGCGAGGGGCGGGATCGCCTTGGGGCCGAGCTTGGCAAAGACCTCGGGCAGTTCCTCGCCCACCCAATCATCGAAATCATCCGGGTCCGGTTTGGAGAGGAGGGCGACGAGCGGCCCGATCGCCTCCTCCGCCCGCAGATCGCCGAGCGCCCGCCAGGCGTGGACCGGTGCCCAGATCTCGGCACCCTCCCCCTCGGCCCGCCAGAGCGCGTCATCGCCCGCCAGGCGGATCAGCGCCGGGACATCCTCGGGGCGCAAGCCGAGCGACAGGTACTCGTCATGCCGCTGCTCGCGCGGATCGCCGAGGGTGAGCAACTGGTCGACCGGGGGTGCGTAGCCGTAGCGCGCGCCCAGGTCATCGCTCAGTTCATCGCTCATCACGAACCTCTCAACACCCAGCGCCGCGTTTCGCAAATACCCGTCGGCTTGGCCGTCCCCACCCTCCCGCTTCAGGGGAGGGTCGTCGCCGCAGCGACGGGGAGGGGTTAATCCACCCCGACCGCCGATGCCGCCACCTCCGCCATATCCGCCGTGATGTCGGCCATCTGGCGCGAGAACCAGGCGTGGATATTGTTGCCGCGCACCTGCGCGGCGAGGCGGGTAGCGCGGGCGTGGCGCTCCTCCTGCGGCATATTCAGCGCCTGATGCAGCGCCTCGCGCATCCCGTAGACATCGAACGGCGAGACGAGCAGGGCATCGTCGCCCAACTCCTCCGCCGCCCCGGCCTGCTCGGAGAGGATCAGGACGCCGTCGCGCCGGTTGAGGACGACCCCTTCCTTGGCGACTAGATTCATCCCGTCGGCCAGGGGGTTGACCATCAGTACGTCGTACTCGCTGAGCGCCGCGATGGCGCGACCATAGTGGTTGCCGAGCATGATCCGCACCGGCTCCCACTCGTTCTCGCCGAGGGTGGCGTTGATCTCCCCCGCCAGCCCGGTGATGTCGCGCAGATAGTTGCGGTACTCGGCGACCTCGGTGCGCGACGGCACCAGCAGGGCCAGGAAGTAGACCTTCCCGCGATACTCGGGGTAGGCGTTGAGGAAGCTGCGGTAGGCGATCAGCCCGCGCAGGATATTCTTGCTCGGCTCGACCCGATCGACCCGCAAAATCAGTTGGCGGTCGCCACGTATCCGGCGGATACGCCCCACCCAATCCTGAACCTCCTCGGTCGCCAACTGCTCGGCCAGCCCTTCGTCATCGACCGAGATCGGATAGGGGGCGGCATCGACCGACCGACCCTCGTAGGCGATCTGCCGCCAGGGCCGGGTGACGCGCACCTCCGGCAGATTCGCCACGCAGGTTTGCAGGAAGCGCCGCGTGTCCCGCTCGGTCTGGAAGCCGACCCGATCGGCCCGCAACAGCCCGCGCAGGAGTTCGTGGCGCATCTTCGGCGGCAGGATCAGCCAGCCGTCCGGGCCGGGCCAGGGGATGTGCAGGAAGAAGTGGATATAGACGCGGTCGCCCAGCAACTCGCGGAGGAACTGCGGGACCAGATAGAGTTGGTAGTCCTGCACCATCACGATGATCGGCCCCTCGACCCCTTTGAGGCTGGCAGCGACCGTCTCGGCTAGTTGACGATTCACCCCGGCGTAGCCGATCGACCAGGACTGCCAGGTCCCGCGATCGATGATCGGGAAGCGCGGCGCGTCTTGCAGCTGGTGCTGCACGAACCAGAGGAGCGGGTTGCTGATCACGTTGTAATAGCCCCGGTACTCGTTCTGGTCGGGCGCGGTGAGCCGGATTTGCATCTCTTCGAGGGTCTGCACCCCCTTGCCGACGGTCGTCAGCCACTGGGTGTCGCCCTTGCCGAGGGCGCAGGAGATCCAGAGGACATCGTACTGCCGCGCGACGCTGGTGATCGCCGTGACCAGGCCGCCATCGCCGCGCTTGGCGACGGTCTCGCCATCCTTGACCGCGAACGAGAACGGCCCGCGATTCGAGACGATCACGATTTTCGGCTGCTGCATCTGCCGGGTGGGGTTCAAACCGTCATACTCCTTCGTTGGCGGTCGCGGTCGCCGCGCGCTGGTCGGCAATCCAGCCGAGCAGGCGGGCCACATCGTCGGGGCCATTGGCGACCACGTCGCAGAAATCGCGCAGTTCCTTAGGGCTGCCCAGGCCGTGGACCACCCCGACCGACATCCCCTGGATCGGTGCGCGACCAGCGTCGTCCGGCGCGCGGAGGCGGCGCAACTCGGCCATCGCCAGCAGATCGGTCGTGTCGTCGCCGAGGAAGAGGACGCCGTCGAGCCCCGCATCGGCGACGATCGCCGCGAGGGCCGTCCCCTTATTCAGGGCGAGCGGCGGCTTGATCTCCCAGACCTGGTTCCCCCGACCGAGTTGCAGGCCGTACTCCTCGCAGAGCGGTCCGAGCCGCGCCGCGATCTCCGCCGACGCGGCGAGCGGATCGGCGGCGGCACGATAATGGAGCGAGGCGGTCACCCCCTTGTTCTCGATCAGGATCTGCGGATCGCCGAACGGTCCGAGCCTGTCGAGCAGCGCCCCGAGGGCGGCCTGCCAGGGGCGCGCCGCCTCCACGATCGCGACTGCGTCGCCGGTCCAGTAGTCCAGGCCGTGATTGCCGGAGTAGCGCGCGCCAGGGTGCGGGAAGCGGGCGCGCAGGTCGCCCGCCGAACGCCCGGAGATCAGCGCCACGATGGTCCCGTCGTTGGCGAGCCGATCGAGCGCCGCCAGATTCTCGGGGGTGAGCGCGGCAGCGCCGGGGGACTCGGTGAAATGGCTCAGCGTGCCGTCGAAGTCGCTGAGGACACCGAAGCGTCGCCGCGCCAGCAGCGCGCGCAACGCGTCCTCGCGCTCCGACCAATGCACCGCGTCCGTCATTCGTCCCCCCTGCACATCGCCGCCCACCGTCCGCGCCGTGTCGCTCGACACCTAGCATACCATCCGGGTTCGGCTGACCAGGGAGAATGACTGCATGATCCGTTCCTCAGAGGGCAACCACGCGGCGTGGCAGAGCGCAGGGGGACGCATTGAACGTGGCGACGCTGAGGGGAGGAGCGCGCGGGGAGGGACGAGGGCAGGAGAGGTAGTGAGGGAGGGCGTATGCGGAGATCCTCGGCCTATTGCTGTACCATTTCCCAAGAAAGTGCCGTTGGTCGGACATGGACGCGCATCGGTGCCGCCCTACTCAGTCGGGTGAGCTGCGCGAGGGGAGCTCTTTGAGCGCGGCGGACTCGCGCACCGCCACCGCATGGCCGCGTATCCAGGTCGTCGCCTCCGCGAGCGAGGCGACGAGGATGCGCGCGCCCGATTGCACGTGGGTCACCTCGACCCGCTCCGTCCCCCCATCGAGCGACCACTGTCGCACCAGGAAGGCGTCATACCGCCCCGCCATGCCACTTCCCCCTCGCCCGAACACAATTGCGGGCCAATGATGAGCACCATCGGCCACACGTCATAGCGCGAGGATACGGGGCGGACCTAAACGAAACCCGAACGGAAATGGATCAGTGCCGCGTGGGACGACAGAGCGGGCGGATCGGTGCGGCGGCGCGATCGGGCAAGAGGGTACAGCTGCTGGTATACTCCGAGTGGGGATTCGGATGGCCCGATGGGCCACCCGCCGGGTGGGCGCGGGGAGACCGTGGCCAGGATTGCTGAGAGACAAGAGGCGACGCCGTGGCGACGCAAACGCTGGACTTGCACGATCTGCGGATTCCGAAACGCGGCTTCGAGGGGCGCGATACGCCGGAAAATGAGTTAATCGACGCCTGCGTCCGTTGCGGCTTCTGCCTCACTTCCTGCCCGACGTATGTCGAGACGCGCAAAGAGACCTCCTCGCCGCGCGGGCGGATCTACCTGATGAAGGCGGTCAGCGAGGGGCGCCTCGACATCATGAGCGACGGCTTCGTCGAGCAGATGTACGAGTGCCTCGACTGCCGCGCCTGCGAGGCGGTCTGCCCCTCCGGCGTCCAGTACGGCAAGCTGGTCGAGCCGGCGCGGACGCAGATCGAGCGGCAACTGCAGCGCCCGCTCTGGCAGCGGGCCATCCGCGCGGCGACGTTCAAGGGCCTCTTCGCCGACATGCGCCTCTTCCGGGCGATGTGCATGGCGTTCAAACTCTACCAGCGCAGCGGCGTACAAGCGGTGGTGCGCGGCAGCCGGATGCTGAAGCCGCTCGGCCTGGACGAGATGGAAGGCTTCCTGCCCAAGATGTCCGGGCGCTTCTTCATCCCGGACGGGCAGGAATATGCGCCGGTCGGCCCGCAACGCGCGCGGGTCGCCCTCTTCAGCGGCTGCGTCATGGGGACCGCCTTCGCGCGGGTCAACCGCGCCACCGCCAGAGTCCTCGCGCGCAACGGCTGCGAGGTCGTCGTGCCGACGGGGCAGGGTTGCTGCGGGGCGCTGAATGTCCACGCCGGCGACCTCGACTCGGGCCGCGACCTGATGAAGCGGAACATCGAGGCGTTCGAGGCGCTGGAGGTCGACGCGATCATCATCAACGCGGCGGGCTGCGGCTCGAATCTCAAGGAATACGGCCACGTCCTGCACGATGAGCCGGAGTGGGCGGCGCGCGCCGCCGCCTTCTCCGCCAAGGTGCGGGACGTCAGCGAATTCCTGGCGAAGCTGGGGCTGGTCGGGGAACTCGGCGAACTGAAGGCGCGCGTCACCTACCAGGATGCCTGCCACCTTGCGCACGCGCAGCGGATCACCAAGCAGCCGCGCGATCTGCTGAAGGCGATCCCCGGCGTGACGCTGGTGGAGATGAACGAGTCGAGCCTCTGTTGCGGCAGCGCCGGTATCTACAACATCACCCGACCGGAGATGTCCGGGCGGCTGATGACGCGCAAGGCGAAGAACGCCCTGGCGACGCAGCCGGAGATCATCGTCTCCGCCAACCCCGGCTGCATGATCCAACTCGCCAGCGGCTTGCAGAGCGAGGGGGCGACCGAGATCAAGGTGCGGCACCTCGTTGAACTCCTGGATGAGTCGTACCGCCTCGCCGAAGGCAAAGGGGTGCGCCGCCGCATCCGCGCCGATCGGCAGGGGCGGCGACACGGGAAAGCCCCCGCGCCGATCCACGAGGCGGCGGTGGAGGACAAGAGCCGCGGCGAGGGGGCCACGGGGAGTGTCATGGGGATGGACGCCCAGCCGGTCAATCGCCGCTGAGCGGGGGGCGCTACGGGGTCGGAGGTCGAACGGGGTTGGCCCTCACCCCCGCCGCCTCTGGGCGGCGACCCCTCTCCCAATTCTGGGAGAGGGGTGAGGAACGAACGCTACGGGTGTCTGCGAAGCGCGGTGGGCAGCGTGGGTGCATTGGCTGACGAGCCTGCGGGAGTATCTATGCGCGCCACCAGTCGGCTGCTGGCGAACTTCGCTTTCCTCTTCGCCCTGGCGGTCTGGGGTGGGATGGTCGTCTTCTTCACGTTCATCACCACGCCGATCGTCTTCGACACCCTCGACCGCGACCTCGCGGCGGGGCTGCTCGGCGAACTCTTCCCCCGCTACTTCCAGTTGCAAATCATTTGTAGCGCCGTCGCGCTGGCGTTCGTGGCCGGGCGGCTACTCTTCGGCGCACCGCCGCGCGGGGTAACGATCGCGGCGGCGGTCTTGCTGACGGTGGCGCTGGGGATCGGCCTCTACAACGCCTTCGCCGTCCAGCCAGAGCTAGCGGCGGCGCAGGCGCGCGTCGGCTCGTTCGTGACGACGCCGCGAGACGACCCGGCCCGACTGGCCTACGGGCGGTTGCACGGACGGGCGATGATCCTCAATGGCCTCGCGGCCCTCCTCGGCGGCGCGACCCTCGCCCTCGCCGCCTACAACCCCGCCCTTCTCACTCGGCGCGACGAACGAGCTGTGATCACGGTAGCGACCGCAACAGATGGTGCGAACCGCGAGGCGCGGCTTCAGCCGCCTGCACACCTATCCATCAAAACGAAAAACAGAAAATCAATATATACTTTGATTTTATCAATTTAACCTATTGACAAAGCCGTCATCTGTGCTATTCTGATTATGGAGAACGATCTGGACAAAGTTAACACAGACATTGAGGAGTTCAAGTATGTCGCAGCAGAAACTGTATCCACTCCCGACGCAATGCCCTGTCTGCAGCGGCGAATTGGCGGTCACGGGTGTCCGCTGCACCACCTGCGCCACCACGATGGCGGGGAACTTCACGCAGGGGCGCTTCGCCAACCTCAACGCGCAGCAGTGGCACTTCATCGAGACGTTCATCCGCTGCAAGGGCAAGATCAAGGATGTCGAGGTGGCGCTGGACATCTCCTATCCCACCGTCGTCACGCGCCTCAACGATGTGGTGCGCGCCCTCGGCTTCGAGTCGGGCGATGAGGCGGCCGAGGGGCGCCGGATCGCCGCCAGCGAGGAGCGCCGCCGCGAGATTTTGCAGCGGCTGGAACGGAAAGAGATCGGTCCGAAGGATGCCCTGCGACTGATGGAGAGCGCGGGGGAGTGATCGCCCCGCCCGCCGCCCGACCGGGGAGACGCGACGTTCGAGGAGGGAACCGATGAGCACCACGGCACTCCAGGTCTTGCAGATGTTGTCCGAGGGCCAACTGACGGTCGAGGAAGCCGACGCGCTCCTCGCCGCGCTCGACCGGACCGAGGCACCGGCCACCCCGGCCACCCCGCGCCGGGAGGCGACCGGATGGGATGACGATCCGTTCTGGCCGCTGCCCGAGCGGGAGAGCAAGCCATTCCCGCGCTTCACCCTCCAGCAGTTGACCGAACTGAAGGATAACGGGATCAAGGCCGACTACATCGGCGGGATGCGCGCGGCGTTCGACGAGCCGCTCGATGCGGAGGCGCTGATCCGGCTCAAGGACGAGGGGGTCGAGCCGAAGTACGTGGCGGCGCTGCGCGCGAGCGGCCTCGACACCCTCACCGTGGAGGAGGCGATTCGCCTGTACTCGGAGGGGGTCAAGGCGAAGTATGTCGCGGCCATCCGGGACGCGGGGCTCGATTCCCTCGCCCCCGAAGAGCTCATCCAACTCTACTCGGAGGGGATCAAGGCGGAGTACGTCGCCAAACTGCGCGGGGCCGGGATCGCCAATCTCGATGTCGAGCAACTGGTGATGCTGCAGAATATGGGAGTCGACGCCGACTACATCACGGAGATGCAGGCGCTCGGGATGCTCGACCTCACGCCCGACGCGATCATGCAGTTCAGCCGCGCCGGACGGCACCGCCGCTAAGTCCCCAGCATCAGCTCCACCCAGAAGATAGCGACCGCGACGAGGGATGCTCGACACCCCTCTCGGGCGACCATACCCGCGAAGCGACCACCACGCGAAAGGGGCGACGACGATGGACTTGTATCAGCAGAGCCTGATGGCCGAATACCACGCGCGCGAACGGCAGGCGGCAGTCGCGGCGGCGGCGGAGCGGCGGGGCCGACTCGGGGAGTTGCCGCAAGGCGCGCCCCCGCGCGAGGGGTTCGCGAAGTTCCTGGTCAGCCTCGCCCTCCGGCTCGCGCCCGACCGCACCCTGCCCGAAGCGCAGCACGCGGCGGTGCGGCATCTCGCCTGAAGAGTCGAAGGTTGAAGGTCGAAGGTCGAAGGGGAGGCGGATCCTCAGCCCCCCCGACTCTGGAGGGAGCGAGGCGTTGGAAGCACTGGAACATCCCGCCGGAGCCGCCGCACCATGAGCGAACATTCATTCCCAGAATCGGGGAGCTGCCTCCCCTTCGACCTTCGACCTTCGACCTTCGACCCACGACCCACAGCTCATGAGGAAGGCAACCGATGACCACACCCGGACAGGAAAGGCACCGACAATGGGCACCCGGCGACAACGCGATCGTGGCCGCGCACCTCCGGCGGATCTATGAGACCGGCCGCCGGCCGTTCAAGCCGCGACGGCAGACCGTCGCCGTGGAGGATGTCAGCTTCGCGGTCCCGCGCGGGACGATCTTCGGGCTGCTCGGCCCGAATGGGGCGGGGAAGACGACGACGATCAAGATGCTTTCCACGCTCCTGATCCCCAGCGGTGGCACCGCGACGGTCGGCGGATTCGATGTGGTGCGCGACGAGGGCCAAGTGCGCCGCCAGCTCGGCGTCGTCCTCGGCGGCGATCGCGGCCTCTACGCCAAGCTCTCCGCGCGCGAGAATCTGCGCTACTTCGGGGCGCTCTACGGCCTGACGACCGCCACGATCGCGCGCCGGATCGAGGAAGTCCTGGCGCTGGTTAACCTGGGCGACCGCGCGGACGAGCGGACGGAACGGTTCTCGCGCGGGATGAAGCAGCGCCTCCACCTGGCGAAGGCGATCCTGCACGACCCGCCGATCCTCATCCTCGACGAGCCGACGATCGGGCTCGACCCGGCCTCGGCGGTCGATCTGCGCCGCGCGGTCGGGGCGCTGGTCCCCGACCACACCGTCCTGCTGACGACCCACGACATGCACGAGGCCGATCAACTCTGCCGCGAGATCGCGATCGTCGATCGCGGGCTGATCGTGGCGCAGGGGACGCCCGCCGAACTGAAGGCGCGGGTCGCCGGGGAGCGTCGGGTGATCGTCTCGACGGCGCGGGGCTTGAACGGCCAGGCGACGACCCTGCACGACCAACTCGCTGCCCTCCCCGGCGTGCGCGGCGTCAGCCATGAATTGACCGAGACGGGCGGCAGCGAACTGACGATCCTCTGCACCGACACCACCGCCACCCTCGACGAGACGCTGGCCGCCCTGCGCGGTCGCGGCGCGGCGGTGAGCGGCGTGCGCGTCGTCGAGCCGACCCTGGAAGATGCGTTCCTGGCGATCGCGGGGAGATCATTTGAATGATGAACGCGGAATGGGGAACGCGGAGTGGCGCGGCGATGGCTCCGGTTTCTTTCAGCGGGCGGTATCGGCACTTCTGGTCGGTGCTGGTCACGACGGCGCGCGGCTTCGTCGCGCGCTCGAACGCCTACCTGATCGACGTGATCCGCTGGCCGGTCTTCCCGCTGGTCTTCTACGCAGCGATGCGCCTGACCTACAGCGTCTCGGGCCAGCAGACGGTGGCGGGGCTGGATGTCGCGGCCTTCCTGCTGGTCGGGATGTTCGCCTTCATCACCTGGAGCGGGACGATCTGGTCGAGCGGCTACGCCATCGAGTATGAGCGCAGCGAAGGGACGATCGCGGCGCTCTTCCTCTCACCGGCCAGCCGGGTGGCGACGATCGCCGGGTACGGCCTCGGTGGCTTCGTCTGGATGGCGCCGTCGTTCGTGACCGTCGCAATCCTCGGCGTAGCGACCGGCGCGCGTTTCAACGTCGCCGATCCGCTGGCCGTCCTCGGCGCAATCCTGGCGCTCCTGGTGGGTTCGCTGGCGACCGGCTTCGCCCTCGCCGGGATCTTCATCCTCTCGCGACGGGCGAATCTCCTCGCCAATTTCCTCCAACGGCCGGGCGAACTCCTCTCGGGTGCCCTCTTCCCGCGCGAGAGCCTGCCCGCGCCGCTCCATGCCCTATCGAACTGCCTGCCGGTCAGTCACGCCCTCGACGCGCTCCGGGCCAGCACCCTCGGTGCCGCCACGCTGCGCGACACGTTGCCAACGATCGCGCTCGCGCTCGCCGTCGCGGCGGTCTACGCCGTAGTCGGGGCGCTCAGTTTACGGAAGGTGGAGTATGCGGCCAAGCACTCCGGCGATCTCGATCTCTACTAAGGTCGGCGAGCGGGTCGGGCCGGGCCTCGCGCTGGGGGCGCTGGCCGCCTCCTACCGGGCGATGCTCGCCGAGCGGCTGGGCCACGGCGGACTCCTCGGCTACTTCGCGACCTGGGTGGCGCTCCCGCTCTTCCAGATCGGGATCGTCGCGCTGATCTACGGCGACAACCGCCGGGATTTGCTCAATTACGCCGTCGTCGCGCTGGCGGCGAGCTCCAGCATCTTCAGCACGATCTACTTCGTCGGCGAGATCCTCGATCGCGAGCGCGTCAAAGGGACGCTGATCGGCCTCTTCCTGGCCCCCTGCCCCCGCCTCAGCTGGCTGACCGGCTTCGCGCTGGTCGGCGTCTTCGAGGCGGCGTTGAGCGCGGCGGTCGCGCTGATCTTCGGTTATGTCGCCCTCGGCGTGCGCTTCGATCCGTCCTGGTCGGCGCTGGCGTTGACGCTGGCCCTCTTCCTGATGTCGCTGTGGGGGATCGGGATCATCTTCTCGGCGATCGGGCTCTACCTCAAGAAGACGAACTCCTTCTCGAATCTCGTTTCGCCATTCCTGACCCTGCTCGGCGGCGTCTACTACCCGGTCGCGCTCCTCCCCGACCCGCTGCGCTGGGTGGCGCGCGTCCTGCCGCTCGGCTATGGGATGCAGGCGCTCGCCGACGCCGCGCTGGGCCGCGCGAGTATCGCGGAACTGGCCCCGCAACTGCTGCCGCTCGCCGGGTTCGCGGTCGCCCTGCCGCTCGCCGGGATCCTGGCCTTCGGCTGGATCGAGCGGGCGGTGCGGCTGCGCGGCGAACTCGACCTCTACTGATAATGGGGAAAGGAGCCTCGTTACGATGAGTCACCAGACCACCGCGGGACAACCAACGATGATCGACGAGGCGCGCACCGCGGAGCGCGCGGGCGCGGAGTCCGTCCGCGCCGAGATCCGGATGGGCGCGGGCGAGTTGACGATCGCCGGTGGCGCGGCGCGCCTGCTCGAAGCCGCATTCAGCTACAACGTGCCGGACTGGCGACCGGAACTCGACTACGCGGTCCGCGACGGGCAGGGGCTCCTGACCGTGCGCCAGCCCGAGGGACAGGGTAAGGGCGCGACGCGCAACGCCCGCCAGCACTGGGGCTTGCGCTTCGCAGACGGGGTGCCGCTCGATCTGCGGGTGCAGGTCGGCGCGGTCACCGCCCTGCTGACCGTCGGCGACCTCGCGCTGGACGCCCTGGCGATCGAGACCGGCGCGGGGAACCTCACCCTCGACCTCGCCGGGGCGCGGGGACCGCTCGCGGTGACGATCAAAGGCGGTGTCATCAACGCCACCATCCGCTTGCCAACGGCGACCGGCGCGCAGGTCGCGGTGCGCGCCCCGGTCGCCACGATCGACGCCCCCAGCCTGCGCCGCGCGGGCCACACCTACAGCAACGACGCCCACACCACCGCAGATGAGGCCGTGCGCGTGACGATCAGCGGCGGCGTCGCCTCGATTAAGTTGCAAACCGGCGAGTCATCGCGATAGTGGGGCGCGTCATCGCCGGGCCGAGAGAGGCGACCCGCTGGACGACCACGGCGGCAGTGACACCCTGAGCGAGGATGTGAAAGGAGCACGGATCATGGGACTACCGGAAGCGGAGCGCGGCCAGGAGAGCGGCCAGCGCGAACGGCGGGATGACGGCGCGCGGCGCTTCACAGTCGATGCCGACGAGACACCGCGCGTCAGCATCACGATGATCAATGGCGCGTTGCGCGTCCTCGGCGACGCGGAGGCGGATGAGGTGACCGTGCGCGCCGTCAAGCCGAACGGCGAGGCGGTGCCGGTCGATCTGGTCGCGGAGACCCAGTCGCGGCTCAACGGAGAGATCACGATCAAGGCGCGACCGGCGGGCGACATCCACCGGCAGGTGCGGCGACTCACCAAAGCGTTCGACGGTCGGCGCGGCGACTTCTTCGAGAATCTCGGCGAGATGACGACGAACCTCGGCGAGATGATCGACACCCGCGCGGCGATGAAGACCCTCGGCAACAACCTCGACCGGGTGCGGCTGGAAGTGACCGTGCCACGCCGCTGCGATGTGGCCCTCACCACGAGCAGCGGGCCGATCCAGGTCGGGCGGATCGAGGGCTCGGTCGCGGTGCAGTCGGCCAGCGGCAACATCGACTGCGCGCGGATCGGCGGCAAACTGGCCGCGAAGAGCGCCAGCGGCAATCTCCGCCTCGGGGAGATCACCGGCACGGCGTCGGCGCAGACGGCCAGCGGCGATGTGACGACGCGCGGGATCGACGGCGATCTGGTCATCCAGACGATGAGCGGCGACGCCCAGGGGCACGATCTCGCCGGGCAGGTCGGCTTCAAGAGTCACAGCGGCTCGCTAATTGTGCGCGACAGCCACCTGAGCGGGTTCTACCTCAACACCACCAGCGGCGAATGCCTCGTCGAGGCGGCGCTGGGGGCGGGCGAATACGAGGTGCGGACGGTCAGCGGCGACATTACCCTGCGCCCGCAGCCGGATCTCAGCGCGATCCTCAGCGGGCGCACCGTCAGCGGCTCGTTCCGCTGCGCCTTGCCCCATCGCCACGCGGATGAGGATTGGCGCGCACCGCTGGACGACGACGAGTTCGACGGCGGGCGCGAAGGCGGCTTCGCTGGCCCCGAGATCGATCTACCCGGCTTGCGGATCGGCAAAGACGGGATCGATGTCGGTGGCTTCCTGCGGATCGACGACGACTCTGTGCAGATGCCGGGGATGCGAATCAACCTGCACAATTTCCGGCATGGCGTCGGACACGAGGTCCGGCACGGCCGCGAGCAAGAGGGTCGCCGGGAACGGCGGCGCGGGCGCAATCGCTGGGAATACCTGCTCGGCGACCCGGCCCGCGCCGTCGAGGGCGAGACCCGGCTGCGCGTCCGCACCGTCAGCGGCGATCTGACACTGCGCGCCGGTCGTGGCGAGGCCACCAGCAGCGCGGCGAGCGATACGTCGCCGCGTGCGGCGGAGCAGACCGCCGCGACCCACGCCGCGACCATCCCGACGACCGAGGCCGACACGGCGCGGGATCGGCGCGGCTGGCCCGACACCGAACTCTGGCCGACGGGGATGACCCCGCCGACACCACCCGTCGCCGCAGCGGCACCGGTACCACCGATCCCACCGGTGCCGCCGTTCCCGCCGCTGGCCCCGGAAGGGCCGCTGCCGCCCGCGCCGCCCGTGCTCCCAACTGTCCCGACCTACGCCGCCGACACGGTCGCGCCCGACAGCACGCTCAACGACACAGCGGCACCCGTGGCAAAGCCTGTCCCGAGCGACAGCACTGTGGAGGCCGACGCGACCGCCCAGGCTGACCCACCAGCGGTCATCGCCCTGCCCGCGCCGGAGCGCACCGCGACGCCGACCGAGGCACCGCTCGCTGCGGGCGACGCCGATGACGACAGCGCGACAGCACAGCCGAATGGGGAACAGGCCCGCCTCGAAATCCTGGAGGCGCTGCGCGGCGGCGAGATCACGACCGACGAGGCGCTGCTGCTCCTCCGCCAACTCGACACCTGAGCGAAGGCCACCGGTGGGCTCTTGGCTCGGTCATCAATGAGCATAGAGCGCGCCCCCGATCCGTCCGGTACGGATCGGGGGCGCGCTTGTGAGAGAATATCCGCCCTGGGGGCCGATTGCAGAGACCACGCCCAGCAAACGAGAGTGGACAACCGGCACGCGGCAAGGAGAAGGCAGATGGCAGAGATGGCCCTCACCCCCGCCTCGCTCCGGATGAACCGGATTCATCCTGCTGCAAGTCAGGACAATGTGCGCTCGGCACCCCCTCTCCCGATTCCAGGAGAGGGGGGGGAGGACTTGCACACTCGGGGCCATCCTCTTGCCCTCTCCCTCCAGGGTTCTTCGCCGCCGGGGCGGCGGGGAGGGGTCACTCGCGCGCTACTATCAGGAGGAGCAACCGATGGGCGCACCACAGTGGCGGCGTTGAGCGATGGATGAGCTATGGACGAGCGCCGATCTACAGACGTGGTCGCGAGCGCTGGCGCGCTACCCCGAGGTGATTGCCGGTCAGGGGGTGTCGCGCCTCGCCGATCTTGATCGCTGGTATCGGGAGGAGTTTGCCGGGGCGATCACCGGGCGTACGCCGCTCCATGTCACCCATGACGAGATGATCCGCGTGACTGAGTGGAAGATGAAGCGCGGCGTCTGGCGGGCGCGCAACCTCGCGCTGGTGCGCGGCAACGATCCCGCCGAGGTCGCGCGCCTGAGCGGGGAGACGTTCGCGCTCCTCCCCGACCCGCGCAAGCCACTCGCGCGCCTGGCGCAGTTGGCCGGTGTCGGCCCGGCGACGGCCTCCGCCGTCCTCGCCGCCGTCCGCCCCGAGATCTACCCGTTCTTCGACGAACTGGTCGCGCAGCAAATCCCCGACCTCGGCGCGGTCGCCTTCACCGCCGGTTACTATGCCCGCTACGCCGAGCGACTGCGCGAGCGCGCGACCGCCCTCAGCACCCCGGACACGCCGTGGGCGGCGCACGCCGTCGGGCAGGCGCTGTGGGCGGCGGCGGGCGGCAAGGGGGAGTAGGGGCGCGTGAGCGCCGCGCACCGGGGCCGCGCACGACTCAATACTCGGCGGGCAAGACCCCCGTCGCGCCCTGGGGCGGCAGGAGGTTCGCGAGGTTGCGGCGCAGCCAGGGGCCGAGCAGCCGCCCATTCCCCGGCGGGGGGACGAGCACATTCAGCGCCCCAGGCAGCACCTCAGCGATGAACGGCGTGGTGCCAGCCGGGTCGCCGTCGAACTCGACCGGCAGGGGCGGATCGGCGTGGATCTCGATCTGCTTCCCCCGCTCGTAGCGCAGATACGGCGAGCGATAGTGCCGCGCGACGATCGAGAGGAGCGAGGCCGCAGCGTCGAGGAAACCGGGCGCGGTGAAGAGGACGAGATCGAGCATCCCGTCGGTGGTGCTGATGTGCGGGCCGAGCCGCAGCCCGCGCGTGAGAACATCGCCGCCGTTGGCGACGAGGGCCATCCAGCCGCGCTCGCGGATCGTGCGCCCATCGATCCGGATCGTGAAATCGACGATCGGCTGATCGAGAAGCCCCCGCGCGCCGAATACAACGTAGGCACCCAGCCCGAAGCCGCGCTTCGCGGCGCGGCTGGTCACCCCCATCACGTGCGCGTCATAGCCAGCTCCACCCATATGGAGGAGATAGTGTTCGCCGATCTGCGCCACGTCGATCGCCACCGTCAGGGCGTCGCCGCGCAGGATCTGGCAGATCGCCAGCGGGTCGGCGGGGATACCGAGACCCTGGGCGATGATATTGGTCGTGCCACCGGGGAGTATCGCCAGCGGGGTCGGGCGACCGACAAGGCCGGAGGCGACAGCGTTCACCGTCCCATCGCCGCCACAGGCCAGAACGACCGTCGCCTCGTCGACGATGGCGCGCACGGCGGCGGCGGTATCGCGCTCGGGGTGGGTTTCGAGAAGCCGGACCGCGTAGTCCGCGCCGAGTTCACGCCGCAAGATTTCAATGAGCTGATCCGCAGCGAACCGGCGCGTGCTAGGATTCAGGACCACCACCAGCAGCCGTGAAGGGGGCGGCACGGCGACACTCCCCGGCAGATCGGGCGCGACGGCGGGGGGAGCCGCACCCCAAACCCCGAATGGTCGCCCGATCGGCATCACCGCGTCGCGCCCCGCGCGGCCCCGCTTACTCGTACTCCTCCTCGGGGCCGAAGATCCGATCGACGATGTAGTTGACCAGCCAGTTCGCGGCGGCGGCCATGACGATACCGAGGACACCGCGCACGGTGTTCCGCGCCAAACTATTCATCGTTCCCGCTTCTTCCCTTCTCAATGAAGAGCCCGAGTCGCCGGAGAGCAACCGGGCCACACTCGACCCCTACAGGATAGCACGCCGCGCCGCGCGGCTCACGCGCGGGCTTCCACCGGCACCAATTCCTCGGCCTCGTCGTCATCGGCCACGACGGTCGACTGGTCGTCGAGCTGACTCAGGACACGACCCTTGAACGTCGAGGAAGCGGTGAAGCCGGGCGTGAGGGTCGAATCGATCATGATCCGCTCGCGCGTCTGCGGGTTAATCCCGTGGCGACGGCTGCGGCGGCGCATCTCGAACGTGCCAAAGCCGGTCCAGACGACCTTCTGCCCGGCCACCAGCGAGCGCGCGACCACGCGCACCGCCGCCCCGAGCACCTGCGACACCGTTGTCTGTGGCAGGCCGCTCTCTTTCGCCACCTGCCGGATGAATTCGTTCTTATGCACGAAAAGTTCCCCCGCTCGGTGTCTGCCGGGGTGGTTGCGCGCTACGGGCCGAAGGTCAGGTTGGCAGGGGATGAATCGGGCCGACCCGGCCCGCGCCCCAGCCTTAGGAGAATACCCGCCGCCGATCGAGCCAGGACACCCCGCCAATGATCAAGAGGAAGAAGAGGCCATACCCCACGATCGCCGCGATCTGTCGCCCGATGGTCGCCCCCAACCCGTCGCCGGGGAGAGGCAACAAGGCGAAAGGCCCTAGCAGGAAATCGTTCAGGCGCAGAAAGATCGCCCCGGCGTTGCTGCCGTTACCAACGCGGCTGGCGATGAGCGCCAGTCCCCCCACCAGGATCGATTCCACCGCCGCAGCCAGGAGCAGGACACTCTCCGTCGCACCGAAGACCGATGCATTTCCCGTGCCACGAGGCTCGAATTGCTCCATCGTCCGACAACCTCAGACGCCGCGCGCGGCGGGAACTTTTGCGCGCCGCGCGCGTCCATTAATGTACGGGGGTGAGGGCACGTGGCGAAAGCGCTCTCCCCCCATCCTCCGGGCGGGCGGTGTGGCTGGCACCGCCCGCCGTCGTTCAAGTGGAAACTGCTACCGACTACCGGCTACCGACCGCTCGATCCATCGGAAACGGGCTTCCAGATCCCGGCGCATCTCGGCGAACGCGCGCTCGAGGTACGGGAACGCCACCCAGACGCAGGAGAGGGCGAAGAGCCCCCCGGTGATCACGCGCAATTGCCAGTTGCTTTCCCGCAACCCGAACAGTTGAGTGAAGCCGTCGAGCGCCATCGGCAGCCAGAGCAGGAACATCCAGCGCCAGCGCAGCGGCCTGGTGATCCGCGCCACGAGCGGGTAGAGCAACCCGAAGAGGAAGATACCGCTGTAGATCGCACAGCACCGCTGGCAATAGCACATCTTGTGGCCGAAGACGAAGAACGACCGCTCGGGCATCTGGTGGCAGGTGAGGCCATAGACGAAGTAGATCGCATTGGCCGGGATGGTCAGCCCCTTCGCGAGCAGCCAGGGGCCGAGGAGCGGCAACCCGGCGTAGAGCCCGCCGATGATATTGATCGCCAGCACCCAATGGCGCGCGACGGCCAGGACGCCGCGATCGACGGCCAGGACGAACGCGCGCATCCGTGGCGAGAGCGGCGGGGTGGCGGGCGCGTGGGGGGGGGTCTGCGCTCGCAGCCGGGCGCGCACCTCCTCGGGCAGCGCCTCCCACCGTGTGTCGTGCGGGGGAGGTGGGTCGGGGCTGACCGGGGTCGTCAGGGTCGGCGTGCGCTCGTCCATCCGTGCCTCTACTTGTGCGCCTCGGGCGGGGTTCCGGGTCAGGCCACCGTCGCGCCGACCGGGGCGACCGAGCGGCTCTCCATCAGCCCCCCGGCGATCCGCAGCGCCCGCTCGACATCGTCGTCGGTGATCTGATAGTGGGTCACCATCCGCAGGCCGCGCAGGCCGTAGTTGGAGACGCGCACGCCCCCCTCGACCATCCCGGCGATGAACTCCTCGGTCGTGATCTGCGCCGGGTCGGGCTTGAAGATCACGATGTTGCTCTGCACCGTCTCCAGATCGACCGTCACGCCGGGGATCTGCGCCAGCCCCTCGGCCAGGCGGCGGGCGCGACGGTGATCCTCGGGCAGTCGCTCGACCATCTCGGTGAGGCCGACGAGCGCGGCGGCGGCGATCACCCCCGCCTGGCGCATCGCCCCGCCGACGAGCTTACGATTGCCGCGCACCCGCGCGATGAAATCGCTCGAGCCGACGACGATCGAGCCGACCGGCGCGGCGAGCGCCTTGGAGAAGCAGAACTGGATCGAGTCGAGCGATGCCACAACCTCGCTGGCCGGGAGCCCGAGCGCGGCGGCGGCATTGAAGATCCGCGCGCCATCGAGGTGGACCGGCACGCCGCGCGCGTCGGCGACCTGCTTGACCCCGGCGAAATAGTCCGGGTGCAGGACCGCGCCGCCACAACGATTATGCGTATTCTCCAGGCAGAGGACGCCGGTGCGCGGATACCCGGCGCGCGGGATGCGGATCATGTCGGCGATCTCGCGCGGGTCGATCCGCCCGAAGCGATCGGTGCGCAGCTTGTTGAACGGCAGCCCGCCGAGGGTCGCCGCGCCGCCGCTCTCGTACCACAGGACGTGGCACTCATCCCCGAGCAGGACCTCGTCGCCGCGCCCGCAGTGCGCGAGGATGGCGATCAGGTTCCCCATCGTGCCGGACGAGACGTAGCACGCCGCCTCCTTGCCCAGCTTCTCCGCCGACGCCTCTTCCAGGCGGCGCACGGTCGGATCCTCGCCGTACTGGTCGTCGCCGACCTCGGCCTCGGCCATCGCGCGGCGCATCGCCGGCGTGGGGTGGGTCACGGTATCGCTCCGCAGATCGATGAAGCCATCCGGGTGCGCCATGGTCGCGTTCCTCCCTCGCTCCTCGCGCCGACTCGCGCCGCGCCGCTAATCCTCTTTCCAGCATGGAGTATAGCCCATCGTCGCGCCGGAACGACGCGCGCGGGGAGTTAAGCGGGACCATTGTGCGATAGGGCGGAACGCCAGTCCGAGCGCCGGAAGATTCTCATCCCGTACAACGTTCTACCAGGCGCGGCATCCCGCTCGGGAAGGCTTGGGGGAACGGGAGAGGTCGCCTTTCACGCCCTGCCTATCGCGCCGTGGTACCATATAACGGTGTCCAGTCGGGACATAGACACATTCGTCAGCTTTTCTTTGGAGTGCTTGTGGCCGATCAAACTGCTAACCTCGATGCCGCGCTCGCCGCGTTCAGTGCCTTCGGTACCTCGGCGACGACCACCACCGCGACAGCGAGCGGGACGACGATCACGGCGGTCGAGGATTTCGCGCGCCTCGACCTCGAGCGCCAGGGGCGCTCGGGGCGACCCGAGGTCGTCTACGCGGCGGGCAAGACGACGGAGCAGGTCGTGGCGATCGTCGGGCGGATGGTCGCGGCGCGCGGGATGGCCCTCGCCAGTCGGGTCGATGCGGCGCAGTATGCCGCCCTCGCGACGGCTTTCGCCGCGCCGGAGTTCGCGGTCGAGCGACGCGGCGACTTCCCGACCGTCATGGTGCGCCGCGCCGAGTTCGCGCCCGCGCGGACCGGCGGGCATGTCGGCATCCTCACCGCCGGGACCTCCGACTTGCCGGTCGCCGACGAGGCGCGGGCGATGGCCGAGGCGATGGGCTGCCGGGTCACGCTGGTGGCCGATGTCGGGGTCGCGGGGCTGCACCGCCTCTTCGCGCCGCTGCGCGCCCTGCTCGACGACGGGGTCGCGACGCTGATCGTCGCGGCGGGGATGGACGGCGCGCTGCCCTCGGTCGTCGCGGGGCTCGCGACGGTGCCGACGATCGGCCTGCCGACCTCGGTCGGCTACGGGGCCGGTGGGGGCGGGGTCGCCGCCCTCCTCTCGATGCTCCAAACCTGCGCGCCGGGCCTCACGGTCGTTAACATCGACAACGGGATCGGCGCTGGCGCGACCGCCGCGATGATCGCGAATCAGTCCGCAGTAGCTAGTCGGTAGTCCGTAGTCCGTAGTCCGTAGAGAGATTGGAGTATGGCAACGTGCTCGGCCTCCTTCACGACGACTACCGACTACCGACTACCAACTGCCAACGGAGGAACCATGACCACGAGCCCCGCCCTGGACGTTGCCGTGGAAGAGAAGCTGGAGCGGATGCGGGCGATCCTGCGCGAGCTCGGCTCGGTCCTCGTCGCCTATTCCGGCGGGATCGACAGCACGCTGCTGCTGAAAGTGGCGCACGACACCCTCGGCGAGCGGGCGGTCGGGGTCCTCTCGGCCTCCGAGAGTATCGCCAGCGACGAGGTCGAGGGCGCGCTGGCGGTCGCGCGCGGGCTGAATATCCCCGTCATCACCACCTACACCACCGAGCTCGCCGACCCGAACTACGCCGCGAACCCGAGCAACCGCTGTTACTTCTGCAAGACCGCCCTCTTCGATGAGTTGGAGGCGATCGCCGCGCGCGAGGGGATCCCGCACATCGTCTACGGCGCGAATATGGACGACACCGGCGATCACCGCCCCGGCGCGGTCGCGGCGCGCGAGCGGAGCGTGCGCGCCCCGCTGCAAGAGGCGGGGATGTACAAGGCCGACATCCGCGCGGCCGCGCTGGCGCTCGGCGTCCCGAACTGGGACAAGCCCGCGATGGCCTGCCTCTCCTCGCGCGTCGCCTACGGGACGCCGATCGATGCCGGTGTGCTCACCCAGGTCTGGCAGGGCGAGCGGTTCCTGCGCGATCTCGGCTTACAACAGCTGCGCGTCCGCCACCACGGCGACACCGCCCGGATCGAGGTGCCGCTCGACAGCCTGCCGCGCCTCGTGGAGGCCGAGACGCGCGCGGCCCTTGTCGAGCACTTCAAGTCGCTCGGCTACGTCTATATCACCCTCGACCTCGAAGGGTTCCGCAGCGGCAGCATGAACGCCACACTGCCGGTCCCGATCGCCGTGCGCCGGGTGTGAAGAGTAGCAGGTGGCTGAAGCCGCCAGCCCCCACACCGCCACCGCCATCAACTGCCTGCTGCCTGCCCGCCCCACAGCCATTTAACATTCCACTAACATCGGCGTGGTATCGTCCCTTCCGGGAGGACGCTGCTCGCCCTCCCTTCGCGAAGCGGAAGGGAATTATGAGCAAGAAAATCCTGGTGGTCGATGATGAGCGGGTGCTGACGGAGACGATCGGCTACAACTTACGACGCGAGGGGTACTCCCCGATCGCCGCGCACGACGGCCCCACAGCCCTCGCCGCCGCCAAGCGCGAGCGCCCCGATGCCGTCCTGCTCGATGTGATGCTCCCCGGCCTCGACGGCTTCGAGGTCTGCCGCGCGCTGCGCCGCGAGTCGGCGGTGCCGATCATCATGCTCACCGCGCGCGAGGGCGAGACCGACACGGTCCTCGGCCTGGAACTCGGGGCGGATGACTACCTGACCAAGCCGTTCTCGATGCGCGAACTCCTCGCGCGCCTCAAGGCGCTACTGCGCCGCAGCGAGCTCGCCGAAGCCGGTACGACCGCCGCCGTCGGCACCAGCCCGACCCTCGAAGCTGGGCCGCTCCTGATCGATCCCGCGCGCCATCAGGCCACCTGGTCGGGGAAGCCGCTCGCCCTCAAGCCGAAGGAGTTCGACCTGTTGCTGTGCCTGGCCCGCCATCCCGGCGTCGTCCTCTCGCGCGAGGCGCTACTGGCGCGGGTCTGGGGCTACGATTACCCGGTGGACACCCGCACGGTCGATGTCCACATCCGCTGGCTGCGCGAGAAGATCGAGACCCGGCCCAGCGCCCCCGTCCACCTCCTGACCGTGCGCGGCCTCGGCTACCGCTTCACGATCTGACCACCGACCTTCGAGCGACCCAGGCCAGGAGGTCGCGTCGCCGTGCGTCCGTGGCCGTGCGGAAATCGGGCCGCCATACAGCGGCGAGGCGACGCCAGCGGTACGGAGGTACTGCTCGCTGTTGCACCCGATGGGTGATAGCCCGCGCGATAACTGTGCTGTAGGATAGGAAGTAGAGAACAGCATGTTTAACACCTTCCTCCTTCCTATCCCTCCTTCCACCCTTCCCGAGCCGGGTCCCCCCAGACCCGGCTCATCTTTTTGCCCCCGGTGAAAACGTCCGCCGCTCGGAATAGGCACACAAGCCCGGCGTTATAGCCGAGCGGAGACGCCGCGTTATGCTGCAAAGGAGGAGAGTCATGTCTGTGTCCGGCACAACGAGTGAAAAGTCGTTCAACGAGCAAGTCATCGACGAATTTCGCGCCAATGGGGGGCGCGTGGGCGGCCCGTTCGAGGGCGCGCCGATGATCCTCTTGACCACAACCGGCGCGAAGAGCGGGCAGCCGCGGATCTCGCCGCTGGTCTACAGCAAGGATGGCGACAAGCTGGTCATCATCGCCTCGAAAGGCGGGGCGGATACCAACCCGGACTGGTACCACAATCTGGTCGCGAATCCCGAGGTGACGCTGGAAGTAGGGACCGAGAAGTTCCAGGCGCGCGCCAGCGTACCCGGCGAGCCGGAGCGCACCCGCCTCTACGATCAGCAGGCGGCGATGATGCCCGGCTTCAAGGCGTACGCGGAGAAGACCAGCCGCCGGATCCCGGTCGTCGTCCTGGAGCGGCTTGGCTGAGACCTCTCCCCCGGCCCCTCCCCTCCAGGGGAGGGGTGCCTCGTTGAGGTGCGGTACGTCATCGCTCCAGCCAGGAACCACGAGCGACGAGGAGACCATTGACGGGCATAAGGCAGGCGGTTGCAACCGCCTGCCTCGTCGCGCAGCCCCGATCTATAAGCGACCGCCCGAGCGAGACGTGTTACGATGACCCTCTGCCGCATTTGAGGGACGGGCCAGGGGTTAAGTGGCAAGGGGGGGGATGATGAGCGGCGCGGGGCAGCGGGTGGTCGTCACCGGCGGCAGCGGCAAGGCGGGTCGCGCCACGGTGCGCGAGTTACTGGACCACGGCTACGACGTGCTGAATGTCGATCTCGCCCCGCCGCCGGAGCCGCAGGGCCGCTTCCTGCGCGCCGACCTGACGCAACTCGGGCAGGTCTACGAAGTCCTGGCGGGGGCGTTCGGCGTCGTCCACCTCGCGGCGATCCCCTCGTCGGGGATCCGCACCGAGGAAGTCACCTTCCGCGAGAACCTCGCCAGCACCTACAACGTCTTCAGCGCGGCGAGCGCCCTGGGCCTGCGCCGGATCGTCTGGGCGTCGAGCGAGACGACGCTCGGCCTGCCGTTCGACAATCCGCCGCCATCCTACGCCCCGATCGACGAGGCGCACCCGCTCATCGCCAACTCCAGCTATGCGCTGTCGAAGGTGCTGATGGAGGAGATGGCGCGGCAGATGGCGCGCTGGAGCGGCATCCCGATCGTGGGACTGCGCTTCTCCAACATCATGGCGATCGAGCGCTACCAGACCTTCCCCACCTTCTGGGACAACCCGCGCGCCCGCAAGTGGAACCTCTGGGGCTATGTGGACGCGCGCGACGTGGCGCAGAGCTGCCGCCTCGGCCTGGAAGCGCCGATCGCGGGCGCGGAGTCGTTCATCATCGCCGCCGCCGACACCGTGATGCCGCGCCCCAGCCGCGATCTGCTGGCCGAGGTCTTCCCCGATCTGCCCCTCCGCGCCGCGATCAGCGAGCACGAGACGCTGCTGGCGATCGGCAAGGCGCGCGAATTGCTCGGTTACGCCCCGGCCCACTCGTGGCGCGATCACGTCGCCGCACCCTGAGCGCCGCCCCCGCGTGAGCGGTCGCGCGGCCACGACCACGCGCGAGCGCGCCCGGAAGATATGGGGAGGGCAGCACGATGAATCGACCGGACGGCGTCACCATCCTCCAATCGAGCGTGGCACTCCCCGACCCCCACATCCTCAGCGACGCGCGCGAGGGGCTGAATATCCTCGCGGCGGTCTACGATCCCCTCGTCCGCTCGACCGGGCCGGAGCGCTTCGGCCCGGCGCTCGCCGAGTCCTGGACCCTCGCGCCCGACGCGCGCACCTGGACCTTCCGACTGCGCGCGGGCGTCCGCTTCCATGATGGCGCGCAACTCGCGGCGGCCGATGTCGTCGCCACGATCGAGCGGGCGCGCAGCCCCGAGTTGGGCGGGAGTTATGGCACCGATGGCGTCTTCCGCAGCTACGTGGCCGGGGCGACGGTCGAGGCGGTCGACGATCAGACCATGAGGATCGTCACGGGGGAGCCGAGCGCAGATCTGCTCGATCTGCTCGTTGCCCTACCGATCGCCCCGCGTGGCGCGCTCGACGGCTTGCCCGACCGCGCGATCGGCAGCGGCCCATTCCGCGTCGTCGAGGCGAACGGGCATGAGATCACGATGGAGGCGTTCGCGGGCGGCTGGCACGGCGAGGCGGGAGTCCGGCGATTGCGCTGGCTGGCCGAACCCGATCACGAGCGGCGCGTCGATCGGCTGCTGGCGGGGGAGGGCGACATCGCCACGAAGGTGACGCCGCAGGGCGTGCGGCGACTGCGCGACGCGCCGACGGCCCGGGCGGTGACGGCCTCCAGCACGACCTGCATCATCTTCCTCTGCAATCTGCATAGTGGCGTCTGCACCGATCGGCGCGTCCGCCAGGCGCTCAACCATGCGCTCGACACCCCGCGCCTGATCGACGGGTTGTTCGACGGCGCGGCCGAGCGTCTCCACGGCCCGTTCACCGCCCTACATCGGGCCTACGATCCAGCCAGCCAACCATACACGTACGACCCGGCATTGGCCCGAAAGTTGCTCGCCGACGCCGGGTATCCTGACGGGATCGCGCTCACGGTCGATATCCCGACGACGATGCCGGACGAGGCGCGCGACCTCGCCCGCGCCCTGACCGAGCAATACCCGCTGGCCGGTATCCGGGTCACCATCCGCGAGCATGAAGATCGGATCGCCTACGCCTACATGGTGCGCGACAAGCGGATCGGCGACCTCTGCCTCTTCGACTCCTCCCCGCCGAGCACCTACCGGGTGCTGCGCGAGAAGTTCCACTCCGGGGTGCGCGGGCCGTGGTGGCAGGGCTACGCCAATGCTGAAGTCGATCGCCTCACCGACGAGGCGCGCGGGATCGTGGACCCGGAGGCACGGGCGCGGCTCTTCCAGCGCGCCTGCACCATCGCGCGCGACGACGCCCCCTGGGTCTTCCTCTACGCGCCCCACGCGGCCTGGGGCGTCAGTTCCCGGCTCGACCCTTGGGGACCGGACCCCGATGGGATTATCCGGTTCGGGTAGGGCGATGGTCTGGTCGAGAGGTGGTGGACCGGGGATTTTAATCCCCGGCTAGGTGGCCTGCGGCCACGAAGCCTACTGAAGTAGGCTGGGTACGCGTGCAGCGGCATTGTCGATCCGCTGCTTTCCCGCAAAAGCCCTGCCTCACAGGAATTCTAGGGCGTGTCCTCAGTTAGCTCGTCAGAGGGCCGAGCGGTTGTCCCGGTGAGCAACCGGGCCGGCCCCGCTGCGCCGCGCGATGGCGTCGTCATCGCCGAAGCGGCGCTCCCTGGTGGTGCCTGCCTGCGGTGGTTCGGCGCACAGCGCCGCGAGAGCGGCGGCTCCGGTGACAGGAGGGTGGTGGGAATACACCCCCGCAGCGTTCTCGACCCTGACTAACTGAGGACACGCCCTAGTCCACTTGAGTGGACTTTGTGGCCGCAGCCCCTAGCCGGGATTTCAATCCCGGTCTGCCTGCAACGCCACCGAGCTTGCCCCTAGCACAATCTCGGGGATTTATTCGGCGGTACCACGTCGGCAACGCCTAC
>CADCWN010000081.1 GCA_902806415.1 uncultured Thermomicrobiales bacterium | reverse complement strand
CGCCGGGCGACTTCATCCCGCTGGCCGAGGAGACGGGCCTCATCCTGCCGCTCGACCACTGGGTGCTCGGGGAGGCGTGCCGCCAAGCGCGGCGGTGGCGTGCGCGTCCCGGCGGCGCATCCGCGCCCGCGCTGAGCGTGAACCTCTCCGGCCGACATTTCCAGCAGGCGGGGCTGGTGGAGAACGTGGCGCGGATCCTGCGCGAGACCGGTATCGGCCCGGGCGAACTGCAACTGGAGCTCACCGAGGGGGTGCTCCTAGACCAGACCGAGGCGACGCTCGCCACCCTGCATGAGTTGAAGGCGCTCGGCGTCCGCCTCGCCGTCGACGACTTCGGCACGGGCTACGCCGGCCTGGCGTACCTCCAGAATTTCCCGCTGGACACCCTGAAGATCGACCGGTCGTTCATCGCCGATCTCGGGGACGCCGACGGGGACACGGCGATCGTGGAGGGGGTGATCGCGATGGCGCACGGGTTGGGGATGCTGACGGTGGCGGAGGGTGTGGCGACCGCCGCGCAGGCCGGTCGACTTCGCGCCCTGGGTTGCGATCTCGGCCAGGGATGGCACTTCGCGCGGGCGGTCTCGCCACGAGCGGCGACCCGGCTACTGCAGCAGGGGGCGCAGTAGCCCGAGCAGCCGGGGCGGCGCTACTGGCTTCCCGCCCGATGTTTACCCCTGGGACTTGTTTCATGCGTGGCGGCGGTCGCGATGACACAAGCTCTCCCAGGGCAACAGTGCGGACATGGGCGACGTCCCGGGGTGTACCGTGAGAAACAAGCGGGGGCATTATTCGCGCTTGACAGTCGGCGCCGCGTCGCGGTCGGTCCAGCGCAAGGTTATACTGCTTTCCTGTCCACAACGGCCGCGAGTTTTGACAGGATATCAACGCTGCCGTGGGCAGCGCCGCCGGTCTCTCCGACGAGAAGATCCTGGCTCTGGGCGACTACGCCACCAGCCCGCTCTACGACGAAGCCGAGCGCGTGGCGCTCGCCTATGCCGACGCGATCACCTTCACCGACCGTGATGTGGACGACGCCCTCTTCGCCGCCCTGCGCCAGCATTACAGCGACGACGCGATCGTCGAACTGACCGCGATCATCGCCTGGGAAAACTCGTCCAGCAAATTCAATCGCGCGCTACGAGTGCCATCGCAGGGGCTATGGCGGCGCGCGGTAGCAGGCGGTTGAAACCTCCTGCTACACCCCGAGCGGCCCCCACCTATCCAACCGCGTTCGCAACCAGGCCATCGATCAGCCCCGGAATCTCCGCAAAGTCGGAGAGATCGCCCGCGTGCCGGAGATCATACTGCCGGATCACGCGCTCACCCTCGATCGCGAAGAGGCCGGGCATCAGCAGCGAGCCACCGATCGCGCGCCAATGTTACCTTATCGGCAGACGATAAAACGCTGGCACCACAGGCCAACCTCATCACGGCACGGAATATCCGCGACTATCCCGCTGTTTGCTGATCGGAGAGGTATCGATGGTCCTGCTCGCAGCCGATCGACCAGGCAGAGATCCCCGCGCGCCGATCCGCGTCCTGATCGTCGCGGCCTACCCGATGGCGCGCGCCGGCTTAACCGCGCTCCTCGGCGGGGTCGCCGATCTCGAGATCGTCGGCCAGACGGCGGGCGGCGCGGACCTGTTGGCGGCGGTCGAGGCGATGTCCCCCGACCTCCTGCTGCTCGACCAGCCGAGCGGCGACGATGAGACGCTCGAACAGCTCGAACAACTCCTCCGCGATCGGGGAGAACTCGTCGCGCTGGTCCTCGGTGCCGAGGGGACGGAAGAAGCGACCCTCGAAACGCTCGTTGCGGGCGCGCGCGGCTACCTCCCGCGCGAGAGCAGCGGCGAGGAGTTGGTCGCCGCCGTGCGCGCGGTCGCCGCCGGCCTGCTCGTCCTCCATCCGGTCCCAGCGGCGTCCCTATTGGAACGGTTGCTGGAACGCCCGCGCCCCAGCCCTGCGATCGGACCCGGCGAAACCCTGTCGCCGCGCGAACTCGAAGTCCTCCAGGCCCTCGCCGGTGGTCTCACCAATCGCGCGATCGCGCGCCGCCTCTCCGTCAGCGAGAACACGGTCAAGTTCCACGTCAGCTCCATCCTGACCAAACTCGCCGCCGCCTCCCGCGCCGAGGCTGTGGCCCTGGCCGCGCGGCGGGGCTTGCTGCTGCTCTGATACTGACTTTGGTTGAGAACCTGTGATGCTGGCGGGCGGCTGAACCCTGTGACTGCGCCCAGGACAAGGCCGCGCCTCGCGGGCCTGCGGCCACGAAGCCCTGCTACCCGCGCAGGATACACCCGCCTACGCGGGCTGGACATACAAGATTTTCACCCGAAGTCAGTATGACGACACTATCTGCAAGGCGAAGGTCTTGCAGATGGCAGATGCTACCTACCCGAACGGAACCGGTACACAAACAGGAACCACAGGTTCTTGAACCCGTCCTGCCAGGTAAACAGCTTCGTCTCGCCGATCCGCTCGTAGTAGGCGATCGGGCGCTCGCCGAAGCGGAGTTGGGGCGCGCGGATTGCCTCCAGCTTGATCTCCTCCGAGAAGGCCATCCCGGTCTGGCAGGCGTGTATCCAACGCAGGCAGGAGCGGCGGAAGACCCACATCCCGGACTGGCTATCGGCGATCGCGCGCCAGAAGAGGAGGCGCGTCGTCCAGGTCAGGACCATATTGCCGAGCCGGTTGCGGCCGCGCATCGCGCGCGGGTCTTGCAGCGGGAAGCGGCTGGCGGAGATGAAGTCGAACCCGCCAGCCAGCAAATCGTCGATCAGCGGCGCGATCATCGTGGAGGGATAAGTGCCGTCGCCATCCACCGTGGCGATGATGTCGCCGCGCGCCGCCGGCAACCCCGCCTGATAGGCGCTGCCATAGCCCTTGCGCGACTCGTGGATCACCCGCGCGCCCAATTCCTGCGCCACCTCGGCTGTCCCATCGGTCGAGTTGTTATCGACGACGATGACCTCATCCACATAGTCCGGCATCCCGCGCAGGACGTGCGCGACCCCCGCTTCCTCGTTGAAGCAGGGGATGACGACCGAGATGCTGAACCCTCTGTACATCGCTGCTCCATCGCGGCGCGGATCGCCGCGCTCGACCTTCCACCGGCGGAATCCTTACCCGGAAAGGGGGATCATACCGCCCGCCCGCCCGTCCCGGCGACCCCGCGCCCTTTGGTCGCGGCCCGACGGCGCTTCCCGCCCCCCATCGCGCGCACGGGGGACGCGGGCAACGAGCCGCGACCGAGCACCAGCCCCACCAGCAAAGTCGCGCCCGACGCGACGCCGTAGAGGATACCCCAGCCGAGCGCCTGCCCGCGCGAGAAACCGGCCACGGCGAGATACCAGGCCCAATGATCGACCAGGTGGTGGCGCGTCTCCCAATAGTTGCGATCGTCGTTGAACCACCAGAAGCGTTGGCGCGGCGTCTCCGGCATCCGGTCGAGCGGCAACGCCTCGCGTATGGTCAAGGGCTCCGCCCCCTGCCAGACTTCCACGTTATGCACGAAGACGCCCAGCGTCTCGTCCCGGTCACCCTGGCCGGACGCTTGCGGATTCCAGGTCGCGCTCCGCAGGGTCACGCTCGCCCCCTCGCCGACAATCGCCGTCGGCGGCACGGTGAACTGGTAGATCCAGCCCTCGCCGGTGCCGGTCAGATCCTGCCGCGCGACCGCCCGATCATCGAGCGGGACACCACCGAGCAGGATCGTCGGGCGCTCGACCCGCGCGGCGAGCGGGCGATGATCAAAGAAGGTCAGCTTCACCGTCAGCGGCTCGCGCCGTGCCGGGTGCAGCGTGATCACCCCGGCCCCCGTCGTCCAGCGCGGGAAGAGGCCGGGACGTTCGGCCGGTCGCCCGGGCGGCGGCGCGGCGGGGGCGAACCCGTCGGTCATGACGGCGCTATTCGGCGGCGGGAAGGCGCGCTCGCGCCACTCCCCGGCGCGCTCACCCGCCATCCGCGCGTGGGCCAGGATTGGTGAGGCGGCGGGCGCGAAGTGCCGCGCCTGCTCGTTCGAGCGCAGGATATACCAGTCGAAGTTGACCAGCACCCCGAGCAATTGCACGCCCAGCCCGGCGGCGACGACCGCGCTGGTCAGCGCGAGGCGGATCGGGCGCGCCCGCAAGCCATCCAGCAGGCCGACGAGCGGCAGGATCGCGAACGGCAGCCCCACCATCAGGTAGCGCGGCCCCCAGCTACCGTCGCCGTGCCAGGCGAAAATTCGCCCGTAGAAGGCGAAGTGCGCGGTGACGATGCCGAGGCAGAGCAGCGCCTCGGCCCGGCACCGTCGCCAGAACGCCCACCAGCCGGCGATGGCGAGGATGAACGGCGGCGAGTACCAGAGCAGCCCCTTGCCCGTGGAAATCGTCAGCCCGTAGAGCCCGGTCGCGAACGGGACGACGAAGAGGTCGCTCGCATTCTGCCCACCATAGCCGGTCCGCAACGGGTGGCCGAAAAGGGCGAAATTGTAGAGGCCGAGCGGCAGCGCCCCGCACGCCGCGCCGATCCCCGCAGCCGCCAGCAGCGGCACCGTGCGCCGCCAGTCGATCCGCAGCCGACCCACCTCCCCCCGCACACTGGCGGCGCGGGCGAGCAAGTACAGCCCGAGGAAGGGGACGGCGAGCGCGGCGTGCGGCTTCACCGCCAGCGCGCCGACCATCGCCGCGCCCCCGCCGATCAGCCAGCCGTATGCCGGGCGCGCTTCCGTGCCGCACCGGAAGCTGTAGCACACCAGCAAGAGGAGCAGCGCGGTCAGCGGCTCGGCGAAGAAGGTGCGCCCGTGCGGCCACGAGGTCGTCGCCAGCCCGTAGATCGCGGCCAGCCCGAGCGCCGCACCGCCCCGCGCCCCGAGACGCCGCGCGAGCGCGTAGAGGATCGACACCGTGGCGGCGGTGATGAGCGGGTTGAAGAGCGACACGGCGAAGCGGGTGGCGTAGCCACGCGCGCCCGGCGGCAGGAGCGACGCGCTCGCCACCCCCAGCAGATAGAGCGGCACCGCCAGGAGCGACTGGCCGGGGCCGGTCACGGCGTACTGTCGCCCATCCCGCCCGGCGCTGGTCGCCAGCCCCCAGACCCCCTCGGGCATCGCGAGGGTACGCCGCTCGACCAGGCTCTCGGTCAGGCGGTAGACCGTCTCCTCATCGGTGGCGTAAAAATGCCTGGACGCTAGCAGCAGATAGAAACCCGCGAACGCCAGGAAGACGGCGAGAGCTCGCCAACGCTCGCGACGCGGGCGACCCGGCTCGGCGGCTCCGGCGTGGGCTGTAGCGCTCCGGCTCATCGCTCCTTACGCCGTGCGGCGAGCGGCAGCGCGCCCGTCAATGATCGCGGGGGGCTGACGGCTTCGTTGTACGTCGGGATGACCACCACCACGCGGATCATCGCTCCCTTCCCTGTTCGCGGCAGGAGAAAGTATAGTCAATCCGCAGCGGAGGCGGAGGAAAGGGCGGCGGCGGCGCAAGACGCCCCTCTGATCTCCTGTATCAGCCAATCCTGACGAACGCCGTGGTAGCACGGCGCACGGTCGTCGTATCGTACAGTTCCATCAAGGCGTGGATTTCCGGCGGGAGTTCGTCGTTGATCGGGAGACCGAGGCGCCGCGCCTCTTCCAGCATGATCGGATAGTGCGGCGTCCAACCGATCCCGGCCAGGTGATCGGCGTCCTCCTCCAGCCCCTCCCGCCCAGGATTTCGCGCGAGCAAGAGCTCCTGCACCAGCGCCCGCACCTGGGCAACCGCCTTCTGGGCCTGATCGGTCAGTGTCAAGATCTCGTCTGTAAGGCTCGCCGGGCCGCGCTCCTGCGCCGCACGCAGGAGCGATACCGCCGGATACGGGCCGACGCGCGGTGCGACCGGGCCGAGGACCGCACTCGGATCGAGCACAATCTCGTCGGCGGCCAGGGCGATCAGCAGCGCCCCCTCCATCGCACAGTAGGGGACGAAGACGGTCACCTTGCCGGCGTGCCGCACCAGCGCGTGGGCGATCTGCTCCGCCGCCAGCACTTCTCCGGGGCCGGCGTGCAGCACGAGATCGAGCGGTGCCCGCGTGGGTGTCCGCGCGATGGCGCGCAAGACCGCTTCCGCCGAGTCGATCGTGTCCTGCACCAGGATCGGGAAGCCGAGCAAGCGATAGGACTCCCGCCGCGCGATCAGCCCGATCGCCCGCGAACCGCGCGCCCGTCCTAGGCGCTCGATCCCCCCCGTCCGCCGCAACTCCAGCAAGCGGCGCTGCGCGAGCGGCCAGATGAGCACCAGGATTAGGACAAGCCAGCCGAATGTGTTGAGCCAGGAGGGGATACTCACGCCGATCCTCGATCATTCATCGCCCTACCCTATTCCATCGACAGGCAATATGCTGTATGCTGTATGTGTACGGACACCCGGGTGACACTATCCGTACAAACTCCGAGTGATGCCGCGCCAGGCTTATCGGATTCCCCAAGGGCGCGGCGAGGGCGAAACGTCGCGTAATGCTATCATACGCGCGTCGCGGCGAGGAGGCGACATGCAGCCCGACCGAGGCCACGCCGGAACCACTGGCCACGCTGGATGGTGAATGGGGGCGGGAGCACGAGCCGACTACGAGAGTTTCGACGTGCGCTGGTACGCTTGGCGAGCAGTGCGGGAAGCGCTCGCGCACGGGCACGGGGGCGGCATCGCGCTCCACCGCTTCCGCCACGATTTGCGACGTTTCGGCCTGAGTGCAGCGGAACCGGCCTGCCATATGCTCTCGGCGGATCGCGCCGCGCTCGTCGCCTTCGCCAGCCAGTTCGGTCTGCGCGCCAACTGGATCGAACCGCCGCGACCGAGACGCCCGGACATCTGGCACTTCGACCTGTTCGGCGTGGTCCTGCGGGATCTGGAAGCTATCTATCCGCCGCCCGCCGGGTTGAGCGGCATCGAAGAGGGAGCATGAGGGCTGACGGAATGCCTCTTGCGAAATGCAGGATAATCGTGCCATCGCTACTCGTGCCATTGGGGGATGGCAACGCTGCACGAGCCCGGTCCTGACAAGGGCGCAATGAACGTTAACTTGTGGAGAACTGTTCGCGATCGGACGGAGGTGTGGAGCATGAACATGGAGACTGGCGGATTCGGCGGGGACAACCGACGTAAATATCTCGTTCCAGCCCTGATTGTCGCGGCGGCACTTGTCGTGCTGCTGCTCATCCTCGGCATCGGCGCGCTCCTGCGCTCGCGCAACAACGCCTCGGCACCGACGGCGACGGTGTCACGCACGGCGACCGCGCGCGGCCCGATCGTCGCTGGCGGATCGCCGACACCGGCCGGCACGCGGACGACCGCGCTGCCCAGTGCTTCGGCGTCGCCACGCCCGAGCGTCGCGCCGAGCACCGGGGCCAGCGCCGCCCCGAGCGCCGCGCCAGCCGGGGCGGGCAAGAATTATCTGGTCGCCAACACCGGCGGCGATAACATCAACTTGCGGAGCAGCGCTTCAGCGAGCTCCGACATCGTCGCCCGCCTCGCCGAGGGCGATCAGATTGTCGAGATTGGTCCGGTCGCCAATGCCGACGGTCGCGAGTGGCGTCGTATCCGCACAAGTGATGGGATCGAAGGCTGGATCGCCTCCGAGTTCACCGCACCAGCCCCCTAACAGCACTCGAAAAATAT
>CADCWN010000080.1 GCA_902806415.1 uncultured Thermomicrobiales bacterium | reverse complement strand
GGCGCTGGTCGGCGCCGGGGCGCTGGGCGCCGTCCTGTTCAACCGGCTGTTCGCCGCGCCACGGCCTCCGGCAACGGGTGCGCAGGCTGGTGCCTGATCGGGCGACCCGGTGCGGGAGCACCGGCTGCACCCCGCGGGCGCAGCCGAGGGTACTGTCGGATAGAGTCGGGCCGGTAGGACTGCCGGGGAACGAGGGCGTGCTGAAGGAAGATCGTGCCGAGCGTCAGGCTCTCGCGAAGGGATTCTATTTCACTGTGCTGGGGTGATGATACTGTTTTGGGATGAGGATCTGTCATCCTAGGCCGTCGGCAGGCCGCCGGTGAGGGAGCGGACCCGCGCCGGACCGTCCATCAATTCGACCAGCCCGCGGCAGAGGGTGGCGACGAGCGCCTCGCGGTCGGGGAAGAGGACGCCGCGAGTGTGCCGGTCGCGCAGCCAGTGCCAGAGGTGCTCGGCGGGGTTCAGATCGGACGAGTGGGGCGGCAGGAACCATAGGATGACGTTGGCGGGGACCCGGAGGCCGCGCGCCCAGTGCCAGCCCGCGTTGTCCTCGACGAGGATGACACGCTCGCCCGGATAGGCCGCCGCGATCTCGGCCAGGAAATGGCCGAACCAGCGGGCGTCGAAGCGCCCGGCGATCAGGCTGACGAGGTGCCCGGTGGCGGGCTCGGCTGCCGCCATCACTGGCGTCCACGATCGCCCGCCACTCACCGACAGCACAGGGCGTGGCCCGCACGCCCACACCCTACCCGCCTCCGTCGTCAGCCCCCACCACGCCTCGTCGGCGAACAGCAGGCGCGTGGCGGGCCGCGTCGCCACGTAGGCGGCGAGCGTACTCAGTTTTCTTCGGCGGCGGCCTGCGCGGCCGGGTCGGCCCGATGGTGCTGCCTGCGCGGCACGACGCGCCGGCAGCCCCGCCCGCGCGCCCGCGCCCGGACCTACGTCTCGCTCATCGCGTCGCCCCACTCCTCGGCGACGCGCCGCTGCAGCGCCGCCAGCGTCAGCCGGGGCGTCGCGTCAGCCCACGCCAGCACGTGCTCCCGCTGCGCGGGCGTCAGCTTCGGCCGCTGTGCTGGCCGTTTACTCCGTCCACACCCATCCTGGCACTCACGCACGGGTATTGCCACATTAGACACGCGGACGGAGTAAACGGCCAGCACAAGCGGTCGCTAAGCTCCCCGAAACGGGAGTCGGCGAATAGCTGCGTGCTGGCTATTGCGCAATCCTCCTTCGTGTCACGCCCGCTCTAACTTGTTGTTAGAAATAAGTTGGAGCACAAGCCACGCGAGATAACTCGTCAATCTCTTTTCGTTTGCGCTATGATTCCGTCGACGGAAAGGAGTAAAAGGTGAGCACGGTCGGTCAGCGACTCAGGTCGGCGCGGCTGCGCCGGGTGCTGAATCAGGAGGAGTTGGCCGCGCAATCCGGCGTCCCGGTGGTGACGATCTCGCGCATCGAGAACGACCACCGCGAGATGCCGAGGTCGGGGACAGTGCGCAAGCTGGCGACGGCATTGGCAGTATCGCCCGGCTGGCTACTCTTCGGGGAAGGGGAGGGGCCGGCACTCGTTGAGGGAAAAGACGCCGCCTAGAGAAGCCCTAGGCGGCGCAGCGCCAACGGTGGTGAAAGCACCGCAGGCAGGAGGATTGTACCAGTATGGTCGCCACTACCCGTCGCACAAAGCCACCGATCAACCCCTTCGACATGGCGACCTGGGACGGCCCGCTGGCCTGCTATGCTCGCGTGTCGAAAGCGAAGGAGGAGGACACGACGATTCGCGTCCAGGTGGCCGAATGCACGCGCGAACTAGAGAGAGCGGGCGTCGTGGCGGCGCAGTGGTTCACCGATGAGAACGTTGACTCCGAACAGGAGATCGGCGACCGCTCCGCCGGTGGTCGCGTCATGCGCGCCGTACTGGCCGGAGAGATTCGCACGCTGCTCGTCTGGAAGTTCGATCGCCTCGGGCGCGGCTTCGCCATGCTCGATGCGATCAACCGCCTGAAGAAGGCCGACGTCACAGTGCGCTCCCTCAAGGAGCCGACGACCTTTCCCGAGACGCCCGAGGGCTGGATGTTCTGCCACATCCTCGCCGGAGTCGGCGGGTTCGAGAAAGCCAGCATCCGCACCCGAATCATCGGCGGTCAGGAGTCGGCCATCCGGGATCGCGGGCGCTTCACCGGCGGCGCGGCCCCCTACGGCTACGAGAAGACGGCGACGCGCACGATCGCCCTACGCCACGAGCCGATTCCCGGCACCGCCGTGAGCGAGGTCGCGGTCATCCGGCTCATCTACACCTGGCTCGTGGACGAGGGGCTATCAACCACGCGGATCGCAGACCGCCTCACCGAGATGGGCATCCCGCAACGCTCGCACTATCGGCCCACGCCGCAGGTGCGGGCGCGACCGGCGCGGCTCCCCTGGTCGCCGTCGCGCATCCGCAATCTGATCACCGACACGACACACAAGGGCGAGTGGACGTGGGGCAAGCGCCCGTTGCCGCACAACGCGGGGCGCGAGATGATCATTCTGCCGGTCGAGCCTATCGTTACCCCGCTCGTGTGGGAGGCCGCGCAGGAGGCGCTACGCGCTAACGGGCGGCGCCAGCAACGCCACGCTGCCTATGACTACCTACTAAGCGGTCTGATAATATGCGGATGTTGCGGCCTCAGCTATGGCGGTAAGACGTGGCAGGGGCAGTTGCCATACTATCGCTGCACGGCGAAGCAGGGGTTACACGGGCCGTATGGGCGACGCGGGGAGAAATGCCCGTCGCTCGGGATCCGTGCCGACAAGCTCGATGCGCTGGTGTGGACGGACATCCGGCAGTTCGCCGAGGAGATCGGGCCGACCCTCGCCGAGGTACGTGCGGCCTACGCCGCCTCTGTCGGCGACGCCAACGCGATCAAGCGACGGGTGCAGTCGGCGCGTGCGGAGCTGGCCGGGAAGGTCGGCGAGCGCGATATGATGCTGACGCTCTTCCGCCAGGGGCGCATCCCCGCGAGCGCGCTCGATACCCAACTGGCGCAGATCGCGGGCGAGGAGGTGGCGCTGACCGCGCGCATGTCGGCGCTGGAGGCCAAGCAGGGAGGCTCCGATGCGCTGGCAGCGAAGCTGACCGAGGCGGAGGGGGTGCTGCGCGAGGTGCGCGCGCGGCTGGCGGCGATCGAGGATGCAGGCGGAGGCGAGCGCGCGGCCATCGTGCGAAAGTTGGTACGGAGGATTACGGTATGGACACGGGAGATCGACGGGAAAGCGCAGCCGGTGGCGGAGATCGAGTACCTGTTCAGGAAGGGCGGGGCGGACCAAGCGGGCGAGCCGAGCAGGTCAACAAGGGCTTCCACCCCATCCTCGAAGAGCCGAACTCTTGCAGTGACTACATCTTCATCGACTCCTGCATGCAAGCCTGGCCGGACGCCGACTATGCCAACGCCCACCGCCACGGCGTCACCGCCTACGCCGCCACCGTCTGGGACCCGCACGCGAACGCCGAACGCGCCCTCGATGAGGGGATGTTCTGGCACCTCGTCGCGCGCAAACACCCCAATACGCTCGTCGTGGAGACGGCGGAAGATATTCGGCGCGCGAAGCGGGAGGGCAAGGCCGCGTTCATCCTGGCGGCGCAGGGCGGCGACTTCATCGGCAACCGCCTGGGGCGGATCGAGGCGTTCTATCGCCTTGGCCTGCGGATGATGCTGCCGACTTACAACCGCACCAACGGGATCTGCGACGGCTGCCTCGACCGCACGGACAGCGGTTTGACCCGTTTCGGCGAACTGGTGGTGGATGAGTGCAATCGCGTCGGGCTGCTGCTCGACTGCACCCACATCGGTCGCCGCGCCAGCCTGGAGATCATTGCGCGCAGTGCCGCCCCGGTCGTCTTCAGCCACTCCAACGCCAGGGCACTGGTCGAGAACCCGCGCAACATCGACGACGAGCAGATTCGCGCCTGCGCGGCGCGCGGCGGCGTGATCGGCCTCGCGCCGTGGGGGCCGCTGGTCCTGAAAGCGGGAAAGACGGTCCAGCCGCCGCTCGACGACTTCATCGACCACATCGATTATGTCGCGCAACTGACCGGCTCCGCCGATCACATCGGGATCGGCACCGACATGAGCCTCGGCACCTACCCCGACCACGAGCACGATCCCTGGGGCGAGCCCGCCTGGCCCGCCGTCGCCGACACTTATGGACAACTGATCACCACCGACGTGCGCTCCCCCCTCCGCGCCCTCGACGGCTTCAGCAACTACACCCACGTCACCAACCTGATCGACCGCCTCGGCGCGCGGGGCTACAGCGACACCGACATCGGCAAGATCCTCGGCGAGAACTACCTGCGCGTCTTCGCGCAAGTCTGGAAGTAGCGAGGGGCGATCACCGCAGAGACGCAGAAACGCAGAGACGCGCAGAGAACGAGGGACGATGGATACGGACGATGGTCTGTTAATGGAGCTTATATCGATCTCGTCATTCTTTTCTCTCTCTGCGGCCCTCTGTGTCTCCGTGTCTCTGCGGTGAAAAATCCCCATACCGGGAGGAGTGACGTTCGATGGCGGGCAACAGGGCGGGGCATCTGGTGGTGGCGATCCCGTTCGACGCGCAGTCGTTCAACGAGGTCTATCGGAATTACACCGGCGCGGGCGGCTACTTCGCGGCGAATAATCTCTACAGCCGCCTCGTCGTCCTCGACGTCTTCGAGAGCGGCGAGATCGCGCCCGACCTCGCGGAGCGTTGGGAGATCCTCGACGGCGGCGGGCGTTACCGCTTCCACCTCAACCGCGCCGCGACCTGGCACGACGGCGTTCCGGTCACCGCGCGCGACGTGGCCTACACCTACGGCGAGGTCCTGGCGCACGGCTATCACGGCCTCTCCTGGCTGCAAGACATCGCCAGGATCGACGTGATCGACGACCACACGGTCGAGTGCGTCCTCAAAGCGCCGAACGCCGCCTTCCTGGCGCAATTGGGCGCGTTCGTCTTCACCCACATCCTGCCGAAACATCTCTACGAAGGGACCGATTGGGCGACCAACCCGCACAACCTGCGACCGATCGGCAGCGGGCCGTTCAAGTTCGCCGAGTGGGTGCCGGGCGAGCGGATCGAGCTGGTCGCCAACGAGGACTACTGGGGCGAGGGGCCGTACATCGAGCGCCTGACCTACCGGATCGTCCCCGACCACGCGGAGGCGCTGGCCCTGCTCGAACACGGCGAGGTCCACTTCTGCGTGCAGGATGTGCCGTGCCAGGAGGTCGCCGCCTGGCGGGAGAAGCCGGGCGTGGGGGTGATGTTCCACCCCGGCAACGCGATCGCCTTCATGGCGTTCAACTGGACCCGCCCGCTCTGGCAAGATCATCGGGTGCGCGAGGCGCTGGCGCGGGCGCTCGACCGCGAGCCGATCGGCGCGGGGGTCTGCCCGCTGGCGCGCACGCCGCGCCACTACTACCTCGAAGCGGTCGGCTGGGCCTTTAATCGGAACGCCAGCGCGCCCGAGTACGATCCCGTCGAGGCCGAGCGATTGCTCGACGCGGCGGGCCACCCGCGCGGGGCGGACGGCGTGCGCCTGCGCGTCGGGCTGGCCTATCGCTCGCTCTACGCCCACTACGGGGTCGCGGCGCGGATCATGGCCGAGCAACTGGCGCGGATCGGCGTGGCGGCGACGGTCGAGGCGGTCGATCCGTTCGACTGGAAGGCGCGCTTCCAGGACGCCGCCGACTTCGACCTGATCCTCGACAGTGGGGACATCGGCCCCGACCCGCAACTGATGGCGAGCTTCCTGACCTCCGACGGCCCGCGCAATTCGATGCGCTACCACAACGCGGCGGTCGATCGGGCCTTCGGCGCCGGTCGCGCCGCGACCGACCGCGCCGAGCGGGGCGCGCACTACCGCGCCCTCCAGGCCGAACTCGCCACCGACATCGCCCGTGTCCCGTTCATGCAGCACGGCGAGCACCTGCCCTACCGCACCGCGTTCACCGGCTGGTCGTGGTCCGATGGCGTCATCGGCACCGTGCCGTTCTGGTCCCACGGGAAGGTGCGGCTGGCGGAGTAGGGGATAGCGGCCAAACCTGGATGAGCATGACAACCGCGCCGACACGCGCCTTCGCCCGCTTACACCCGGAACGCTGGCGTAGGCAAGTTGGAGAGCGTCACCGCAACGCGATCACCGGGGGCGAAGGCGACGTCGGGGGGCTGGACGCTGTGGACACGACGACCGGAAGCGAGACAGACGCTGTAGACGAGCTCGCGCCCCCGGAAGACACGCTCGGCGATCTGGCCATAGCCCTGGGGATTCGGCTGCATGTTCAGGCGTTCCGGGCGGACCATCACCTCCACCGCCGCGCCGTTCGGCAGGCTCTGCCAGTTGAGGACCGGGCCGAGTTCGGTATCGATTGTCGCGCCGTGCACCGTGCCGGGGACGAAATCTGCCTGCCCGATGAAGTCGGCGACGAAGCGGTCGGTCGGGCGATCGTACAACTCCTCGGCGGTGCCGCATTGCACAATCCGCCCCCGGTGCAGCACCGCGATCCGGTCGGCGATGGCGAAGGCCTCTTCCTGATCGTGGGTCACGAAGATCGCGGTGGCGTGGCAATCGCGCAGGATCGCGCGTACCTCAGCGCGCAACGCGACCCGCAGGTCAGCATCGAGGCTGCTGAACGGCTCGTCGAAGAGGATGACTGTCGGCTGCGGCGCGAGGGCGCGAGCGAGCGCAACTCGCTGGCGTTGCCCGCCGGAGAGTTCGTGGGGGTAGCGTCGGGCGCAACCGCCGAGTTCGACGAAGTCGAGGACTTCGGCCACGCGCGCCGTCCGCGCGCCACGCGACAGACCGCGCAGCCCGAAGGCGACATTCTCGACGACGCGCAGGTGCGGGAAGAGGGCGTGCTCTTGGAAGACCATCCCGATTCCTCGGCGCTCCGGAGGCACCCAATGCCCCGCGCCGGCCACCGGTCGCCCGGCGATCGTGATCGTCCCCGCGTCCGGCTGCTCGAAACCGGTCAATAACCGCAGGGTCGTCGTCTTGCCGCAGCCACTCGGCCCGAGCAGCGCCACGATCTCCCCTCGCCCGACCGCCAGCGACACGCCATCGAGCGCGGCGATACCGCCATACCGCTTCCGCAGCCCGTCAACCACGAGCACCGAGGCGTTCTGCGCCGCGCTGTGTCCCCTGCTCAACACCGGACCGGTTGTCATTACCACGCCGACCGCACCTATCTACGCACGTCCCAAACAGGGCAAGTGTACCATCGCGCGCGTGAAAGAAGCCGTGCGCGTGAAAGGGGTCGTGCGCGTGAAAGAAGCCATGATTGATATAGGGCGTACGTGCGAACGCCCCGACAAATCGGGTGCTGGCGACCCGGCGTCAGGTGCCAATATCATCCCCTTGCAGACGCAGCAACGCGAGCCAGGGTAGCCCGACGAGCCCGACGAGGACGAGCGCGACGACCGCCGCGCGCGGGTCAGGGCCAACATCCATCGTGTGGGTCCAGAGGCGCACTGGAAGGGTATCGAAGCCAGGCGGGCGCAGGATGATCGTGGCGGCGATCTCGCGCAGGGCGAGGGCGAAAGTGAGGAGCCAGGTGCCAGCCAACCCCGGTCCGGCCAGCGGCACGACGACCCGCCAGGCCGCCCCGATAGAGCCATGCCCAAGGACCCGCGCCGCCTCTTCGAGGCGCGGCGGCACGGTTGCCAGCGCCGCCCCGATCCCTTGCAGGGCGGGAGTGGCGAAGAGGGCGATGTAGGCGAGGATCAGGACCACCGGGGTGCCGTAGACGCGCGGGAGGAAGGTCAGCGTCAGGCCCACGAGGGTGAAACCGAGGACCGTACCCGGCAGCGCGTAACCGGCCTGGAGGAGCGGCGCGGCGAGCACCCCGCCCCGCCGCCGCCAGCGCAGCCAGCCGATGATCCCGGCGATGCCGAGCGTCGCGCTCGCCCCGAGTCCGGCAACCAGCAGGCTGTTGCGGACGAAGGGCAGGAGGGAGACGGCGAAATCTCGCACTGCCACGGCTGAACCGAGGAGCGTGATCTGATAGAGGAGGACGCCGAGCGGCAAGCCAAGGGTTAGCAAGACCGCTCCGAGGAGGAAGAGGAGTGCCGGGCCGCGCCAGGGGCCGAGGGCGACCCGCGCTCCGGCACCCGATCGCGCGCCCTCCTGCGCGTAACTCGCCCGACCGAGGATCGGGCGCTGGAGGAGCAGCGTCGCCCAGACGATCCCGACGAGCGGCAGCGAGAGCCCGGCGGCCGAGGGGAGACTGAAGCCGGCGAGCAATGCGTTGTAGATCGCAGTCGTGAAAGTGCGCGTCCGCAAGAGCGAGACAACGCCGAAGTCGACCCAGCAATAGAGGAAGACGAGGGTTCCACCGGCCAGGAGTGCCGGACGCAGGAGGGGGAGCGTCACTCGCCGGAAGACCCCCCACGGCCCGTGACCGAGCGTCCGCGCCGCGTGGCCGAGGGCGGGATCGAGCCGACTGAGCGCGCCGTGAACGGTCAGGAAGACGTAGGGCGCGCCGAAGATCCCGAGGACGAAGGCCGCGCCCCACCGGCCGTAGATCAGCTGCGGGAAGGCGATCTCGCGCGTCGTGACTCCCTGCCAATCGGCGAGCGCGCGGTGGGCGATCCCCCCCTTCGCCAGCAGTGCCGCGTAGCAGAGCGCCCCGACGTAGGGCGGCACCGCCAGCGGCAGCGCGCCGAGCCAACGGAAGATCGCGCGTCCCGGCACGTCGGTCCGCGCCACCAGCCAGGCCCACGGCGCGCCGAGCAAAATGGCCCAGAGGGTCGCCGTGAGGGCCAGCAAGTTCACCTGGAGGATCAGATCCCCCACCTTCGCCCGCACCAGCGATTGCCAGAGGGCCGTCGGTTCCGCGCGACTCGCCAGCCAGACAAGATAGAGGACGGGCGCGACAACCGGCAGCGCCAGTGGCAGCGCCCGGTCGAGTCGCGCCGGCCACGGGCGCGGCCAGAGTCGTAGCCGCTGCGGACGCGGGGCCGACAGGGCGCGAGGCTGCGCCACTGCGGGTCGGATCGCCTCTTGCGCCATCGGTGTCCCCTGCGGGGAGGGCGTAGCGCGGAAGAAGCAGACGGGGGCATGCTACATCGCAGCGCCACCGCCTGCTTCCTGCTCGCTTCCCCCCTCCCCTCTACTTAATTCGCGCCTAGCAGCGGCGTGAAGATCTCCACCACCCGCTTCTCGATCTCGGCCAGCTTGGCGAAGTCAATCGTCGGGCGCTTGATCTCGCCGATC
>CADCWN010000079.1 GCA_902806415.1 uncultured Thermomicrobiales bacterium | reverse complement strand
GGTCCTCGGCGGGCTGCATCACACCTACCAGCGCGCCGCTTGAGGTGACGCAAGCCATACACGCTGGAGCATCGCGGGATGAGGGCCGGGACCACGACGCGTGATACCGCGTGGATGAGTTGGGTAGCCATTACAGGGGTCGAGGTGGAGCAGGAGTTGGTGGAGCTGGTTGCGCAGGCGCGTGGCCTCCGCGACCACGCCCTCGCGCTCGGCCACCAGCAGGCCGAGCACACCGGTCTCGTCGTCCGCCGCGACCGGCGGCAGCGTGCCCGCCTCGCGCCAGACCACCAGCGCCACGGCGCGGGCGTCCAGGCCATCGCTCTTCCCCGGCGTGCGCGCTCGCCGCCGGCCAGCGGCGGTCCAGCGCGCGTTCACCTCGTAGACGGTGGCACCGGCCTCGACGCGGTATTGCGCCAGCCCCCGGCCATAATTCCAGGCCCCCTCGAGGCCCCAGCGGACCTCCGCGCCCAGTGCCGCCGCCCAGCCTGCCAGCTGCTGCCAGCCTGCGACGTCGTTCGCCCCGCGCCAACGCGCTATCTCACGCCCCGCCGTATCGACCGCCACCGCCATGTTGTTGCGCTTGTGCGCGTCCACCCCGACCGTGAGCATCCCATCCTCCTCTCGCCGAGACCGATCACCGGGCGCCGGCTCCGGGGCGGACAGGCTGCTCTCGGGTCACACGGATGGCCGCCAAGCTCCTCTCAAGTCCCCCCCCGAGAGCCCGGCGCGGGAGCGACAGGTTGGCCGTCAGGCACAAGGCCAAGGACAGGGCGGGTCAGCTCACCACGCCGCGCTTGACCCGAGTATGACAGAGCAGGACAGGGGTCGAGGTCGTACGCATGCCCTTCCGCGCACCGACAGCGAACGCGCATGCCGAGCACTAAGTCCGCTCGGTGCGCGCAGAGTGCCTCGACCACCACCGCATCGTCAACGAGGCGCAGCAGCGCCACATCCTGGCCGACGATGGCGGACCCTACAACCGGGCGCGACCCCACCAGGGACGCGACCAGCAAGCGCCGATTCCCTTCGGGCGGTGTGACTCACGCGGCCAGGATAGGTATACTGTCCCTGTGGACTCGCGCTTCGCCACGCGGGTAAAGCGGCGGATCACGGAAGTGGGGGATGGGCAGGCAAGCATGAGCGCGACGCTGACCGCATTCGAGTTGCCGCTGCGCCTCGATGCTCAGGGGACGATCCGCGTCGGGCGGTCGCGGGTCACGCTCGACACCGTGATCGAGGCGTACCAGCGCGGGGCCAGCCCCGAAGTCATCGCCCGCCAGTTCCCGGCGGTGACCCTCGCCGAGGTCTACGGCACGATCGCCTACTACCTCCAGCACCAGGCCGACCTGGACACCTACCTCCGGGCGCGGGAGGAGGCCGCCGCCCCCCTCGTCGCCGAGCTCGCCGCGCGCACCAACCCGGTCGGGACGCGCGAGCGGCTGCGCGCACGCCTCGCTGACCAGCGGTATGGCGACTGACGGCCCGCGCTTCCTCGCCGACGAGAACTTCAATAATGACCTCCTGCGGGCGCTCCGGCGCCCCCTGCCGGATCTCGACGTCGTCCGCGCCCAGGACCTCGCCATCGCCGGGGCGGAAGACCCGGCATTGCTCGCCTGGGCGGCTGGAGAGGGACGTATCCTGCTCACCCACGACGCGCGGACGATCCCGGGCTTCGCCTACGCGCGCGTGCGCGCCGGCCTGCCACTGCCCGGCGTGGTCGTGGTGGCGGCGGGCGCGGACATCGGTGACGCGCTCGCCGATCTGCTCGTCGTGATCGTCGCGACCCGCGATGAGGAGTGGGCCGACCAGGTCCAGTTCGTCCCACTGAGCTGAACTGTCCTTGTATCTTGGAGCTGTGGCACACTGCCATGCGGGCGCGGCAGGCCGATTGTCCTGTGGTCCAGCGAGGCCGTGAGCCAGCGGAGGTCGCCGCGCCCGTTCCCCCGTCGAGCCCGACCAGTTGCCGGGGCC
>CADCWN010000078.1 GCA_902806415.1 uncultured Thermomicrobiales bacterium | reverse complement strand
TGCTCCCCCGCCGCCAGCGGCACGGTCGTCCGGGGGCGCAGGGTCTTGAACGAGTCGGGGTTCTCCGCCCGCAACGGGTCCTCGATGAAGAACGGGCGGAACTCTTCGGCGGCGTTGCACAGGTAGACCGCGTCGGGGAGGTCCAGCCGGGTGTGGACATCGAAACAGAGCTCGATATCATCCCCGACGGCGTCGCGGATGGCGCGGAATTGGGCGAGCGCCGCCCGGATCGCCAGCCGTGGCTCGATCCGCCCGGCGTCGTTCGGCAGCCCCCAGCGGACGAACTTCCAGCCCTCCTCCTTCGTCTGCAAGCACGACTCGACGAGCGATTCGATCGCCATCCCGTGTCCGCCGACGTTGTGTGGGTAGCAGACGACCTTGTCGCGGACCAGGCCGCCCAGCAGCTCGTAGACCGGGACGCCGAGGGCCTTGCCCTTGATGTCCCAGAGGGCGATGTCGATCGCGGCGATGGCGGTGCCGAGGATCCGCTGCGCCGGGAAGAAGCCGCCGCGGTAGAGCAACTGCGAGATGTGCTCGGTGCGCAGCGGGTCCAGCCCGATCAAGAGGGGCTTAAAGTGCTCGATCGCCCCGATCACGGCCAACTCGCGCCCGGTAATCCCGGTCTCGCCGACGCCGGAAATCCCCTCGTCCGTATCGACCGTGACGAAGAGGAAGTTGCGGTGGCCGCCCCAGACCGCGTGGGCTTGTACATCGGTGATCTTCATCGGTGTCCCAGATCCTTTCCTGTGTTTCGGCGCAGCGTTGTTCTGCAAATATTGGTGACAGGGAAATGTGCGGGCGTAGGCAATACGCCCCTACGCCCCACCGCCTTGCCAAAGATCATAGGTGCGTGGCATCCCCGGTGTTGGGGCACGATCGCGATACGCAGATCGCCGTTGCCGCCGGTTGTAGGGGCGTAGTGCATACGCCCGCACGTCGTCCAACCACCCACGTCTGTAGACATCCCCGGCGTGGGTTGGGCGTATGCACTACGCCCCTACGACCAAGCGCGGCGGTGTTCTGCTGTCGTTCAGCCGCCCCGTCGCTCAGTCCTCGTACTTGATGTCCACCTGGCGCCTGGTGCGCGCCGACTCCAGGATGGCGTCGCAGATGACGGCGGCGCGATAACCGTCCTCGAAGGTAGCACCGTGCGGGGCGACGGGCGCGCCGTTGGCGATCGCGTCGAGGAAGTGCGCCAGTTCGTGGACGAAGGTGTGCTCCCAGCCGATGATATGCCCCTGCGGCCACCAATACTTCCAGAACGGGTGGAAGCTCTCGCTGACCAGCACCTCGCGGAAGCCCTGCGTCTCCTTCGGGTCATCGCCGACCCAGAAGACCCGCAGTTCGTTCAGCTTCTCCAACTCGAAGCGCACGGTGCCGCGCTCGGCGTTGATCTCGAGCACCTGGTGGTTCTTGCGCCCCGCCGCGAACCGCGACGCCTCCAGCGTGCCGACCGCGCCGTTGGCGAAGCCGACCGTCGCCACGAACGCGTCGTCCACGTCCACCTTCGCCGTGCCGCTGCCGTCGGCCAGCGGGCGCTCGGGGATGAAGGTGCGGGTCATCGCGCCGACGGTTGTCGGCTCGCCGACGAGGTAGCGCGCCAGGTCGATGATGTGCGCGCCGAGGTCGCCGAGCGCGCCGCTCCCCGCCGTCGCCGCGTCGAGTCGCCAGATCTGCGGCGTGCCGTAGTGCGGCATGATCCACTCTTGCAGATAGACCGCGCGGACGTGGTAAATCTGCCCCAGTTTGCCGCCATCGATCAGCTCCTTGATCTGGCGGATCGCCGGGACGAAGCGATAGTTGAACGCGACCATGTGCTTGACGCCCGCCTTGCGGACGGCGTCGAGGATCCCCTTGGCCTCCTCGGCGGTGCGCGCCAGCGGCTTCTCGCAGAAGACGTGCTTGCCGGCCCCCGCCGCTGCGATTGAGGGCGCGGCGTGCATGTCGTTGGAGCTGCCGTTGTCGAAAAGCTGGACCCGGTCGTCCTCCAGCATCTCCTGCCAGTCCGTGTAGTAGCCGTCGTAGCCGTAGCGCCGCGCCGCCGCGCTGACCGCCTCCTCGTTGCGCCCGCAGATCGCGACCAGCTTCGGGATCGCCGGGGGCGGGTAGATCATGTAGGGGATCGTCTTGTAGCCATTCGTGTGGGCCTTGCCCATGAAGCCGTAGCCAAGCATCCCGACGCCGATCTCCGGGGCATCCCCCTCGGCTCGTGCATCGGCCATCGTGGTGAAGCCGGTCGATTTGCTCATGAAGTACCTCCGGGTGAGTCGTGAGTCGCGAGTCGTGAGTCGTGAGATGGGGCTTTGCCGTTGAGGGTGCGGAGGCGGCGGAGTAGGCCGCCGATCAGGCGCGCGACTTCGGTGGCTTGGGCTAAGAGCGCATTGCAGGCCGTCGCGTCGATGTAATCCAAGTCGTGGGCGATCAGGATGAGTGTTTCGAGTTCATGCAGCGAGCCTTTCGCGATCGAGAGGTGATGGGTGAACTCGCGCGTGCCAGTGCGACCTTGCCCCTCGGCAATGTTGGCCGGGACCGAAACCGCAGCACGCCGCGCCTGACTCGTCAGTCCATGCAATTCCTCGCGGGGCCAGCTATGACTCGTCTCATAGATCGCCCGCACCAGCAGCATACTTTTTCGCCACGCAACCAGATCGCGATAGCTTTGCACTACCACCTACGCACCCCTCTCACGACTCACGACTTCGCAAATGCGGCGTCGAACGCCACGGTCGAGGGCGTGAAGTCCTGGCTGCGGACGAGGGCGAGGGCTTCTTTCGCGCCGTATTCGCGGTCCATGCCGCTGTCCTCCCACTCGATCGAGAGGGGGCCGCTGTAGCCGATCCGGTTGAGGGCGCGGACGACTGGGTCCCACTTCACGTCGCCGCGACCGGGCGAGACGAAGTCCCAGCCACGGCGCGGGTCGCCGAAGTCGAGGTGCGAGGAGAGGATGCTGCTGCGCCCGTTCAGCCGCAGGCGCGAGTCCTTGATGTGGGCGTGGAAGATCCGGTCGGGGAACTCGTCGATGAACTCGACCGGATCGATGAACTGGTGGATCAGGTGGCTGGGATCGAAGTTGAAGCCGAATGCCGGGTGGTTGCCGACCGCGTCGAGCGCCCGGCGGGCGGTGATGATGTCGTAGGCGATCTCCGTCGGGTGGACCTCCAGGGCGAAGCGGACGCCCTGCTCTCGATAGGTGTCGAGGATCGGTATCCAGCGATCGGCGAAGTCCCGATAGCCGATCGCGATGTCGGCCTGGCTCGTTGGCGGGAAGAAGTAGAGCTTGGCCCAGACGCTGCTGCCGGTGAAGCCGTTGACCACATCGACCCCGAAGAGTTTGGCCGCGCGCGCGGTGTTGGCGATCTCTTCGGCGGCGCGTCGGCGCACCCCCTCCGGGTCGCCATCCGCCCAGATTCGCGCGGGGAGGATCGCCCGGTGGCGCTCGTCGATCGGGTCGCAGACGCACTGGCCGACGAGATGATTGCTGATCGCGTGGCACTGGAGATTGTGCGACTCCAGGAGGTCGCGGATGCCCGGCAGATAGGCGTCGTCCGAGAGCGCCTTCTCGACATCGAAATGGTCGCCCCAGCAGGCCAGTTCGAGGCCGTCGAAACCCCACTCGCTGACTTTCTCGGCCAGCGTCTTCAGCGGCAGATCGGCCCATTGGCCGGTGAACAGGGTCACGGGTCGTGCCATCGGTCCCCCCTTTCGCTCCGTCGCGCGACCGGGCGTAGCGCCTACGCCCGCGCCGCGCCAGGCGCGGCGCGCGATTCGGCGTTAGCCTACGCGGTGGGGCGTGGGGGTGCAACCAGCGGTATGGGCCGGGCGATTCGCCGGGTGCGCGTGGGGGGACCGACAGGGGTCGGTCTTCGGCGGATCGCGGGTGGCTTCCCTTGGCGCGGGAGATGTCTGCGGAGGTGGCAGGCGCGCCCGGCGTGCGGGCGTAGGCAATACGCCCCTACAACCGACCCCATTGCCATGTACCAAAGGCGTGCGGCGTCCCCGGCGGGAGGGACACGACCGCGTGTGCCGAAGGCCGACCACCGCCGGTGGTAGGGGCGTATTGCCTACGCCCGCACGCCGGGCGCGCCTGCCACCTCCGCAGACATCCCCGGCGTGGGCGGGCGTCTTTTCACCAACATTCGGAAACAACTCTGTGCGCCCCCCGCGCTCGCGCGGTACCATTGCCGTGCGGTCGCGCGCTTTTTGCGGGGCGTTGGATTATTGGAACGGATGGCGGGGCGGTGAGTGTGGCGACAGGGGCGACGAACGGACAGACGTTGCGGGCGGGGGTGATCGGGCTCGGGTTCACGGGCAATGCCCACCTGGAGGGGTATGCGGCCCTCCCGGATGTGCAGACGGTGGCGCTGGCCGGGCTGGAGGACGAGCGGCGAATCGAACTCGGGGCGACCTATGGGGTGCCCTACCTCTATCGCGACTGGCAGGAACTGCTGGCGCGCGACGATCTCGATCTGATCAGTATCTGCACCCCGAATGCCCTCCACGCGCCGATCGCCATCGCGGCCCTCGAAGGTGGTCATCACGTCCTCTCCGAGAAGCCGCTGGCGCGCACCTCCGCCGAGGCGACGGCGATGGTCGCGGCGGCGCGCGGGGCGGGCCGTGTCCTGCAGACCGTCTTCAACCACCGGGCGCGCGGCGATGTCGCGGTGCTGAAGCGGCATATCGACGAGGGCGGGCTGGGGCGGATCTACCACGCCAAGGCGAGTTGGATGCGCCGGAGCGGGATCCCCTCGCTCGGCAGCTGGTTCACGAACAAGGACCTAGCCGGGGGCGGGCCGCTGATCGATCTCGGCGTCCACATGCTGGACCTGGCCCTCTATCTGCTCGGCGAGCCGGTCGCGGTAACGGTCAGCGGCGCGACCTACGCCGAACTCGGGCCGCGCGGGCGCGGCAACACTCTCAGCGCTGGTATCCCGAAACATCTGGTCGGTAGCGCCTACGAGGTCGAGGATCTGGCGACCGCGTTCATCCGCTTCGCGGGTGGAGCGACGCTGACCCTGGAGGCGAGTTGGGCGGTCTATGGCAGCGCGGGCGACGACTTCGGCGTGAGCCTGTTCGGCACCGACGGTGGCGCGGAGTTGAAGATCCTCAACTACGGCTGGGAAGACACGCTCCGCCTCTTCACCGATGTGGCCGGGATGCCGGCGACGGTCGCGCCACGGGTCCCGCGTGGCGAGGGGCATCGGCGCGTCGTGGCCGATTTCCTGGCGATCGTGTGCGGGGGCGACTGGGCCGACCACCACGGCGAGGAGGGCCTGCGCCGCACCCAGATCATCGACGCCTGCTACGCCTCCGCGCGCCTCGGTCGCGAGGTGACGATCGCGGAGATCGCGGCGGAGGCGGAAGAAACAGTCGTGAGTCGTGAGAGGGCCACATAACAGGAGACACGGAGACACGGCGGGGGCGGGGAGTGACGAGTGACGAGTGACGAATAGGGGATAGCGCGTGCCTCGGCGGGTGGGCAATGCGGTCGGTTGTAGGGGCGTATTGCATACGCCCGCACGTCGTCCTCCCACGGCGGTTTGTAGAAGGCTGGGCGTGGGTTGGGCGTATGCAATATGCCCCTACAACCGATGGTGGTCGACTTGCGGTAAACGCGATCGTGTCCCGACGCCGGGGACGCCGACCGTCTGTGTGGCATGGCAACGCGGTCGGGTGTAGGGGCGTATTGCATACGCCCGCACGCTGGTAGCGTCACCCACATTCTTGGACAGGCAAGGTGGTTGGGCGTAGGCAACAAGCCATGACATTCCTCACGCCCTGCCAATACACGAACCGCTCTTGCGCCCCCGCCCGATGCCCCTCTAGAATCGGCGGGCCAGGAGCCGAGACTGCATGACGTTGAAAAGGAGCGATAGGATGACAAGTTCTCCGCGCGTGACGGTCTGGAACGAGTACCGGCACGAGTTGCAGGATGCCCATATCGGCGCGATCTACCCGGAGGGAATCCACGGTGCGATCGCGGCGGGGCTGCGCGAGCACAATCTGGAAGTCCGCACCGCGACCCTCGATGAGCCGGAGCATGGGCTGACCGAGGCGACCTTGGCCGAGACTGATGTGCTGATCTGGTGGGGCCACAAGGCGCACCGCGAGGTTGACGACGCGATCGTGGAGCGCGTCAAGGCGCGGGTGCTGGGCGGGATGGGGCTGGTCGTCCTCCATTCCGGCCACTTCTCCAAGATCTTCAAGTCGCTGATGGGGACGACCTGCGATCTGAAGTGGCGCGAGGGCGGCGACAAGGAGCGGCTCTGGGTGGTGGCCCCCGGCCACCCGATTACCGAAGGGATCGGCGAGTACATCGAGCTCGAAGAGGAGGAGATGTACGGCGAGCACTTCGACATCCCCGTGCCCGAGACGCTGGTCTTCGTCAGCTGGTTCACCGGCGGCGAGGTTTTCCGCAGCGGTTGTTGCTACAGTCGCGGCGCAGGCAAGATCTTCTACTTCCGCCCCGGCCACGAGACCCTGCCAACCTACCACAACAAGGAGATTCAGCGCGTCATCGCCAATGGCGTCCGCTGGGCCGCGCCGACCCACCAGGTCACGCGGAACTTCGGGAACCGGCAGCCATTGGAGGCGATCGGGCGCTAGTCGTGAGTCGTGGGTCGTGGGTCGTGAGAGAGGTGGTGCTGCGTGAGTGGTAGTCAGCAGGCCGAGCAACAGCCGCCGATAGGTCCTCTCACGACCCACGACCCACGACCCACGACTCCCATCCGCGCCCTCCTCGTCGGCTGCGGCGGGATTAGCCGGGCGTGGCTGACGGCGGCGCGGCGGGTGCCGGGGCTGGCGATCGTCGGGCTGGTCGATCTCGACGAGGGTGTCGCGCGGGTGCGGGCGGCGGAGTTCGGGCTGGACGCGGTGGCGATCGGGACCGACGTGGGGGCGCTGATCGACCAGTTGCGCCCAGATGCGGTCTTCGATTGCACCGTGCCGACCGCGCACCCGACGATCACGCTGACGGCGCTGGCGCGCGGCTGCCACGTCCTCGGGGAGAAGCCGATCGCGCCGACCCTCGACGAGGCGCGGGGGATGGTCGCGGCGGCGGGGGCGGCGGGTAAGCTCTACGCCGTCATCCAGAATCGGCGCTACGATCCCAATATCCGCCGCTTACGCGCATTCCTCGCCAGCGGCGCGCTCGGGCAGATCACCACCGTGACCAGCGCGTTCTACATCGGGGCGCACTTCGGCGGCTTCCGCGACCGGATGCCCCACGTCCTGCTGGTCGATATGGCGATCCACACCTTCGATGCGGCCCGGTTCCTCACCGGCGCGGACCCGGAGGCGGTCTACTGCCAGGAATGGAACCCTGCCGAGTCGTGGTACGACCGCGACGCGGCGGCGGTCGCGGTCTTCAACCTGTCCGGCGGGATCGTCTACACCTATCACGGGAGTTGGTGCGCCGAGGGGGTCAATACAACGTGGGAGGCCGACTGGCGGATCGTCGGGACGCGCGGCAGCGTGACCTGGGACGGTGCCGACGGTTTCCGGGCGCAGGTCATCGCGGGCCGCGAGGGTCTGCGCTCGACCTAC
>CADCWN010000077.1 GCA_902806415.1 uncultured Thermomicrobiales bacterium | reverse complement strand
GGGGACGGGCCCGGGGGCCGCTACGCGATGCTGGAGACGGTCCGCGAGTTCGGGCTGGAGGAGCTGGCGGCCAGCGGCGAGGAGGGGGCCGCCCGGCGCGCGCACGCCGCCCACTTCCGGGCCCTCGCCGAAACGGCCCAGGAGGGACTCAAGGGGGCAAGCGAGGGAGCATGGCTAGACCGCCTGGAATCGGAGCACGACAACTTTCGAGCGGCGCTCGATTGGACAGTCGAGACGAGGCCCGCGATGGCGCTCCGCCTCAGCCTCCTTCTCGGCCGATTCTGGGCGTTCCGCGGCCATGCGCGCGAGGGGTACGTCAGGTTGGAGCGGGCGCTTGCGCAGGACGACGGCGCCCCGCCCCAAGATCGAGCACGCGCCTCCTACAACGCGGGCTCGCTGGCCGAGGACCTTGGCCTCTTCGACCGAGCGGCGGCGTTGTACGAGGACGCGCTCAGCATCTGGCGAAGTTTGAAGGATCGCGAGGGGGAGGCCAAGGCGCTCGACTACCTTGGCTATCTGGCCGCGTTGCGGGGCGATCCGGCGCGGGCGGTCTCGTTGCACCGGGAAGCGCTTTCGTCGGCGCGGGCGAGCGGGAATCTCCGGATCGTCGAAACGGTGCGGGTGAACTTGGCGGGCTCCTTGGCGGCGCGGGGCGATCTCGCGGCGGCGGCGGGTCTGCTCGATGAGAGCCTCGCCCACTGGCGGGCGCTCGACGACCCGTACCATCTCTCCGTCGCGCTCAACAACTATGGGGAGATCGCACTCGAACGAGGAGACTGCGAGCGCGCCGTCGCCTGCTACGAGGAAAGTCTTCAGCTGAAGCGGGAGTTGGGGCAGGCGCCCGGTATGGCCGAATCGCTCGGCGGACTGGGAAACGCGTTGACGCACTCGGGAGAGGTTGAGCGGGGCGCCACGATGATCGCCGAGGCGATCGATCGACTCCACGAATTGGACAACCCCCGTGCGGCGGCGGTTGCTCAGATCGACCTGAGCCGTGCCGTCGAGTTGCGAGGGGACGACGACCGCGCCGGCGCGCTGCTGGCGGACGCGATGTCGACCCTCCATCGGCTGGGAGATCTCGCTTCGACCGCGCGAGGCGTCGAGGCGGTGGCGCGACGCAGCGCCGAGCGCGGGGATGCCGATGCGGCCACCCGTCTTGGTGGCGCCGCGTCGGCACTGCGTGAGGCGACGGGTACCCCCGTCCCCATCCCGGTGGCCAGGGATCACGAGCGGGCGATGGCGGCCGCGCGGACCGCGTTGGGGGACGACGGCTTTGCGGCGGCGTGGGCAGCGGGCAGGAATCTCTCACCCGCGGAGGCCGTTGCCGAAGCGGTAGCCGAGGCCGTCATCCCGTGCGCCGCCCCCCGCCCCGTCCGCTCGATCCCACGACCCAGTCGCCGCGAGGCTGACGCAACGGGATCGCAACATCCTCACCGGATCTGACGGGGACGGGACAGGCTGCATAGCTGGACCGGCTGGCCACCGAGCACGCTAACCTACGGGCCGCATTTGGCTAAGCCTTAAGAGCGCGTTTCACAACCCCCTCGCGGGGTAGCGGTGGCAGATGGGGCAGCGCCCCGGCGTGGGGAAGGCCCGGTGGGGATCGGCGCGGCGCCCGCGGGGGGCGGCCGAGGCGGTCGCTCCGCGCGACCCCCTCGCGGGCGATCCGGCCCTCGCTGTGCCGCCCGCGGAGTGCCCCGCGGCACCGCCTGTCGTCGTACCCCTTGTCGGCGTGCGGCTTGCCCGGCCGCTTGCGGCGCTGCCCGCTCGGGCGCTCGATCGCGGGCACGG
>CADCWN010000076.1 GCA_902806415.1 uncultured Thermomicrobiales bacterium | reverse complement strand
GTCGGGATGTTCGGGACTTCCTGGTCCGGGTCCACCCCGACCCGATTGATCTCGCGCTTCTGCGGGGAGACGACCTTCTCCACCGTGACATTGATCGCCGAGCCGTCGGCCAGGTCGATCGACTGCCCGGCGGCGAGGCAGCCCGAGGTGGTCTCGCCGAAGAGCCGGGCGAAATCATAATCCTGCGCGGCGGCGGCGAACGCCTCGCTCGATGAGCCGGAGCCTTCGTTGATCAACACCGCGAAGGGGTGCTGCGGGTTGAAGAACTGGCGGCGCTCAGTATCGATCGACTCTTCCTCGCCCGTGTTCCGCACGTAGTAGGCGACCGGCTGACCGTTGCGGATGAAGCGGCTGGCGACGCGGCGCAGCGTCTCGACGTAGCCGCCGGGATTGTTGCGGAGATCGAGGATCCAGAACTGGACCCCCTGCCGCTCGAACTCTTCGAGCGCCGCCTGGATGTCTTTCTCCACGCCGTCGCCGACGCCGGTGCGCGTCGTCTGCGCCGAGAACGAGGAGAGTTGCATATAGCCGATCTTCTCGCCGTTCGGCCCCGTCTGGACCTCCTTGGTGAAGACCGGGATCGTGATCGTCCCGCGGGTGATCGTGAACGGGCGCGTCGTCGGCTCGCCCGGTCGCTGGATCGTCAGCGTCACCTGCGAGCCCTCGGGGCCGCGCACGAGCGGGCTGACCTGATCGAGCGGCAGGTTCGAGACGTCGGTGTCGCCGACCTTGAGGATCTGGTCGCCGGGGAGCAGTCCCGCCTTCTCCGCCGGGCTGCCGCGATAGACTTGGATGATCGTCGGCGGGCGGAGGGCGGCGTTCATCAGCACGCCGATCCCGCTGTAATTCTCCTGACCCGCGCTCGCCGCCTTCGACTGCTTATTCTGCGCGGGAGTGAGGAAGTAGGTGTGGCACTCGTCGATCTGCTCGACGACCGCCCCGATCGACTGGTAGGCCAGGACCGACTGATTGATCTCCGGCCCGGCCCCCTGCGCCAGCGCGAGGTACGCGGCCTTGAACGCCGCCGCGTCGGCCTTGCGGTCGCCGGTGAGAGTGAGAGGTTGCAGCTGGGGCGTCTTGCCCGAGGCACGCAAGGTTTCGACCACGCCGTTGTAAGCGGCGGTGTAAATCAGCTTCGAGTCGAGATCATCGACATACCGATCGAAGAGAGTGCCGAGCGCCTGCTCGACCAACGCCTGGGCCGCCGCCGGGGTAGTATTGGCCACCGCCGTCACGTTGGCAGCGGAGCGCACCGGTGTGGCGCTCCCCCGCGCCGTCGCCGTCCCTTGCCCGGCGACACCGGGAGTGCTGACGACGGTGGCGACCGGCGTGCGGGTGCCGCTTGCGGCGGTCGGCGGCGGGGCTGGCGGGGTACTGGTCGTGCCACCAGCGGCGGCAGTGCCAGTCGGCTGGACTGTCGCGATACTGCCGGTCGTGGTCGCCACCCCCGAGCCGCAAGCGACCAGCAGCAGGAGAGTGAGCAGCAAGAGCCAGGAACGCTTCATCCGCTGTCCTCGTGTTTCGTGCCATGCCGACAACCTCGCGCGTCGGCATCTACCTATGGTACGCGAAAGGGAACGGATTGGTCACCATCACGCGCCGCGATTGCCCATCATGTGGGCGGGTAACCCCTCCCCGCCGCCCCGGCGGCGACCCTCCCCTGAAAGGGAGGGGAAGAAACATTGCATCGCAACGGCGCTCCCCTTCGCCTCGGATGGGCCGGGAACCCGCTCGCGGGTGGCGAGGGGCCACCCGCACACTGTCCTAACTTGCAGCAGGATGCATCCGATTCATCCGGAGGCGGCGAGTCTGAGGGCTATCACCTCAACGACCCTGCGACGCTAACCAAGCCAGGGACGCTGCGGCCTGCGGGTCATCACCAGGGGTAGGGCGGGGCCAGACGACTTCGTTCGGCTGTTGGCCCGTACTCGTCAGGGTGCGTCGCGTCGGTGAGAAGAGGTAGGCGGTGCCGAGATGGAGCGCTGCACCATTGGCGAGCGGGACGAGTGTGCTTAGTGAAACGCATCCAGCGGTCGCCTCGCCGAAGAGTCGCGCCCGGCCCGCATCAGTGAGGGCGGCGGCGAGGACTTCGGCCATGCCGCGCGTGCCGCCGTTGAGCAAGACCGCCAATGGGCGCTGCTCGGTCATCGCCGCGCCACCGGCGGCCCCAATCACCCCTTCCTGTCCCTCTCGCACCCGGTATGCCACCGGCTGACCCGCCGCGAGGAAGCGACCGCCAACCGCCGCCAGCGCCTCGACCGACTCCCCGTCCGCCTCGCGCAGATCCAGGAGCCAGCCGACGACATTGGCCTCCGCGAAGGTCGTCAGCGCCCGATCGAGTTCCTGCTCGACGCCCGGCGTGAGCGCCCTGAGCCGTACTTGGCCGATCGAACGGCCATCCGCGCCCGGCATGATCGTTGCCGTCAACGTGGGGGGCTGTATCCGCCCGCGGGTCAGCACCACGACGCGCCCGCCCGCCTCGCCCGGTCGCGCTATCGTCAGTTCAACCGCAGCACCCGGCGGACCGCGCAGCAGGGTTCCGACCTGTTCGGCAGACAGCGTCGCCACCAACGCGCCATCGACCGCCACGATCGTGTCACCAGGTTGCAACCCGAGCCGCGCGGCAGGGGTGTCGGGATAGACCGCAGCGATCGTCGCCGGGCCGACGCCGGGACGCAGGCTAATCCCCACACCGCCATACGAATCACCCGCCCCGTCCGCGCTCGCCAGGAGGGTCTGGTATTCGCGCGGCTCCAACAAATAGGTATTGCACTCATCGAGTCGATCGGTAACGGCGCGGATCACCTCGTAGGCGAGGCCAATCTGGTTGACGATCACGGCGGGCGCGCCGACCAACTTCAGATAGGCGGCGGTGAAGCGCTCGGCGTCCTCGACGGGGAGATTTGTGAAGCGTGGCGAGTCGCCCTCGACGGTGTAACCGAGCCGCCCTAAGGCCGCGACCGCCCCGCCATAGGCCGCGTCGTAGAGGATATCGGCGCGCTCGGCGGCGAGGCCATCGGTCAGCAGTAGCGTCATCACCTGCACAACGAGCGCCGCACCTTCGCGCGGCGTCGTCTGCGGCAGATCGGGGGTCGCCGGGCCGCGCGTCGGCAGGCTGGGCGTGCCTCGTCGCACCACCACCTCCCTTGTCCTGACCGGCAAGACGGTCGGGCTGCTGACGGGCGGCGTCCTGGCGGGCGGGGTGGGAGTCTTGCCGCACCCCGCGAGGAGCAGGAGGGTGCACAGGACCATGAGGCGGTGTCGCGGGCGGGGCGTGTCACGCATTTGGTGGCATGATTTCATGTGAGAAAGGGTAGGGCAAGGCCGTCGGGAAAACCAGCAGGGCGTGGTAAGGCAGGCGGTTGACCCCTGTGACCCGGCACAGGGGTCAACCGCCTGCCTTACTCCACCCCGCCCACTTGCCTCCCCCTACTCCCCCCCACGTCGCTGCGGGCGCATGATCAGGCAGGTCGTCGTCGCGTGGGCGTAAAGGGTCCCGGCGGCATCGGTGAGCCGCGCCTCGGCGGTGGCGATCCGCCCGCCAACAGCGATCGTCTTGCCCTCGCAGCTGACCTGGCCGGTCTCCTTGGTCAGCGCATGGATGTAATTGACCTTCAGCTCGATCGTCGTGTAGGCGGTCCCGGCGGGGAGGGTGCTGTGGACCGCGCAGCCCATCGCGGAGTCGCAGAGGGTCGCGGCGAGGCCGCCGTGGACGACGCCGATCGGATTGTAATGGTACTCCGCCGGGGTGACCGTGAAGACGACGCGGCCCTCGTCGATCTCGGCAATGGTGAAGCCCAGCGTCGCGGCGATCGGCGGGGCTGGCAACTCCCCGCGACCCATCGCGCGTAGATAGTCGAGCCCGCTCAACGACCGCGCCGCGCTCAGTCCGGCCAGCGGGTCGTCCCAGGTGAATGTCCGCGTGCGCTCGTCCATTGCCATCGGCTCCTCAGTATTCAATAGCACATGACGAAGGGAGCGGGATTGAACCACAGAGCGCACAGAGCGCACAGAGACGAGGGGAGAGAACGAGAGAAACGAGAGAAGAATGAGAGAAGAACGGGAAGAGGACAAAAGGAAGAAGACGTGAGGCGGGTGTGAGAGATACGGGAGAAGAGTGCTGAATGGCGGAATTGCAAGTAATTTCTTCGCCCTCCCCACTGTTTCACTTTCTCCACCCTCTCTTCTCTCATCTCTCTCGTCTCTCTCGTTCTCTCTCGTCCTTCTCTGTGCGCTCTGTGCGCTCTGTGGTTAATCTTATCACTCCCCGTCGCGGTGCGGCGCAGAGGAATGTCGCCCAGATGAAGAGCGCCTGGAAAGGGAGGCGACCCCATTGGTAGGCGCGCGAGTTGAGGAAGCCGCCGGGTTGCAGATTTTGCACCGCGTGGTTAATGTTCGCCGGGAAGACCGCGATCAGCAGCGCGACCAGCCCATACGCCGCCACACGCCGCGTGCGCGGGATGAGCAGGCCGACCGCGCCCGCGATCTCCGCGACGCCGGTGAGGAGGACGAGCTCTCGCCGCCACGGGAAGAACGACGGGATGAGGCTCGCCTCGGTCTCGGTAGCGGTGAAATGCGGAATCGCCGCGACGAGGAAGCCGAGCGACACGAGCGCGCGCAGTACGGCTCGGCCTTTCCCCCCGTTGGCATCGGTGTCTGCGCGCAACGTCATTCGAGCATCCCACCGTGCGTGCAATGGTCGTCGGCGGTCCCGCATACGTTCCCGTTGAGCCCATTCGGTCAGGCCAGAATAAAAACGAGCGGTTGTTTTTTATCTTACGGTCGCCTTCCAGTGCTGTCAAGCAAGCGAAGCACCCCCATCGAAGCATAATCGACCGGTCGCCGACAACACGCGTGGTGAGTCTGTCGAGCCCCCGATCGATCGAGGTCGCGGTGGTACAGTGACGCGCAGATGGTCGAAAGCCAGTTCATCGGCATCCCATAGAAGGGTGGATCTATGCCACAATTCCAAACGGAGCGCCTGACGATCCGCCCATTTGCCCGCGACCTGATGCTCACCGCGATCGCTGATTCGACAAAGGCGGGGGCGCGACTGGGGCTCCGTGTCGCCGAGGGGTGGCCGAATGCCGCCGAGCGCGACGCCCTGCCGTTCCTGGCGGACGAACTCGCGCGACAGCCGGGCCTCGCCGAGTGGGGTATGCAGATTCTCATTCACACCGAGGAAGCGATCATCATCGGCACGGCCGGCTTCAAAGGGAAGCCGCTCGACAACGGCACCGTGGAACTCGGCTACGGTATCGCCCCCGCATATCAGGGGCGGGGCTACGCCACCGAGGCGGTGCGCGGCCTAATCGCTTGGGCCTTCACCCAGTCACAAGTCAAACGTGTCTTCGCCAATTGCCTGCCGGAGAACGCCGCCTCTGCGCGCGTCCTGACAAAAGCTGGGTTCCAGCCCCTGCCACCGACCGTCGGGTATCTGAATTGGGAACTGCGCCGGGGGTGGTAGGGAACCTGAATGCCGTAAGGAGGGAGAGACGTTGCGGGGTGACGGGCTGTCGGGGGGGTGGGGTTACCCCTCCCCACAACGAGCCACGCACCAGCAAGACGCCCCCTCAGCTTTCCCAGCCCGCGCGCCGCAGCGCGCCGTTGGCCGTCGCCGCGAGCGCGAGGATGAGCTGCGGCACGAAGAGCCAGACGATCGTCTGCTGCGGCCCGATCCGTTCCAGGAGGAGGCCCGCCAGGGCGATGCCGAGCGGCTGGCTCCCCCAGACAATCAGCCGGAAGACGGCGTTCATCCGCCCTTGGAGGCGGTCGGGAGTGGCGGCCAGGCGATAGCGATACTGGGTGATCATGTAGATCGGCACGATGATGAACGCCGCCGCATTGGCGAGGGCGAGGGTCGGCACATTCGGCGCGACGAGGACGCAGAGCCAGGTGAGCGCCCAGAGCCAAGCCGACCAGATCATCAAGGGGCCGAAGCGGAACCGCCGTTGCAGCCAGGGGGTCATCAGCCCGCCGACGATACTCCCCGCCCCGCCCCCGGCGAAGATGATACCGATCTCGAGCTCCGACGCCCCGATCTGCTGCCCGAGGATGATCATGATCAGCGGGTAGCCGACGCTACAGACCATCAGCCCGCCGGTGAGCAGCGCGAGGAAGCGCAGCATTGTCTGGCCCCAGAGCCAGGTCACGCCCTCGGCCATCTCGTCGCGCAGCCGCCCTGACGCGGCGGTGCGCTCCTCTTGCAGCGGGCGGCGGATGAAGAAGAGGGTCAGCAGCGAGGCGGCGTAGGAGACGGCATCGGCGACGAACGGCACCGCCGCCCCGAGCGCGTAGAGCGCGCCGCCGAGGGATGGTCCCAGCAGTTGCGAGAGGGAGTCGGTGACCTGATTCTGCGTCAGCGCGCCCGGCAACTGCTCCCGCTCAACCACTTGCGGCAGGGCGGATGACTCCGCCAGGTTGAAGAAGAGGAACAACGTCCCCTCGATGAGCGAGACGAGCGCCAGTTGCGGCAGGCCCAGTAAACCGAGCGCCAGCGCCAGCGGCACACTCCCGAGCGCCACCGCCCGCCCGGCGTCGCACCAGATCATCAGGCGCTTGCGATCCCACCGATCGACCAGCGCCCCGGCGGGCAGGCTGAGGAGGGCGAACGGCAGGGCGCGCAGCGCCCCCACGAAGCCGGCCTGGGCGGGCGAGCCGGTGATCGCCAGGACAAGCAAGGGGAAGGTGAGTTGCGTGATCTGCGAGCCGAACGACGAGACCGCCTGCCCGGCCCAGAGCAGCATGTAATCGCGGTTCCGCCACAGCGACGATGGTCGCCCGTCGATCGCGACCGCCACCGGGCGGGGGCGTGGTGCTATCGATTTTGCCATGAAAGGATCCCCCCAACAAATCGTCGGGGAGGAGGAACCCGGGGTGGGCGCCCGCTCCCGCTGTCTCCCGCGCCGTTTAGCGAGACAGCGGTGTGCGACTCATCTCGACGAACCAACTGATCGGTTCGCCCGCAGGCTCATTCTGGAAGCGCATCACAAAACCTTACGTAACGGCGTCAAGGCCCTCCTCGTGGAGGATACCAGCGCCGAGTCGCGGCCGACAACTGCCCGAGAGGACAGGTCCGCGCGGCAATCCGGCATGGAGAGGGCGGCGGTATACTCGAGGATCTGCACCATCGAGAATCGCTGTGGCGGGGAGGGAGTGCCGAAGCGCGTGCCGAGCCAGGGCGATGACCGGTCCAACTGCCCCGTCGCCGCGCTATCGGCGAGGTGCTATCCTCCATCACCTATCATCGCCGTAACCGGGGCCGAACCGTCCTAACGGTCCTTCACCGGCCAGGTGTGCCACACTCGATCACAGGGCTACTCGCACCACACCACCCGAGGAACTACCGTGTTTATCTGGGAGAGATTATGAAGATCGAATCGTTCGCGCTCGAACGCTGGATGACGACCTGGGAGACACAGGTCGAGTACGACATCGCCGAGAGCGGCATCCTGCCGCTGACGACCAACGACCTGCTCGACCTGCTCCCTGTCGCCGAACGCGCCGCCACCCTCGACCACCTGCTCGATACCCGCCTCGGCTACAGCGAGGCGCCCGGCTCCCACGAACTCCGCGCGGCCCTCGCCGCCACCTACGCGGCGACCGGCCCGGAGAATATCCTCATCACCACCGGCGCGATCGAGGCGAATTATCTGCTCTTCAACACCCTGCTCGATCCCGGCGATCACGTCGTCGCGGTCCACCCAGCCTACCAGCAGCTTTACAGCGTCCCGCGCGCGATCGGCTGCGACGTGCGCCTCTGGTCGGTACGCGCCGAGGGCGCGCATTTCCACTACGACCTCGACGAATTGGAACGGCTCGTCACGCCGCGCACGCGCCTGATCGTCGTCAACACGCCGCACAACCCGACCGGCGCGATCCTCTCCGCCGCCAACCTCCGGCGGGTCTACGCCCTGGCGGAGTCGGTCGGAGCGCGGGTCCTCTGCGACGAGGCGTACCGCTGGCTCGAACTGCCGGCCGGCGAGCCGCTGCCTCCGCCGATCCGCGACCTCGGCGACAGCGGGATCAGCGTCGGCACCTTCTCCAAACCGTTCGGGCTGCCGGGCCTGCGGATCGGTTGGATCGCCGCGCCCGCCGAGATCGTCGCCGCCTGCTGGGCGATGCGCGACTACATCACCCTCAGCCCCGGCAAGCTGAACGATGCGCTGGCCCTCCTGGCCTTTCGACACCGCGACAAGATCATCGCGCGGACTCGTGGGATCGTCGCGGCGAATCTGGCGACCGCCGACAAGTGGTTCGCCGAGCACGCGGAGATTGTCGCCTGGACGCCACCGCGCGCCGGGCTCCTCGCCCTGATGCGCTACCGCCTCGACATCCCTTCGCGCGCGCTGGCCGACCGCCTCGCCGGCGAATACAGCGTGATGCTCGCGCCCGGCGACGCCTTCGGCTACGAGTATCACTTGCGCCTCGGTGTCGGTCAAGACCCGGAAATCTTCGCCACCGGCCTCGCCCGCACCGCCGCCTGCTTCGCCGACCTCCGCGCGGCGGGCGTGGGACTGCGCGCCGAGTGAGCCGAGCGGACGGGGTGCGCCGGTGTACCGGTGCCCGCTCTCGTCACCCCTTGACCCCGCTCACCCCTCCACAGATAGTTCCACTGTGGGGCGTGAAATCGCGATTCGACGCGCGCCGGTCAGGGCGCGGGGATTGGTAGAGCACCGATGCTGCCACACAACAGCGGGGGCAGGTCATCGCGACCTGTCCCCGCGCCTATTCACTTAGACCGTTACCACGGCGGGGGCTTCCGACACGTTACAGTGGTACCACATCCAGTTCCACCGTCACACGCGCCTCGTCCGCTACCTTGATCATCGGGTTACCCCAGGCAAGTCCGAAATCGCGGCGGTTCAGCACGGTCGTGGCGGTGATATGGGCGGGCTGCTGGCCGCTATGCGCGTCGGG
>CADCWN010000075.1 GCA_902806415.1 uncultured Thermomicrobiales bacterium | reverse complement strand
TTCCGCCCGCGCGAAGCGCGGCCCGATCCGCCCCACCACCGCCGCGAATTCGTCTGTCCAGTCCGTGATCGCCGTCATCTGCCACCTCCGCGCTCCGCACACAGAGGCATTCTCGCACAACTACAACTGTAGTGCTAGGGCGTCTCTGACGGGAAACAAGGCTTCCTGAACGAGTTACTCGCGCGTATCACCATCAATCCGCAACAATGTGGTGGGCGACCGTGCATTCGCGGGATACGCATTCGTGTCGTCGATATCCTGGAACTGCTTGCCGCCGGGCTGCTCCCGGCGCAGGTGGTCGCGGAGTTACCAGACCTCCAAATCGAGGATGTGCAAGTGGCGCTGCTCTACGCGGCTCGGCGTTTCGACCATCCCATCGTCGCCGCGTGATCGTGTGGATTGACGCGCAACTCCCGCCGCAAATCGCCCCGTGGATCGGAGCATACTTCGCGATAGAAGCGCTGACGCTGCGGGATTTGGGCTTACGCGATGCGGATGACATCAACATCTTTCTCGCCGCCCGAGCGGCCAATGCAGTTGTGATGACTAAAGACAGTGATTTTATCGCCCTGCTCGATCGTCATGGCCCCCCACCTCAGGTCATCTGGCTTACCTGCGGCAATACATCCAACGCGCGGCTACCAGCGATCTTGCTCACCACATTGCCCCAAGCCTTGGTGCTCCTCGCCGCAGGCGAGCGGCTTATCGAAATTCGCGCCGCCCGACCGCTCGCATTGCCCCTGCCCCACCACACTGCTACACTCCCCCGCTGAACGATTCGACCGCAACGCGGGAGCACCCTCCTTGGCGAGCCTTGTCACCGGTATCGGCTATATGGGCGCGGCGCTCGTCGAAGCGCTGCTGGCGCGCAATGAGCGCGTCATCGGGCTCGATAACGGCTTCTCCACCGATAGGGCGGTGCTGGCGTGTCTCGTCGCCGCCGGGCTGGAACTGGTGGACGGCGATGTCGCCGAGCCGGTAGACGTGGCGACAGCATTCGCACGCGGGCCGATCGACACCGTCTACCACTTCGCGGCGCAGGCTAGCGCCCACCCCGACGCTGCGGACGCCGCCTATACCGAGCGCACGAACCTCCAGGGGCCGCGCGTCGTCCTCGATGCAATGCTTTGTCACGGCGCGCGCACGATCGTCTACGCCAGTTCGTTCAAGGTCTACGGCGAAGCGTTGCGCGGGGCAATTGATGAGGCGCGGCCCTACGGTGTCTTTAGGGATATGTCGCACCTCTCGAAGGTCCACGCCGAGAAGCTGCTGGAGATGTACGCCGGGCTTCACGGACTCCGCTGCCTCAGTCTGCGCTTCGGGATCGTCCACGGCCTCGGGCCGATCTTCAAGACCGACCCGCGCTTCATGACCGCGCCCAACAAGTTCTGCTGGCAGATCGCGCGCGGCGAGCCGATCAGCGTCTTCGGCGGCGGTCGCGCCCCCGCCGGGTGGCTCCATCTGGCCGACGCTGTCAACGCCACCCTCGCCGCCGCGCATCCGGGGTTCGGGGGCTATAGGTCGCTCAACGTGGTCGGCGAGGTCGCCTCGGTCGCCCAGGTCGCCGCGCTGGCCCGCGAGGTCGCCGCATCGCGCGGACTAACGGCGCAGATCGACGGCATCGATCCCGCCGCTCTCCTCGACGAGTCGGCCCGGTTCACCGTCAGGTCCGGCCTCGACAGGATCCCCGAGGCCCGCCCGCGCCATACCCTGCGCGACAGCCTGCCGCACGTCCTCGACCACTGCATCGCCCTCGCCGCAAGGGCTACACAGACCGGAGCCTCGCACGGCGATCACCTATCGGTATCGGGGAACCGAGAGGGGCATCCCGCACGACTCACGACTCACGACTCACGACCCGCATGAAGGTCGCGGTCACCGGTGGCACCGGCTTCATCGGGCGACACGTCGTCGCGGCCCTCGCGGCGGCGGGGCATGAGGTCACGGTCGTCGCGCGCACGCCCACGCCGGTCGTGGGGGCGGCGCGGGTCGTGCGGGGCGACGTGACCGACCGCGCGGTCGGGGCGGCGCTGGCGGGGGCGGGGGCGATCGTCCATCTCGCCGCCCTCGCGGATGCCTCCCTCTCCGATGCCGACCCGGTCGGCTACACCACGGTCAACGCGCTTGGCACGCTGAATATTTTGGAGGCAGCGCGGCGGGGTGGCGCGGGAGTCGTCTTCGCGTCGAGCCAGCGCGTCTACGAGCCGTGGCACGGCCCCTTGCGGGAAGAGACGACACTCGCGCCGACGACCGTCTACGGCTGGGGGAAGTTGGCCGCCGAGGGCTGGGTCACGATGTATCGCCAGCGCTATGACGTGCCGACGACCACATTGCGCCTCTTCAGCGTCTTCGGTCCGGGGCAGAGGACGAGCGGCGGCGTCAGCGGCGTGGTGGCGATCTTTGCCGAGCGGGCGTTGCGCGGCCAAGATCTCGCCGTTCATCAGCGCCATTTGCGCGACTTCGTCTACGTCACCGACGTGGCGGCGGCGGTCCTGCGCGCGATCGAGCGCCTGCGCGACCCGGCCCTGAGGACGCGCGTCTACAACATCGGCAGCGGGGTCGGCACGGGACTCGACGCGCTGGCCGAAATGGTCCAGGCGCGGAGCGGCATGGCCGGGCAGATCGCGATCAACGGGACGTCGAGCGAGGCCGAGCGGCGCGAGGAAGTCTACGCGACGATCGACCGCGCGCGCGAGGAACTCGGCTGGTCACCGACTGTCGCGCTCGCGGAGGGGATCGACCGCTATCTCGCCTGGCTCCGGCCCGAACTCGCGCGCGAGGGGGCCGAATGAGCGACACGCTGATCCTCCTGAAAGCCCGCCCCACCGTGGCGCAGCTACGCGACCGCATGGCGGCCCCGTGCCCGGACGGCCTCGAACTCTACCTCGACGCGCGCGACATCGGCCCGCCCGACTGGCTGCCGCGCCTGCGGGCGATCATGGCGACGGCACCGCTGGCGGGCGACGATTTCCACTACATCGTCGAGGGGCCGATCCGCTCGCTCGATGGCGCATTCTTCGATCCGACGCGCCAGGCTCCCGCCGACGAGGAAGCGCTCGTCCGGCTCGCGCGCTTCGGCGCGGAACTTGGCGCGCGAGTCGCCGTCATCCACCTGATCGCCCCGACGAGCGACCCGGCGGCTCTCGCGCCGATACGGCGCGCGGCGTGGCTGGAGCGCGCCTTGCCGCTCCTGCGGCGCTACGCGCGCCTCTGCCGCGACGCCGGGCTGACGCCGACGATCGAGAATATCCCGCCGATTGCCCAGATGCGCGAGGGGGCGGCGACGTTCAGCGCGATCGGCGTCGAGCCGGAAGATTTAATCTGGTGCTGCGAGGCGGTCCCCGGCCTGGGGATCACGTTCGACACGTCGCACGCCGGGTTGCACCTGGAAGCGATCGCCACCGACCCGACCGACGCGCCCACGACCCTGCGCCCGGCGGTGGAGACGTACGCCGCGACGGCCACCGTGCGGAGCCTGGATGACTGGCTCGACCGGATCGCGCCGTGGCTCGTCAACTGCCACATCTCGAACGCGACGGGGCTGCTCGGCGAGGGGCTGTCCTACGGCGCGGGGCGCTTCGATCTCGACGCGATCATGCCGCGCCTCGCCGCGACTGCGCGCTTCATCGTCACTGAGACGCTGGAACCGGATAACAATCGGGCGGTCTTCATGCGCGAGGCGCAAGGCCGGATCGCGGCGGCGCTCGGTCGGGCACCAGGGGCTTCGCCGAGTACTCGAACACGGACGGCATAGGGAGAGGCGACAGGGATGACGATCGGGGAGGGACAAGGGGCGCGCGGGGCGGTCGCACCGGAGACGCTGATCGACTGGGATCGGTTGCTCGATCGACCGCGCGTGCCGGTCGAGGTCGAGGCGTTGCGGGCGGCGTTCGCCGGGAGGCGGGTCGCGATCACCGGCGCGGCAGGCTCGCTCGGCCGGGAGTTGGCCGCGACAGTCGCGACGTATCAGCCCGCAAGCCTGACCCTGATCGACAGCGGCGAGGCGGGTCTTTTCGCGCTCCGCGAGGCGCTGCTCGCGGCGGGCCACATCGAGGGATCCTTGCAGTTCCATCTCACCGATGTGCGGAATCGTCGCCGGATCGCGGCGATCTTCGCGGCGACGAGGCCGGAAGTGGTCTTCCACCTCGCCGCCTACAAGCACGTCCCCTGGGCCGAGAGCCAGCCGAGCGAATATCTCGACGCCAACCTCGGCGGCGGGCGGGTCGTGATCGAGGAGGCGGCGCGAGTCGGCGCGGCGCGCGTTGTCTACCCCTCCACCGATAAGGCAGTCAACCCGCCGAGCCTCTACGGCGCGACGAAGCGGATCATCGAGGCGCAGTTGCGCGAGATCGCCGCCGGGTCCGGCACGCGCTGCGTGGCAGCGCGCTTCGTCAATGTCCTCGGCTCGCAGGGGAGCGTCGGGGTCACGTTCGCGCGGCGGATCGCCGCCGGGAAGCCGCTGCCGATCACAGGCGACCCGACGATGACCCGCTACTGGATCGCGCCACACCACGGCACGCTGCTCCTCGCCTACGCCGCCGCCCCGGCCTTCGACGAGCCGTTCACAATCCTGCTGCCCGACGCGCTCCCCGCCGTGCCGGTCGTGGAGATCGCCCGGCGTATCTGGGCACAACTCGGCAGGGCGGGCGAGCCGCCGGTCGTCGTCACCGGCAGTCGCCCCGGCGAACGGCTCCATGAGGAACTGGTCGGGGCGAGCGAGGGGTACGAACCGGCCCCCTACCGTGGTATCCTCCTGGTGCGCGGGATGTCCGATGTGCCGCCCGGCACACCGATCGCGACGGGGATCGGCGAACTCCTGGCCGCCGTCGAAGCGGGGACGCCGGAGGACGAGTTGAAAGCCCGCGCCCTGGCCTGGGCGCACACGATCCGCTAGCGGTACGGAGCGGGATGTTTAGCCTGACGGTCCCGGAACAGATGCTGATCGTCTTCGCGGTCGCCCTCGCGGTGGCGCTGCTGGCCGTGCCGCTGGCGGCGGCGATCGGGCTGGCGGTCGGCGGGCCGTTGGTCGATCAGCCGCGCCCCGGCGAGTTGCAGCGCCGCCCGATCGGGCGCACCGGGGGCTACGGGATCATCGTCGCCTTTTTCGCGGCGCTGCTTGTCAGCCTGCCGATCACCGACCGGTCCTACGAAGGGTTCAAAGAATTCCCCCTCCTGGCCGGACTCGCGCTGGGTGCGGCATTCCTGATTCCGTTCGCCGCCTGGGATGACGCGAAGCGCCTGCCGCCGATGCCGCAGCTACTTGCCCAGATCGGCTGCGCGATCATACCGGTCCTCTACGGCGTGCGGATCGATCGGATCTCGAACTTTGAAGTCGCCGATGTCGCGCCCTGGTTAATCGGGCCACTCTCGGTCCTCTGGATCGTCGGGATGATCAACGCCCTCAACTGGCTGGACACGATGGATGGCCTCGCGGGCGGCGTCTCGCTGATCGGCGCGCTCGTTCTCTTCGCGGCGAGCCTGGTCCAACGCTTCCCCGGTCAAGGGCGTCTCGATCCGCAGAACTCGATCGCGCTGCTAGGCCTGGCCCTGGCCGGGGCATGCCTCGGCTTCCTCGCCTACAACTTCCCACCGGCGCGAATCTTCATGGGAACCAGTGGCTCGATGTTCCTCGGCTACGCGCTGGGGGTGATCTCGATCATCGGCGGGGCGAAGATCGCGACCGCCGCCCTGGTCCTCGGCCTGCCGATCCTCGACACGGCGCTTGTCATTATCCAGCGCCTGCTCGGGCGGCGCTCCCCGTTCCGGGGGGGCGACGGCACCCACCTCGTCCATCGGCTACGCGCCGCCGGGTACAGCGTACGCCAGATCGTCGCGCTCGTCTACACCCTCACGGCACTCTTCGGTATCCTCTCGCTCGCCCTGGTGCGCGAGCAGAAGATCATCGCCTTCCTCTTCGTCGGCGCGATCATCGGTGGAATCCTGTTGGTCCTCCGTCGCCGCGCCGCCGCACAGGCCATCGGCGGGAGCGGGAACGGCGAGGGGCAAGGATCGCGGGCGTGAGATTCGCCGACCGCAGCCCTTAGCCGGGGATTTTAATCGGCAGGTTCCTGGTGGCGATGACAACGAGCATGGCGGCGCAGCCCGTCGGCCCGGCCAGGGCGAGGCGGAAGGCGGGGGAGGTGCGGTCGCGCTGGAGGGCCAGGACGAGGGGGGACGGGGCGATCAGCACCTGCATCCAGGGCGGCATGGCCCGCCCGTGGCGGCGGGAGAGCGCTCGCTCCGCCCACACGCTCGCCAGCCGCGGCAGTCGCGCCAGCGCCGGGGAAGACGCCCACCGGGCTGGCGAGCTCGTTGCCGGTGTGCCTGCCCGCGCGGATGAGGGTGACCAGCCGGGCGCTCCTTGATGCCATCGCCGCGCACCCCTTCTCCACGGCGAACTCCGGGAACCCGTCGTCCCCATCCCGATCGACCGCGCCGCTCGAACGGGAAGCCGTGGATACCGTCAGCACCGCCTCTCGCCGCCGTGCGCACCATGGGAGAAATTTTTTACCCCATAACCGACAAACGTTTGCGAAATACAGCACCGAGAGGCGATATAGCGCGGCGCAGCGGTACGCCCGCTACCACCCCCGCCGCACGACCGCGCAGAGCCATTCCACCAGCGCCTCAATGTCCCCGAGATGGCCGGTCTCGAACGGGCTGTGGGTGTAGCGCGCCGGGAAGGCAACGAGCGCGCTCGGCACGTCGGCCTTCATCAGCGCACCGCCATCGCTGCCGAACGAGCCGAAGATGGCGTGCTGGATACCGATGCCGGCGTCAGCGGCGACCCGCTCCAGGCGCGCGGTCAGCGCGTGGTCGTAGTGGACCAGCGCGTCTTTGTGGACGAGGATCGGGCCGGCGCCGAGCCGAGTCGGCATCGCGGGCTCGCCGAGGGTCGGGATGTCACCGGCCATCCCGATCTCGACCGCGATCGCCGCGTCGAATGCGCCGTCGTGCGCCGCCAGTGCGAACGCGCCGATCAGACCGATCTCCTCCTGCACCGTGCAAGCCAGGGTCAGCTCGCAAGATCGCTCGGCGGGCGGCACGCGGCGCAGCACCTCGGTGATCACGGCGATCGGCACCCGGTCGTCGAGCGCCTTGCCGACGACGTGCCGACCGAACTGCTCGGTCGGACTGTCCCAGACGATCCGCGTCCCCGGCGTGACGCCGCGTCCCAGCAGTTCATCGCGCCCTAGGCCCGTATCGACCCAGAAATCGTCCCAGGTCAGATGATCCGGATCGCCCGCGAGATTCTGGTTCGCCAGATGGCCGGTCGCGGAGGCGATCACGCCGCGAATCGGCCCGGTGCGGGCCAGCACCAGCACACGCTGCCCGACGGTGAACCAGTTGCGGATGTCGGTCGTGCGCGTCCAGGATTGCCCGTTGGCGAGCCAGAGGAAGCCGCCTTCGTCGATCGCGCGCACGAGGTAGCAGAGTTCGTCGGCGTGGGCGACGAGCAGGACGCGCGGCCCGCTCCCGCCTGCCCGCGCGATCACGTTGCCGATCCGCGTGCGCTCGACCGTCGCGCCCGCCGCCGCCCAGAGCGCCTCGACCCGATCGAGCACGACCCCTTCCTCGCCGATCGGTCCAGGCAGTTCGGTCAATTCCTTGATCAGGTCGAACACGGCTCCTCCTAACTGCCATTGGCGAGCGTCAAAGGCGGCGAGGCTAACCCCGATCGATTAGCTGTGCGCCCCAACCCGTTCCTGGTGAATAGTCGTCTTGTACGGCACGAAGCCGCGCGCCCGATAGTTGGCGAGCGCGTGCGGCCCGTCGAGCGTGCATGTGTGCAGCCAGACGCGCGCCGCGCCATCATCGAACGCGCGCGCGACACCGAGAGAAAGGAGATGTTTGCCGAGCCCGCGCCCGTGAAACGCGGGGAAGAGCCCGAAGTACACGATCTCCGTCCCCGCCTCGCCCGCCTCTGCCGACTCGGCATCCAACTCGACGTATCCGGCGGGGCTGCCGCGCAGATAGAGGACCAGCACGGTCACCGCAGGCCGGGCGAGGTGGGCGGCCAGCCGCTCGTCCGACCAGCGGAGGCGCTCGGTCCAGGTGTACTCGCGACCCACCGCATCGTAGAGGAAGCGGTAGAACGCGACCGACGGTTCGCGCGCTTCCAGCAGCAGTAACTCGGGATCATCGAGCGCTGCGGCATGGAGTTGGTCGCGCGAACGGAGTTGCAGATAGGTCGTCACGACCTCGACTTCAGCCGGTTCCGCCACCATTAATACCTCTCCGGGCTCGACCTTATCGCCAGCGACACGCAGCGCGGGATCGGGAATCCAGCCCTCATCAGGTCGACACCCCGGCGGCATCCCATAGTTGTGGCCACGCTGCGTGTAGGACCACGCCGCCTGGATCGCGCAGAGGAGAGCGTCGAGCGTATCCCCACTCGGGTCGCGGGTACAGTCGGCGGCCAGCGCATCGCCCAGCGAAACGCGAAAGCCGTAGGTGTCGAAGAAATCGTCCGCTGTAGGCCCGCGACGATCGCCCCGCGTCCCGCCTCTCGCTCCGGCGTCTGCTTCGCCCGCTCGTCGGCCTTGTAGCTGAGCTTGCCGATCCACCGCCGCGCCACCAGGGCGGGGTACGCCTCGACCACGATCCGGTCGTCTGCGGTGGGGCGACAGGGTAGGATACTCAGCGGGCTCGCCAGGAGACGCGGCGCACCCTCGTAGAACATCTTGCCGACCGGCACGCCGTACCACATCATCGGGCTGCAGGCGTTGGCCGCGACGTCGACCGGGCGTCGCGGCTGCTTCGCGCCCGTAGCACGCCCATTCCGATACCCCTCCAGCACGGTGCCGAATTCCTCGCGCCGTAGCGCGGCAACCTGCGCAACATAGCCCACCCAATCGGTCGGCCAACCGAGATCGGCGATCAGCGTGCGCGCTTGCCCGAAGGGGAAATCGAGACCGGCGATCCACGGTCCGACGTCGGCCAGCACGCACTCGAACGAGGCGAAATCGGGGAGTTTGTCGAGCACCGTCACGGTGAGATATCCACCATCGAAGATGCAGGTGGCGCAGGTAATCGGCTTACGCGCCGAAGGGGCGCTGGTGAAATCAATTCTGCGAACGATCATGATCGCTCCTGACACGCTCGCTCACGGCCTTTGAGCGAGCGTGTCATTCTATGCACCCTCCCCACCTGCCTGCTTATCGTAGTTGCGAACGCACATCCCGACCGCAGGCCGCATCCCCACGCGAGCATAGAACGGCTGCACATCCGGATCGCAGAGCAAATCGATCATGTAGAGATCGCGCAGGCGGGCGAGCAGCCGCGTCAGCAGCGTTGTGCCGATCCCCCGGCCCTGGTAGGCGGGCAGAACCTCCAGATGGGGGACATAGGCGCACGATATGCCGTCACTGATCGCCGTGACGAAGCCGACTACCACCCCGCTCGCCTCATCGAGCGCCAACTCAACGGCAGCGCTACCGCGCAGGAGACGCAGATGCGTCTCAGGGGTCGGCGGGCTCGGCCACCCGACGAAGAAGCCGAGCAATTGCTCGGGCGCGAGCCCTGCGGCGCTATCGCGATAGCTGATCACGGTTGTCCCCCGGACGAACGGTGCGCCACCACACCTGTCCTGGTGGCACACCGTTCTGAGCAGCGGTAGACAGAGCGTTGTCAGGCGTCGAAGACGATCACCGAGCGCAGCGTCTCGCCGCGCTCCATCGCGGCGAATGCTTCCTCGGTCTCCTCCAGCGCGATCGTGCGGGTGACGATCTTATCGAGGTTCAGTTGGCCCTGCTTGTACCAATCGGCCAGCAGCGGGAAATCGCGCGTCGGCAGGCAGTTGCCGTACCAGGAGACGCCGACGTAACCCCCGACGTCGAAGAAGCGCTGCAAGTCGAGGTTGAGGTTCTTGCCCGGCCCCGGTACGCCGATGAAGATGCAGGTGCCGGCCAAATCGCGACAAAAGATCGCCTGTTCCAGCGTCTCCGCGCGCCCGACCGCCTCGAATGAGAAGTTGACGCCGTTGCCGCCGGTGAGTTCCTTGATCTTGACGACCGGCTCTTCCTCGCGGGAGTTGACGGTGTGGGTCGCGCCGAACTCCTTGGCCCATTCGAGCTTGCGGGGGTCGATATCGACCGCGATGATCGTCGTCGCGCCCGCGAGGCGCGCCCCGGCGATCACGCTGTCGCCGACCCCGCCGCAACCGAAGACCGCCACGCTCGACCCCGGCGTGACCTTCCCCTGGTAGAGCGCCGCCCCGACGCCGGTCATCACGCCGCAGCCGATCAGCGACATCTGCGCCGACGGGAGATCGTGCGCGATCGGGATCGCCTGCTTGGCGTGGACGAGGGTGTGCGTGCAGAAGGTGCCGATCCCCAAGACCGGGTTGAGCAGCGTGCCGTCCTTGTCGCGCATCCGCTTCTCGGCGTTGAGACTGTTCGCGCAATAGTTCGGCTGCCCCGCGCGGCAGAAGCGGCAAGTCCCGCACGGCGCGCGCCAGGCTATGATGACGTGATCGCCGACCTGCGGGCTGGTCACGCCCGGCCCGACCACCTCAATGATGCCCGCCCCTTCGTGGCCGAGCAGGAAGGGGAAGCCATCGGTGCCGTAGACACCCGTCTTCACGCCGAGATCGGTGTGGCAGACGCCCGAGGCGAGGATGCGGACCAACACCTCATTCGGACCGGGATCGTCGATCGTGAACTCTTCGACCTCTGCCGGTGCGCCCGGCGTGCGCGCGATCACGCCGCGTGCCGTGATAGCCATCAACGACCTCCTCGAACAATCATCAGCAGTCGGTCCCACCCGAGGATATGCCACCTTACAGGCCCGTACATCCTGACGCATCGGGGGCGTATTCGTCAAACTCCCGCGCCGCATCACTCACCTCTGCTATAACAGTGCCGGAAGAGACGAAAACAGGAGACACGGAGGCATGGAGAGGGCGGGGAGTGACGAAGCGCCCAGAGGGGGCATAAATACGAACGACGAAAGACGAGTGACAAATGGATTAATCCGTTCCCTCCCGTCCCCCTCCGTGCCTCCGTGTCTCCTGTTTACCGAGCGTGAACGGAGGTTACGATGGCAATGAATTGGGCGGTCGAGGAGGAGAAGGCGGCGATCTTCGCGCTGACGGCGGAATTGGCGGCGATCGATGGCCCGGCGGGGTTCGAGGGGCCGGTCGTGCGGCGGTTGCTCGAACTCTTCCGACCGCTGGCCGACGAGTTGACCACCGATCGCTTCGGCAACGTCATCGCGACGCGGCACGGGCACGGGGGCGCGGGGGTCGGCCCCGCGCTGATGATTGCCGCGCACTCGGATGAGATCGGCGGGGTGGTCCGCGCGTTCGAGCCGGATGGGATGGTCCGCTTCGAGCGCCTGGGCGGGATCATCGAGACGACGCTCATCGGGCGGCGGGTGCGGATCAACGGGCTGCGCGGCGTCGTCGGGGTGCGCGCCGGGCATGTGCAAGCGCCCGACGAGCGGCTGAAGGCCCCGCCCCTGCGCGATCTCTACATCGACCTCGGCTTCGATTCGGCCGCCGCGACGCGCGCGGCGGGGGTCGCGATCGGCGACCCGATCGCCTACGAGAGCGAGGTGGTGCGCCTCGCCAACCCCGACCGGATCGCGGGCAAGGCGATCGACAATCGGATCGCCTGCGCCATCCTGATCCGGCTCTTCGAGCGGCTGCGCGGCGTCGAACTCGGCGGCACGATCCACGGCGTCGTGACGGTGCAGGAGGAGGTCGGGCTGCGCGGTGCGCAGGTCGTGACCTACCGCCTGAACCCCGACTACGCCGTCATCGTGGACACCCTCCCGGCAGCCGGCACCCCGGATGTGCACTACACCAGGGAGTTAGCGATCGATCTCGGGGCGGGGCCGGTCATCCCGCTCCTCAGCGGCAGCGGCGGGCGCGGCAACATCATGCACCCGGCGTTAAAGCGGCTACTGCTGGAAACGGCGGAGCGCGAGGGGGTGCCGGTGCAGCCCGCCATCTTCACGCAGGGGAACTCGGATGTCGCCGCCGTCCACCTGGTGCGCGAGGGGATCCCCGCCGGCGTCGTCAACATCCCGCGCCGCTACTCCCACACCCCCGTCGAGACCGCCGACCTCAACGACGCCGCCAACGCCCTGCGCCTCATCGAGGCGATCGCGCACGATCATGGCCCCGCCGTGCGACTCGACTTCCTGGAGGACTGAGCAAGACACCAATCTGGAGTCGCGTCGGCGTTGTATCGGGAGGGGGTCGAGGAAGCGATGGATGCTACCGCAACTCCTGCTCCACCTGCTCGGGGCGATCTTCCTGAGCGCCTGCCTCTGGCTCGCCTACCGTCGCTGGATCCGGCCTTTTGGCACCACGCTCGATCGACAAGCGCGGGGGTGCCTCTGGCTGGTCGTCGTCACCCTCTGGGGCGGGTTTGTCGGCGCGCCATTCTGGTGGGCCGACACCACCGGGGCATTCTCCTGGAACCTGCCGCCCCTGGCGGGCCGGATGCTCGCGGCGGCCGGATGGGCGTTCGTCGTCGCCGCGCTGTTTGTTCTGCAACACCCCAGTGGGGGTCGCGTCCGACTCTTCCTCCTGCTGCTCGCCACCTATCTGGCACCCCTGGTGCTGGTCGCGCCCCTCGTCCACCTCGACCGCTTTGATTTCGCCGCGCCGATCACCTACGACTTCTTCGCCATCGCGGGCGGGTTAACCCTGGCCGCGCTCTGGTTCCTCGCGCACCAACCGCGCATCATCCCCGAGACGAGGCGCGATACTGCCCCCGCGCCCCCGGCTATCGGCGCCTGGCTCAGCTTAGTCGCGGCGCTCGCCGGGGGCTGGGGCGTGGCACTCTTCGTCGCCGATCGGGGGCCGTCGGCCACCATCTGGGCCTGGCCCGGCGATCTGCTCACCAGCCGCCTGATCGCGGTGATGCTGCTGGCGCTCGCGGTCGGCGCGGCGACGAGCCGCGGCCAGGCCGATCGGGCGGGTATGATGCTGGCCGTCGCCACGACCTACGGGGTGGGGCTGCTACTCGCCAGCCTCTGGGGAGTTCTCATCGGCACGCCGATCAAACCGGCGTATGCGATCACGTTCGGGCTGATCGCGTGCGGGTCCGCGCTGGCCTTGCGGGCAGGGCATCACCGCGCGCGGCTCGCCGCAGTACCGGCGGTGGGCGACCAATTCCAGGCGACCGCGCCCAATAATCGCCCTTAAACGTATGCGCCATCGCCGCTTCAAACTTTCGACACACTTATCGTGAAACCTAGATGATATACTTTCGTATATTAGGGACAAGGAGCGGCGATGGTCGCATACGGGATTCACACAGAGGAAGCGGTCCTGATCGAGGCGGCGAAGACCGGCGATCAGGAGGCGTTTCGGCAAATCGTCGAACGGTATCAGGGGGCGGTCTACAACCTGGCCTACCGCATGCTCGGGACGCCCGAGGAGGCGGAGGATGCGGCGCAGGAGATCTTTGTCCGTATCTATCGCCAGCTGGGTCGCTACGACATGGAACGCAAGTTCTCGACTTGGACCCTGGCGATCGCCACCAACTACTGCATCGATCAGTTGCGGCGGCGACGGATGCAGTTCGTGCCGCTGCAGAACATCATCCCCTGGGCCAGGGCGCGCGAGAGCGGGCCGGAGGGCGAAGCGCTCAGCAGCGAATCGCGCGACGAGATGCAACGCCTGCTGAAGCGGCTGCCGGAGAAGTATCGCGCACCGTTGGTGCTGCGCTACTGGGAAGAATTGTCGTGCGCCGAGATCGCGGAGATCCTCGGCGTGCCCGAAGGGACGATCAAGACACAGATCCACCGGGCGCGCAAGCAGCTCGGGAAGATGCTGGAAGGGGCGGAGGAAAGGCAGGATGCGCTGTCGAGAGTGTGAGTCGATGCTCTGGGTCTACCTTGATGACGAGTTGCCGGAGGGAGAGCGCCGCGCCGTCTCGTCGCATCTCGCCGGTTGCCCGCGTTGCGCCCAGGCACTCGACCAACTCCGGGCCTTCCCGCTCCAGGCCGCCCGCCTCCATGTCGTCCCCCCGCCGCCCGATTTCACCGCTCGCCTGATGCAGCGAATCACCCCGCTCCCCACTCCGCAGGAACTGGCCCTGCAACGCGACCGCCCCGGAGGCTGGCAAGGCCCGCTGGGGATGGCGGTCGCCTTCTCCGCCGCCGCCGCTGCGATCTTCCTCGGTCTGCTCAGCACCGCGGCACTGGCCCTCGCCGGTGGCCAGCGCCTGCCGCTGGAGTTCGGGAATTCGGCGAGCGGCATCGCCAACGCGATCGGGGCCGGCGTGGCGGTGGCGCTGTGGCAGCACCTCTCCTGGGCGGTCATCATCACGCTGGTGGGGATGGTGGCGACGCTGACGATCCTCTGGTTCCGCGTCGTCACACCCCGGCATTAGCCCCACCGGTGCCGCTCTTCGCCCGCCGCCGCGCGCCCATGCCGCCCCCCGCCCACCCGGCCGAGGCATTCATCCGCCTCACCACTGTCACCCGCGCCTATCAGACCGGGCGCGGGACGCTCACGGCCCTGCACGAGACCGACCTGACGATCGCGGCGGGCGAGAGCGTCGCCATCGTCGGCCCCTCGGGGAGCGGCAAGTCCACCATCCTCAATGTCATCGCGGGGATCGACCGCCCTTCCGGTGGCCAGATCATCGTGGGCGGCGTCGAGCTCACCGCGCTCTCCGAGGAGCGGCTGACGCGCTGGCGCGGCGAGCATGTGGGGATCGTCTTCCAGTTCTTCCAACTGATGCCGACCCTCTCCGCACTGGAGAATGTGCTGCTGGCGAGTGAGTTCCGTGGCGGGAGGGGCCGGGGGGAGAGGCGACAGCGCGCGCTCGAACTGCTGGAGCGGGTGGGGCTGGCGGAGTTGGCCGATCACCTCCCGGCCGAGCTCTCCGGCGGTGAGCAGCAGCGGGTGGCCCTCGCCCGCGCCCTCGTCAACAATCCCCCGCTCTTGCTGGCGGATGAGCCGACGGGCAACCTCGACTCGACCACCGGTGAGCGGATCATGGCCCTCCTCGCCGAGTTCGCGGTCGCCGACCGCACCCTGATCTTCGTCACGCACGATCCGGTGCTTGCCGCACGCGCCGGTCGGATTATCCGGGTCAGGGACGGTGTCATCGCGAGCGACGAGCGCACGGAGGTGGCGGTGGATCGTGACGGACCGACCACTGGGTTAGACACAACGAATGGAAGATCACCGACCGGTTGAGGTGGAACAACCATTTGGCTCAGGCGAGGTCTGGGCGGCGAAACGATCGCCCTATAGCTGTAGGGTATGGCGCAAGGCGGAATCGATGCCAATCATCGGGACGTTGCCAATAATTAGGAAGAGGACCAGGACCACATCACCGCGCCCGGCGGCTGACTTTGGCGGCATCGTAGTCATCGTATATTGTCATCTCCGGGCTATCCCAATCCTCTGCGAAGGTGGCCAAGCGCGCTCGCATCTCGGCCGCTTGTGCAGCGGCAACGCCGTCTTCGCGCAAATCGATCCGGCCAGCAGCCAGGAACGTCACGACCACCGGTGTTCCCTCAAATTCCTCTCCTGGCGCTTGCGACAATTCAATCTTCCCATCACGGTAGATCCCTTTAAAGCTTGTCAACATCCTCCGACCCCCGTTGCTGAGCTATCACTATAGGTCTATATGATGGCTATGTTGCGTGTACGAGAGGTGATGTTACGCAAGCACGAGAGTGAGAAACGTTTCCCTGGTAAAGTCGGTGCTGGCGCGACAGACCCAGTGAACAATACCCAATACTGGGCTTGAAGAAGTTTGATTTACAACTCCCTGCCCGTTGCACTACGCGTACTCGGGAGGCGGCAGCGGCTGCCCGCCCCCCGCCGCCAACTACATCACAGCAGCATGCAATTAGTACAGTCATCAAGAGAGCGCACGGCCAGCCCAATGAGGTGTCTAGCCTAATCTTGCCAGGCATGGCCTCTCAGCACCTTCTCGACGATGTCCTCGGCGTCGATGTCCCGATCCTTGTAGATTTGGTCGGTCCAGACTTCCCTCAGCGTGTAGAGTCACTTATGGACTTTGTGCGCGGTGGCGGTTGGCCTTGCGCTGCAGGAGGAGGCGAGGATGGACGCGCCGCAGCGGAAGCCGTACCCGACCGACGTGAGCGATGAGGAGTGGCATTTCGTCCTCCCGTACCTGACGCTGATGCGGGCCGACGCGCCGCAGCGGCACCACGACCTGCGCGAGGTCTTCAACGCGCTGCGCTGGCTCGTGCGGGCGGGGGCGCAGTGGGACTACCTACCG
>CADCWN010000074.1 GCA_902806415.1 uncultured Thermomicrobiales bacterium | reverse complement strand
GTGGCGTCAACCCGCGCCAGGCGCACCACTGCGCCAAGGCGCAACTCCGCCGCGCGAAGACCGACGCGCTCGACGCGCGGGATCTCGCCCAGCTCGCCGCGGCGCTCCGGCCCGCCCCGTGGACGCCGCCCCCGGCGGTCGACCACGAGGTGCGGCAGCGCCTCGTCGCGCGGGACGGGCTGTTGGCGATGCGCACGCAGGCGCGCAACCAGCGCCACGCGCTGCTGCAATGGCCGGTGGTGGTGGACGCCGTGCGCCAGCACCTCGACGAGCTGATCGCCGATCTCGACCGGCGGGTCGCCGCCCTTGAGGCCGAGATCGCGGCGGTCCTGCGCGACAGCATGTGGGCAGAATCGCTCGTGTGCCTGACCAGCGCGCCCGGGATCGGCCTCGTCACGGCGGCCTGGCTCCTGGTGCGCACGCTAAATTTCGCGCTCTGCGCCGGGCCGGAGGCGCTCACCGCCTCCGTCGGCCTGGCCCCCGTGCCCCACGAGTCGGGGCGCACCATCCGGGGCCGTCGCGCGATCGGCCACGACGGCAACGGGCGGCGGCGCACCGCGTTGTACATGGCCACCCTCAGCGCGGCGCGCTACAACCCGGCCATCACGGCCTTCTACCAGCGCCTGCGCGCGGCGGGTAAGCCGCCCAAGGTCGCGCGCTGCGCCGCCGCGCGCAAGCTGCTGCACCTGGCCTGGGCGCTCGGCAGCAAGAGCCAGCGCTTCGACCCGGATCATAAACAACAACAACACGCGGCCTTGCCCCAGCTCGCAGCTTGACCGGCGGCGCGGCAGGCTTCACTGACCAAGGGACTTGACACCCAATACCGTATCTACTTTCGCCATCCGCTTAGTAGTTACTGGCACTCCTTGCATGAGAGCGCTAACGAACAGGCGTGTATGGCAGAAGTAGCCAGGACAGGTGGATGTGCAGCTGCGTACCCGCCGGGACCTCGACAGCGCGCGGGTCTGCTTCGTCCTCGCGACCTGCTGGCGCCGGGCCGCGCCGGTGGAGGTGATCACCCCCAAGCACCTCGCCTACGTGGGTGCCGTCCGCGACGAGGTGCCTGGGGCGCAGCATACGCAGCGCGGCCCGCACCGCGCGAGCGGGCCGGAAACCAAGCCGATCGAGCGCTCCGACGCCCCGACGAAGGACCGGCTGCGCCCGGTGCGCGGGCTCCAGTCCATCCGCACCGGGCAACGCGTGATCGAAGGCGTCGAGCTGGCACGGGCGGTCCAGCGCGGCCATGTGGCCCCGCCCGATGTACTGTCAGGCGGTGACATCGGGCACCATGCGTGGGTACGCGCCGCCGCGACGATCCTCACCTGGCTCGCGGCCGGTCTGCGCGCCGCCGTATAGCCTCGACACGAAATCCCGGTGTCGCCTCGCCGGTGCGCTATTCGCCCGATCGGCACACGACAACTTCACGGTCTCTGTTGCCTACCACCGGCTGTTGTAATGTCGCCGCGCGCCTCCGCCACTATGGGCAGCCCCCCGGTGCAGTCGTCGCCTTACCCCGCCGACCCATTATCCGGAACGCATAGGCCTTAAGGACAACCAGGAACTTGCCGATGGAGTGGAACTATGTGACACTGACTATTCGGTCGCGTATGTCGCAAACGGTCGTGAAGGAAAGGCCGAATGACGATCCTGCCGTGCACGACCACCGCACACGCCATGGCCGTCTCACCCTCGTCCTGTGCATAGCGGCCAATACCTGAAGGAGGGGCTACGAGCATGCGAACACTGGAGCCACTCGACTCGCGAGCATTCGAAGAGGCCCTCGCCTTCATCACGCCGCGCGCTGCGGACATGAAGTGGGCTTCCATCCCCTGGCAGACGGACCTCTGGGAGGCGAGACAGATCGCTGCCGCGCGGAAGAAGCCCGTCTTCGCGTGGATGATGAATGGCAGTCCCCTCAGCTGTGTTTGAAACAACGGCGTGGCTGCGCGTGCCGTGGCCTTCGCCGACCCTGAGGTGATCCGGCTTGCCTCGGAGTCGTTCGTCCCGCTCGCCGAGGACTGCTCGCCGCTGCAGACCCAGCAGGACGCGAAGGGCGCGTTCTTCCGCCTGGTGGCCGAGCAGGGCCACTACGCCGGGCGGACGGTGCCGAGCGCCACGCGCCAGGGGCAGTACGCCTTCACCGCGGACGGCACGCTGCTGGCCTCCGTCAACACGCGCGACGCCGACACGATGCTCGGCATGATGCGCCAGGCCCTCGCGCGGTGGGGGACGTTCACCGCAGGCGAGCGCGGGCGAGGCGTCGACGCCGGCGCCTATGAGCGGGATCCGCGCCACCCGGACTTCTACCCGGCCGGCGGCCTCGTCCTCAAGCAAACCATGCGCGACCTGCCCCGACCGGAAGGGCACCCCAGTCCGCAGCAGCGCCCGGAGGCGATCAACTTCGATTACGCCTGGTTCACCGCTGACGAAGTGCGCGACTTCCTCCCGGAGGCCGCGCGGGTGGGCGTGAGCAGGGCGCTCCCCCGGCGGATTGTGCGGCGATTTGCCCGCTTCCACCTGCTGGACAGCGTGCGCGGTGAGACGCCGCCGTGGCGCGACGAGAACGTCCAGGCCGCCACAATGACCACCGAGGTCGTGGCGCTGGACGGCGACCGCGTTCACCTGCGGCTTGACGGTAGTGTGTTGAACAGCCAGGGCGGGAGCTGGGCGATCAAGCCCTTCCAGGAGCAACTGGCGGGGATGACGCGGGGCTATCACTGCCGGTTGCGGGGCGAGCTGACCTTCGACGCGCGGCGCGGGGCATTCGAGCGGTTCGACCTGGTGGCAGTTGGCGATCGCTGGGGCGGCACCGAGCACAACAGCCGGCAAGACGACCTCCCGGCCGCCCCCATGGGCCTGGTTTTCCAGATCGCGGGCGGCGCTCCCGCCGACCGCACCCCGCCCCACGCCAACCTTTGGGACTACTTCGACATCCCTGCCGACCAATCCCCGAGTAACCGGTAGCGGGACCCCGGCGGCGCCTGGACCAGGCGCCGCCGGGGTCCCGCTACCGGTCTTACTTCGAAGGGTCCTGTTGCGTTGTGCCGGGGTGTCCGTGGCGCGAGCCGGTGACGGGCAGCGATGTCCGGGCGAGTGCCCGTGCGGTGGTGACGCCTACCGCCGCAGCAGGTCGGCCGCGAGCGTCTCCCCGGCCTGTACTGGCCGCTTCGCCTGTCCGCCAACGTTATGCGGCCTGTTGGTACGCGTGGTGGAGACCGCCGAGGACCGGGAGGGTCCGTTGTGCTGGCCGTTGAGCCTCTCCGGCCTGCTTTTCTGACAGTCGGGACGCAAGAGTGCCAGTGTTCCTCGTCCCTGGCCCAATCCGCTTGTCGCCCGGCCCCGCCTTGTTCTAGCCATGTTCCGCAGCCGGACCGCCCGCCGCACGATGGCGGAAGCCCCGAAGCGCCTCACAATTGCCCTGCTCGACACACAGGCGTTGCCCCGTCCATCCGACAATCATTCCTCATCCTTGACGTATATGTTATCCTATAATCGGTAAGACGGACGGTGAAATGCTCAACCAGCCTGCGGCTTCGAGAATCGGGCGTTCGCCCGACGAATTCGCCCCATCGGTCGCCCGGTTCGGTGATGAGGCGGGGCGTGAGACGCCCCTTCCTCAAGCGGGGGCGGGGTGACGCACGGATCACGCGACCGGTTCGGGGTGCGCGGCATGGCGCGACGGCGAGAGCGATCAGTGAAGGGAGCGGTAGCGTGACTGACAAGCGGGGACGAACGGGGACGATGACCCGGCGCAACTTTCTCATGCTGTCGAGCCTGGGGGGGGCGGCCGCGCTGATCACGGCCTGTGGCGCCGACACCGCGCCGCCGGTCCAGACGCCGACCACCGCGCAGGCGACCGTCGGCGCGGCACCGGTGGCGACGGGGGCCGCGCCGACGGTCGCGGCGCCGCCGGCCAGCGCGGGCAGCGCCAGCGCGGCACCGTCCACCGCGTCGGGCGGGGCGGCCTCCTCCGCCCCCTCGACCCCCTCGGCCTTCAAGGAGGCCCCGCAACTGGCGCAGCTGGTCAAGGACGGCAAGCTCCCGGCGGTGGCCGAGCGCTTGCCGAAGAAGCCGCTGGTCCTCACGCCGCTCGAGAAGATTGGCAAATATGGCGGGACGTGGCGGAATGCCCTCCTGGGCGGCTCGGACCTCGCCCAGTTACATCTGACCATCGGGTATGAGCACATCGTCCGCTGGGACCCGGAATGGAAAGCGGTCATCCCGAACGTCGCCGAGTCGTTCGAGCCCAATGCCGACGGCACCGAATTCACCTTCAGGCTGCGCGAGGGCCACAAGTGGTCCGACGGCAAGCCGTTCACCGCCGACGATGTCATCTTCTGGTGGGAGGACTACGCCCTCGATCCCGACATCAGTCCGGGCGGCGTCGCGGCCTGGTTGAAGGCCGGCGGCAAGAACATGACGATCGAGAAGGTCAATGACACGACCTTCAAGTGCAAGTTCGCCGCGCCGAACGGCCTCTTCCTGCAGAACCTCTGCACCTACAACGCCTACCAGATGGCCGCCATGCCGAAGCACTACTTGCAGCAGTTCCACAAGAAATACAACCCGCAGGGGATCGACCAGCTGGCCAAGGCCGCCAACCAGGACACCTGGGTGAAGCTGTTCCAGACCAAGGGGGCCGGGATCCCCGGCACGCCGTACAACGCCCTCTGGCAGAACGCGGATCTGCCGACCCTCAACGGCTGGATGATCACGACCCCCTACACCGGCACGACCCGCGTGGCGGCCGAGCGTAACCCGTACTATTTCAAGGTCGACACGGCGGGGAATCAGCTCCCCTATATCGACAAGTACACCGCCGAGCCGATCTCGGATCAGGAGACGATGACCCTGAAGGCGCTCAATGGCGAGCTGGATCTCGTCTATCACAAGGTCAACACCCTCACGAATAAGCCCCTCTTCACCGACAACCTCCAGCGGGCGAACCTGAAATTCTACGAGACGGTCGGCGCGGGGATGAACAGCTTCATCCTGGCGCTCAACCTCAACGCCAAGGATCAGGTCAAGCGGCAGATCTTCCAGAACAAGGATTTCCGCATCGGCCTCTCGCACGCGATCAACCGCCAGGAGATCATCGACATCGTCTTCGTCGGCCAGGGCGAGCCGTGGCAGGGGGCCCCGCGCAAGGAGTCGCCGTACTACAACGAGCGCCTCGCCAAGCAGTACACCGAGTTCGATCTCGCCAAGGCCAACGCCGCGCTCGACAAGGCGTTCCCGCAGAAGAACGCGCAGGGCGTCCGGCTCGGGCCGAACGGCCAGCCGATCTCGTTCCTGGTCGAGGTGGCCGGCACGGTCAATCAGGCCTGGCTCGACACGATCAACCTCATCAAGACGATGTGGCAGAAGGTCGGCGTGGAGATCCAGGTCAAGAACGAGGACCGCGCCCTCTTCTACTCCCGCAAGGATGCCAACGAGCACGAGGCGGCGATCTGGGGCGGCGACGGCGGCCTGCGCGACGGCCTGCTGGACCCGCGCTGGTACTTCCCCTTCAACAACGAGTCGCTGATGGCGCAGGCGTGGCGCTACTGGTACAACCCGCCGGGGCAGCTGCTGATCCAGCCGGAGGAGCCGCCGGCGGAGGTCAAGAAGCAGATGGCCCTCTACGACCAGATCAAGGGGACGGTCGACGAGGCGAAGCAGACCCAGTACATGAAGGAGATAATCGAGATCGCCGCCGATCAGTTCTACTGCTTCGGGATCGTCCTGCCGCCGACCGGCTACGGCCTCCACAAGGCGAACCTGAAGAACGTGCCGACGAAGCGCTTCGCCGCCTGGCTCTTCCAGGATCCGGGCGTGACCAACACCAGCACCTACTTCTTCGAGTAGCGACCGACCGAGCCCCCGCCCGCCGCGCGGCGGGCGGGGACGCCCACATCCGGGGCTGGCGGCGACACGGCCCACAGCACCGGCCTCGTGCCGCACCGCCCGCGGCGGCCGGTCGGGGGAGCCTCGACTACGACATCGCCGCCTGAAGCAGACGAGGCGCGGCAACAGGCCGGGGTTGGCGGGCTCGCCCCCGCGAGTCTGGCCGGCAAGCCCGACGCCGCAGGGGCCGCAGGCTGTCCCAATACGCGTTGCGCCAATTGTCGGCCTGTGCCCAGGTCAAGATGCCGTTCACCCGTCGCGGTCAAAGGCGGCAGCCGCCTGCCCGATCATCGACAGTTTGCGGGGCCGTGCGAAGGTGTCGTTATCGATGCGGTTCGGCCACAACCCCGGGTGGTTGACGACCGGCCCACCCGCGGGCGCGATCTGGTCCCGCGTCCGCGTCGCTCGGCTCGGTCGTGGCTTCCCTCGCGGCGATCCCCTCAGTCGGAAGGTTCGCGCCATGCGGTCGGCGCGTGCGCCATCATTGCAGGCTCGCCGCGCACACGCCGCCGGTTGCCACGACTTACGGCGGGGATGCTGTCGCCGGAGCCCGCAACCGGCGACTACTGCAGGTGACAATTGCCCGCCCGACTGGTTGTCGTCGGCCCCACCAGGCGTCATCCTCGCCCTATCCGTGTCCCGCCGACACAGGCGGAGGCGATCTCCCGCTGCCCACGTTGTCGACACCAGCGCTGCCAGCCCGCTACACTCCCTTGGCAGGGCGTCGCCCCGCGCGGGCCTCCCGTCGTGGCGCGGGCGGGTGATGTACGAGCGCCGGGAGCGGCGTCGCGATCGGAGGGGGATGGTGACCGTGGCGCAGACGTCGACCCCTCGGACGAATGTCCTGTGGGTCTTCGGGGATCAGCACCGGGCGCAGGCGTGCGGCCACGCCGGCGACCCGAACGTCCGCACGCCGCATCTCGACCGGCTCGCGGCGGGGGGGACGACCTTCGCCGCCGTCATGGGGACGCCGCTCTGCAGCCCCTGTCGCGGCTCGCTCCTCACCGGGCGCTACCCGCACCGCTGCGTGCCGGGGCACGAATTCCCCCTGCCCGCCGGCCAGCCGACGATCGCGACCGCCTTCCGGGCGGCCGGCTATCGCACCGCCTACTTCGGCAAGTGGCACCTCGACGGCTGGCACGAGCGCGACGGCCGGGCGGCGTTGCACATCGTGCCGCCAGACCGGCGCGGCGACTTCGACGACTGGCTCGGCTACGAGAACAACAACCGCCAGTGGGACTGCTGGGTCCACGGCGGCGCGGGCGACGACGCCTCCCACGAGCGGCTGCCGGGGTACGAGACCGACGCGCTGACCGACCGCCTGATCGCCTGGCTCCGCGCGCGCGGCCGGGCGGCGGGCGGCGGCGACGACCGGCCCTTCTTCGCCGCCCTCTCGGTGCAGCCGCCGCACGACCCCTACGTCGCCCCCGCCGAATGGATGGCCCGGCACACGCCCGGCGCGATCCGGCTGCGGCCGAATGTCCCCGAGGTGCCGTGGGTGGTCGAGCGCGCGCGCCGCGACCTGGCCGGCTACTACGCCATGATCGAGAACCTGGACTGGAACCTCGGCCGCATCCGCGACGCCCTGGCGGAGCTGGGCCTGGCCGACGACACGCAGATCGTCTTCTTCTCCGACCACGGCGACTTGCACGGGTCGCACGGCCAGTTCGGCAAGACCGCGCCGTGGGAGGAGGCGATCCGCGTGCCGTTCGTCGTCGGCGGCCCGCCCGGCTACCGTAACCGGATCGGGCGCTCGCCGATCCCGCTGAACCATGTGGATGTCGCCCCGACAACGCTGGGGCTGTGCGGCATCGCGACGCCGGCATGGATGGATGGCACCGACTACTCGCACCACTGTCTCCACGGCCGGCCCGCCGCCGACGAGCCGGACTCCGCCTTCCTGCAACTCGTCGTCCCCACCGGCCACGGCGACAGCGTCGACCGCCCCTGGCGCGGCGTTGTCACGCGCGACGGCTGGAAGTACGTGGCCCTCGAAGGGCAGCCGTGGCTCCTGTTCAACCTGCGCGACGACCCCCACGAGCTGGCCAACCTGGCGCACAACACGCGGTTCGCCGCCGCGCGGCGCGCGCTGCACGAGCGCCTGGCGGCGTGGCTCGCCGACACCGGCGACCGCTTCGCCCTTCCCGAGGTGTGAGCACGAATCGGCGCAGGGATAGCGGGCGCGGTGCTCCCGCCTGTACCAGCTACTTGCCATCATCCGCGCAACTCCAGGCGATGCCGGATGGTGCGTGCAGGGCGACGCGAGCGGTAGAATCCGGCGCGGCGGCGTGACGGTCCGCCGCCGCGTGCCGCCCGGAGGAGCCTGCCATGATCGCCACACACCTCACGCGACTGCGTCACCTGGCGCGCCGGTTCCTCGCTGCTGCGCGGTCGCGGGTCACGCGGTGGACGCGGCCCACCCCGCTCGCCGTCGCCGCCGGGGCGGCGACCGACGCGACGCGGAGCCGATCGGCGCTGCTCCTGGAGAACGCGCTGCTCCGCCACCCGCTCGTCGTCCTCAGCCCGTAATGATGCTGTTGGCGAAGTCGCCCAGGAAGGCCGGTGCGTGCGGCTCATGCCCATAAGGTGGCCAGACGCGAAGGGCGGGTGGCCGCACGGGGGCGCTCGGCGAACCAGGCGTCGAGGCGCGCGACGTTGAGCGCGGCGGCGATCATGAGGTGCTGCAAGCGGGTCTGATCTTGATTCGGATTAACGGACCACCGACACGACGGCCGGCGACGGCATCAGTGAGGAGGGCCGCAGCCG
>CADCWN010000073.1 GCA_902806415.1 uncultured Thermomicrobiales bacterium | reverse complement strand
TGGCAAGACCTGGCCCGCCTCGCCGGCGAGGAACTGCCCGCCGAGGTCGCCGCCGTGGTCGAGGCCACCGTCGGGCTGCGGATCGAGCCGGTGCTGCCGCCGCCGTTCGCGCGCGGTGCCGAGGTTTGGCTGCCGGCCGACTGATCGCCGGCGCGGATCGGGACCGTCGGGCGCTACTCCCGGCCCGCGCCACCCCCCATACTGAGCACACGCTGCTGTAGGGTAAGAGGAGGACCGTCATGGATACCGTCGACACCGAGCACCCCGAGGAGCAGCCCGACCACGACCACGCCCTCACCGGCGAGGCGGCGCACCGCCTGTGGGAGTGGCGGCTGACCGATGTGCTCATGCGGAGCGTGGAACGCGACCCCGGCCCGGCCTTGACCCCCGAGCAGGAGGAGCAGCAACGGCTCCTCGACCGGCTCCTCACCTTCGCCCGCGACTACGGGCGCGGCCTCCGCGACGATGACTACCTCCGGCGCGAGTGCCTCGCGATCATGATCGCGATGAAGACGAGCGCGTTCTGCGACGGCCTGACCCAAGGCCTGGCGATGGGGCGCGGGGGCGACGCCTGACCGTACGCCAGGCGGCCCGCTTTGTGCGAAGTCGGCAGTCCCCTTCCCCGGCCCCAGTCCCGCCCCCGCGCTCCCCCTCTCCCTCCCCGCCTCGACCCCGCCCGATGACTCTTATCCGGGCGGGGTCGCCTCGTGCGTTGTGCTATCCTGCGCGGCATGAGCGACGATAGAGGACCGGCCCCGGGGCCGGAACCAGGGCCGGAACCAGGGCCGGAACTCGGCCCCGTCTCTGTGCCCGTCGCCGCGAAGGCGCTGGGGATCTCCGAGCGCGCCGTGCGCAAGCGGATCCACGCGGGCACGCTGCGCGCCGAGCCGTTCGGGCGCTCCTTCATGGTGTGGCTGCCGGACGAGGATGAGCGGGTAGCGAAACCAGGGCCGGAACCGGGACCGGCCCCAGGACCGGAACACCAACGAGGGCCGGAACCGGGGCCGGAACCGTTCGAGGCGGCCTATCGCGTCACACCGCCCGAGATCGAGCGGGCGATCGAGCGCACCGGGCAGAAGTACGTCGCCGACTTCGCTAATCTCTACGATCGGATCAGCGCCGAGGTGGGGCGACTCTATGAGGGCCAGCTCGCGGCGAAGGATGAGACGATCGCCACACAGCGCGAAGTG
>CADCWN010000072.1 GCA_902806415.1 uncultured Thermomicrobiales bacterium | reverse complement strand
TAGGCTGTTTGACGTTGCGTGAGCCGCGGCACCCTTCCTGCGTCGCAGCTGGCGGAGCGCGCCGTGTGGGCGCGGGCGAAAGGAGGGCCAGCATGAGCGGGCTGGGCGACAAGATCAAGGGCAAGGCGCAGGAAGCCGTCGGCGCGGCGAAAGAGGGCGCCGGCAAGGCGACTGGCGACACCGACACCCAGGCGTCCGGCACGGCCGACCAGGTCAAGGGCAAAGTCGACCAGGCCAAGGGCGGCGTGAAGGAGACGGCCTCCGACATCAAGCAGACGGTGAAGGACAAGGCCGACTGATCGCGCACCCCGCGAACAGGCCGAACGACGACCCGGCGGCGTGATCCAGCGCCGACCGGGTCTTTCGTACCTGTCCTGGCCCCCGTGGCCATCCGGCCCTTCTCGTTGGCACTCCAATATTGTCAGTGTATTGGAAGTGGCGAAATTTGGGCGCGCATGGCCACGGGAGTTAGGACAGGGCCGCGCGCCGGGGGAGCGACCCTGCCGACCCTGCCGGTCAGGCCCATCCGTCCATCGCCGTGTCATCAGGGCGGTGGCGCCTCGGTGGGCTCGGGGCGGAGAGTGTGCAGCACCGCCTGCTGGAGCGTCGGGTCGATCAGCGCCCGCATGTGGTTGAGCGGGACGGTCTGGTGCGGCGCGCCGAACGCCTCGGGCCACTTGCTGCTCTCCGGCCCGACCGCCGAGTCGCCACCGGCGAGCTCCGCCAGGCCGCCGAAGGCCCCCGCGACGCCGGGGAGGCGCGCGAGCTGCCCCACGAGGAAGGCGCTCGCCGTCGCGAGCAGGTGGACCGCGCGCCCGGCCGCGACCAGGTAGAAGTGGATGAAGGTGGGGTCGGTCCCCCCGAAGCTGGCGTAGCGCACGCCCGGCAGCGGCCCCTCGCCATCCGCCAGCGCGACCAGGGCGGGACTCGCCGGGTCGAGCTCGTCGAAGCCCGGCCCCTGCGCCAGCGCGCCGAAGGAGTGGAGCAGCGCCACCCGCACCCGGTTGGCCAGGTCCTCCAGCAGCGGCTCCAGCCGCTGGTCGACGAGGCGGCGGAACGGCCCGGGCACCCGGTCGCTCAGGGAGTCGAAGTCGATGGTGTCGTTCAGCGTGGCGTTGTAGGCGGCCGCCAGCTTGGGCATGTACGAGCCGCGATGCGGCGTGCAGAGGGTGACGACCTGACGCAGATGCGGCACCCCGGTCGGCCCGAGCTCCTTGAGCGCCGCCCGCGCCACCAGGCCACCCCGGCTGTGGCAGAGCAGGACAAGCGGCGGGGCCGCCCCGCCACCGGTGGTGAGCGCCTGCTCGATGGGCGCGAAGACCCGCTCCTCGATCGCGCGCAGCACCGTCACCGCCTCGGCCGTGGCGTACTGGAGGAGGTCGTCGGGGCGCGCCTGGCTCCAGATCACGGTGGTGAACCCGGCGTCCCGCAACACCTGCGTCCACGCAGTGACGCTGCCCGGCTGATAGGGCGGGGACGAGGCGATCCCCCGACCGTCCCGGGGGCGGGCGGCCAGATCGAAGAGCCAGGTGTCGTCGGGGTTGAGGCCGATCGGATCGGCCCAGTGCCGGGCGTTGCCGCCGATCCCGTGGATGAGCACCACGATCGGGGCGTCGCATCTCCCGGCCTCGGCCGTCAGGTCCGGGAGGGCGGCGTCGGCGCGACAGTGCCGCTGCAACTCGCCCAGCAATCCCTCGAACGTGGCCTGATCCATCGCGCCCTCCCCTGTGCCGCCATCGCCGCGCCCCGGCGCACCCGCCGCCCGCGCCGCTCGGGATGCAAGATGCGTACGCGGACCTGCATGGCTTGCCCGGGCCACCACGCTCATCCGGGGTCTACTTCTAGCACCACTCGACCGCGCGCGCCAGTGTTCTCGCCCGGTGGGGCGCGGTAGCCGAGACAGGGTGGGAACGGCCGCCGGACACATGAAAAAGTGAGGGCTGTTACACCCCCACTCGGAAAACGCTACTCGGGCCTCGCCCGGCGTAGAAGCTTAGCGCCCGGTCCCCGGAGCGATGCCCATCAGCGCGCGACTACTCATATTGCACCACCGATCCCGGTCGTTTAGTACATCCGCGATGATTTTCTCCCAGTCCGGCCGGAGGAGTGCCAGGATCTGACCTCGGACAGGGTAAACGGCCAGGACAGACGATCATCGAGGCGACCACCACCGGGTCGGGCGGCGCAGGAGGAGCTGTGGGCGGCGGTCGCTCTCCTCGGCGGAGATCGGGACGGCTACCTCGCGTGGGATGCGGAGCGGGCGCGGGCGAGGCGCAACGCGCGGCATAACGACGCGGGGGTGGGCTAGTTGCTCACCCCCCGCTTCGGTTCCGACCGCATGCGCCGCACACACGCCCGACTCACCCGTGCAAGGAACTCCCGACCCCCTGCGCGGGCCGGAGGTGCGGGTTGCAGTCGGGCTCACGCCGCGCCGGTGTGTCGCCGGTCGCGCACGATCGGCTTGCCGATCAACGGCGGTCCTCCTCGGGACGGCCGGGCGGGGGCGGCTTCGGCGCGTCCCCCGCGAAGTAGGCATCGGCCTTCGTCCAGGCGTGCGCCTCGCCGCAGTGCGGGCAGGGGCCAATCCGGTTGTCGCCCAGGTCGGCGGCGGCGAAGTCCTCGGCTTTCAGCATGTGGTTGGTCGGGAGCGGCCTGTGCTTCCGAGGGCAGGTGATCATCAGCTGTGGCATGGCGCGCTCCCTCCGTGTGATCGCGGGGGGCGGCGCATCCCACCCCTCTCCCCCGCAGCATAGCCCCCGGCCCGCGCGGGGGTCATCCCCCATCCGGCCCGCCCCCGGCCACCCGGTCGTTGGCGAAGGTCACGGTCCCCGCCGCCAGGTCGATCGCCGCGACCCGCCAGCCGACCTGCAGCCAGGCATCCCAGGCGTGGGCACGGCGACCCTCGCCCCCCCTGCGCTGGCCGTTTACTCCATCCTCTGAACGGCGAGCGGTGAGGCGTGAAAACGACCGGCGGTGATGGGACGCCGGTGGGTGATCAGGGGGAAGATTGACCCCGTGTTCCACCCCCGGTATCGAGACCAGCCCCCCTGGGGGTGAAGAGCGGGCACAGGGTGCCACCATCGCGGCGAACGCCCATGTCATCACGCGACCGCCCGGCCCGAGGGCCACCCCGGGCGCGCCAGCTTTCGCGGGCAGTGAACGCTCACGCAGGATCATTGTCAGCCATCGCCGTGCCGGCCGCTCCCCCACCGCTGGCGAGAATCCCGGGGAGTACCCGACTCCCCGCCCGCTGCCGCTCCCCGCTGTACCGATCCATGTCCACCCCATGCCAGGGGCGGGCTATGAAAGCCCGCCCC
>CADCWN010000071.1 GCA_902806415.1 uncultured Thermomicrobiales bacterium | reverse complement strand
GGCGCACCCCCTCGGCCAACTTTTTAGTCGGGCTCGCGGCACCTCGAAAGCGTCCGGCCTCCGGGCACAACCGCGCGGACAGTATCGCGCGGCCCGCATTTTCATGCCCCCGCATGTCTGGCGCGGACATGGTGCTTATTAAGAAGCTATGGGGTAAGCTCGACTTTAGCGGTTTGATCGTGATTCCCGATCGCCTGATCGAGGAGCGCTGCTCCGTCGCCTGAACTGCTAACGCTGAACTCGGGCTGTGAGTCCGTGGATGAAGCGCTCCGATGTCGTGACCCAGCCGAATAACACTTCCACCATCCGCAGCGTCGCTTCGTGGCTCGTGTGCGGGAGGTCGTGCCCGATCGGCTCGGTGGTACAGTCAGCAAGCAGCAGGCAGCGGTAGTCCCGGAAGTAGGCATCGCGCACGGTCGATTCCACGCAGACGCTGGTAGTGCCGCCCACAAGAACGAGCGTGCCGATGCCGTGCTCCTTGAGAATCGCGTGGAGCGGCGTCTCGAAGAAGCCGCTGAAGCGGCGCTTCAAGATAACCGTCTCACCGGGCTCGGGTGCGGCCTCGGGCAGGATGTCCCCATCTTGGACACCAGGCGGCGGCAGCCGACCGTGCGTCGCGCCGCCCCCCGTGCTCGCCAGGGCCATCCAGTGCTCGCCGCGCGCGGTGTCCCAGAGGCGAGCGTTGCCCGACGAGGGCGCGAAATCGGCGGTGAGATAAAGGATCGGCAGGCCAACCCTTCGGGCTGCGGCGAGCGTGCGCGCCAGCGGGCGGAGGATCGCCTGCGCCCCGGCGACATCGACGCCGGCTCGATCCCACGCACCGCCGAGACCGAAGAAGCCCTGCTGCATATCGACGACGATGACGGCCGTCTCGCGCGGGTCGAGCAGGAGCGGGGACGGGCGGGCCCCCACCCGCATCCCCGGCATGATCTGCGCCTTGTTCGCACCTCGGGCGGCCGATCGTATTCATTACCGCGCGGGGCACGCGGCCCGGCGGATCGACAGGCTTGCGGTCGCGACCCGCCTGCGCCGTTGCCGATTTCACGCTACCCATCGATTGGGCCGACCCACGCCTGGATGAGCACAGCATAACATTCGCTCGACAATAGAGGTAAGAAGCTATGGGGCGACGCGACGCTCGATCTTGGGCGGCTCCGTTCGTCAGATAACCTCGATCGTCGTCAGCCACTTGATCCACTGGAAGCCGCGTCGCTCCGGCGCGACGAGGCGGAGTGGCGCGCCGTGGACATGCGCGAGCGGTTCGCCGCCGACATGGGTGGCGAGAATCGCCCGCCGCGCCTCGGCCAGCGGCAGGGGCCAGCGGTGGCCGGTGGTCGAGATGAACCAGACGGTCGTCGCGCCGGGCGCGGGCGCGGCCGCGTCGAGGAGCGTCTCCATGCTGAGGCCGGACCACTCCCGCGTGGCGTAGATCCCGCCGGTGCAGTCGATCGTCGCGGTCGTCGCCTCCTCGCGGCGCAGGGTGCTGTAATCGAGTTCGAGCGGTCGCGCCACGCGGCCCCCCACACGCAAACGCCAGTCGGTCAGATCGAGCGGGGTGGGATCATCGTTGATGAACGCGGTCACGAAAAAGCCGTTCGGCGTGCCGTAGTCCGCCTCGCGCGAGCCAGTGAAGCGGCGTTCGCCCGTTCGCGCCTGCGTGTCGCGCGCCGTCGTCGTCAGCCCGCGCCAGGTGCCGAAGGCGACGACCGCCGCCGCAGCGAACCCGAGGGCTCGCCGCCGCCCGCTGAAATCGCGCGCTGTTGGCACGCGTCCGGCCTTGCGCCAGCGGATCAGCACATGGCCGAGCGCCAGCGGGATGAGACCGAGGCCGAGATACCAGTGGACGACGATCAGCGGCAGCCCCCACTCCCCGGCCCACGGCCCGCGCGCCAGCGACCAGCCGAGCGCGGCGGCGATCGTCCCCACTGTTACCACGAGGAGGGTCAGCGAGAGGGCCACGCCCGCTCGCCCGGTTACGTCGCGGGACCGCCAGCGTCGCCGCAACGACCGCCAGACGATCCCGGCCTTCGGGATCAGCAGGATCAGCAGGGCCGCGCCGCCGATCCGGTGCGCCTCGAAGAGCGGGGCGGTGGCCGCCTCATTGGCGAACAGGCTGAGGATGCCGGTGCAGGCCAGCACGACGATCGTGAGCAACAGGAGGGCGTTGACGGCACGGTCGGTGAAGAGCTGTCGGAGGCGCATAGGTTGGCTCGTTTCACTCGGAACTACAGGCGACCGCCGCTGCTGACCGAATTAACGATAACAGATCGGCGCGCGGTTGCCGCCCCCGCGCCGCGAGTTGTGCGCCCTGATCCGGACAAGCGGTGCCTGCCGTATCGCGAGGCTGACAGCTCATTTGACAGCATATCCACCCGCTCATACAATAGGCTGCTTTCATAGTCAGGGGTGGATTCCCACGCGACCGGCACGGCGATCAGCACGGCGGCGTTTGGGAAGAAGAAAGGGTGGTAGGGGACCATGGCTCGACATATCCGGTGGACCTCGCTCGGGGTTCTCGCGCTAATTCTGACGGGGTTGATGCTGACGGCGTGCGGGGCCGCGTCGACCCCGACCACGGCACCACCGCCCGCCGCGACAGGGGCCGCGACAGGGGCCGCGACGCGAGCCGCCACGACCGCCGTTAGCGGTGGTGCGGCGACGACGACCGCACCCCGCGCGACGACCGCCGCCGTCGGGAGCGCCGTGGCCGGCGGGCCAACCAAGGATGTGAAGGTTGGGGTGGTGTTGAGCCTCACCGGCGACAGCCAGATCTACGGGAGCCCGCAACGACAGGCGGTCCAACTGGCGGTCGATGAGATCAACGCCGCCGGGGCGATCCCCGGTATCAAGCTCGTCCCAGCGTTCGAGGACGACGCGGGCACCAAAGATCGCGGGATCACCGCCTTCGAGAAGCTGATCAAGACCGATAACGTCACCGCGATCATCGGCCCCACCCTCAGCAACACGGCGGTCGCGGCGTTCCCGGTGGCGCAGCAGGCGGGGGTGCCGTCGCTCGGCGTCTCGACCACCGCGAATGGGATCGTCGAGATCGGCGACTACATCTTCCGCGATTCGCTGGCGGAGGCCCAGGTTATCCCCACGACGATCAAGACGGCCAAGGAGAAGTTGGGGCTGAAGAAGGTGGCGATTATCTACGGGATCGACAACGCCTTCACCAAGGCCGGGTACGACGTCTTCAAGAAGGCGTGCGACGACAATGGCATCCAGATCGCCTCGACCCAGACCTACACCGCGACCGATACCGACTACTCGGCGCAACTGACGGCGATCAAGGGGACCAACCCCGACGCAATCATCGTCTCGGCGCTGGCCGAGGGGGCGAATATCGCCAAGCAGGCGCGCGAACTCGGCATCGACGCCAAGGTGACGATCATCGGCGGCAACGGACTCAACTCGCCGGCCTACATCAGGAACTCCGGCCCCGCCGGCGAGGGGACGATCGTCGGCGCGGCCTGGAACTCGACCAACGACAACGCCGCGAACCAGAAGTTCATCGCCGCCTACAAGGCGAAGTACAACGCCGACCCCGACCAGTTCGCCGCTCAGGCGTACACCGGCGTCTACATCCTCGCCGAGGCGATGAAAAACGCCGGTCCGAACGTCGATCGCAAGACACTCCGCGACGCCCTCGCCGGGATCAAGGGTCTCGCGACGCCGCTCGGCACCTTCAGCTTCCAGGCCGACCGCAACGCCGATCACCCCCCGGTGGTGCAGGTGGTGAAGGGTGGGAAGTTCGAGGTCTTGAAGTAAGTCGTGAGTCGTGGGTCGTGAGTCGTGAGATTCTCGCTAGGCAGCAACGGCTAGCTATCAGGCACCGCGCCTGGGACAAGTCCTCACGACTCACGACCCACCACTCGCGACTGACCGAGGTTGCCGATGCCCGACATCAACTGGTCCCAGCAGCTGCTCAACGGGCTCTTCGCGGGCAGCGCCTACGCGCTCTTCGCCGTGGGGTATACGCTGATCTTCGGGGTGTTGGACATCCTCAATCTGGCGCATCAGGCGATCTACATGCTCGGGGCGTTCTGCGCGCTGGTGCTGGTGACCGGCAATGTCGCGGGGCTCGGGCCGCTGCCGGGCGGGATGCAGTTGCCATTCTGGCTGGCTACCCTGCTGGCGATGCTCGTGGCCGGGCTGCTCGGCATCCTGCTCGATCGGCTGGCGTTCGCCCCGCTGCGGAAACGCCCCGATACCCACTTCTCGGGGATGATCAGCAGCATCGCCGTGGCGCTGATCTTCGAGGCGCTGGCGACCTGGCTCTTCCTGCCGCAGCGGTCGCAATTCCCCGCCGGGACGATCCGCCCCGGCGCGGTGACGCTCGGGCAGGGCGCGCTCTCGTACAGCCGGGTGCTGGTGATCGTGGCGGCGCTGGTTCTGGTGGTGCTGCTGACCGTCCTGCTGCGCTTCACGAAGCTCGGCAAGGCGATCCGCGCGGTTGCGGAGAACCCCAAGGCCGCGCGCCTGCTCGGGATTAATGTCGAGGCGATCTACTCGTTCAGCTTTTTCCTCTCGTCGGCCCTCGGCGGCGCGGCCGGGATCTTCTACGGCCTTGCCGTCAGCCGCCTCGACCCGACGATGGGCCGCTCCGTCGAGCTGAAGGGACTGGCGGTGATCATCCTGGGGGGGATGGGCTCGGTCCCTGGGGCGGTCCTCGGCGGCTATCTCCTCGGCCTGACCGAAGTCCTCAGCGTCGCGCTGACGAATACCTCCAACTATCGCGACGCGATCGCCTTCGTCCTCCTCTTCCTGATCCTGGTCCTGCGCCCTTCCGGCCTGCTCGGCGCGCGGCGCGTGCGCGAAGCATAGGGGGCGATGGTGGGCGCGATGTGCTGGGAGGCTTAATGTTCGGCGAGAGTGTCCGGCAACTGATGGCGATCAATGCGCTGCTGGCGCTGAGTATCTACCTAACCCTCGCCTGTGGGCAGTTGTCGCTGGCGAACGCGGCGTTCATGGGGATCGGTGCCTACCTCGGCGCGGTGCTGACGCTCAATGCCGGGTGGCCGTTCTGGGCGGTTATCGTCGCCGCCGTCATCGTGCCGATGCTCGTGGCCGTGCTGGTCGGGCTCCCGTCGTTACGGCTGCGCGGCGTCTTCCTGGCGATCGCTACCCTCGGCCTCGGCGAGGTCCTGCGCGTCGTCATCGTCAACCTGCGCGCGACCGGCGGCGCGGAGGGGATCAGCAGCATCCCGGTGAAGACGCACGATTGGCACCTGGCCCTCGCGCTCGCCGTCGCCCTCTACCTCACCTGGCGGCTGCGCGGATCGCGGATGGGCTACGCCTTCGAGGCGATCCGCGAGGACGAGACGGTCGCGCGCACGATGGGGATCAACACCACCCGCTACAAGCTGATCGCGTTCGTCCTCAGCGCGGCGCTGGCCGGCCTGGCCGGGGTGCTGAAGGCGCATCTTTTCCGTGCGATCACGCCGGGCGATTATGGCTTCGTCCAGGCGGTGGACATCCTCACCTTCGCGGTCGTCGGCGGCAGCGCGTCATTCCTCGGCCCGGCGCTCGGCGCGGTCCTGCTCACCGCGCTGCCCGAACTCTTGCGGTCGAACGTCCTGCGCGATGTGGTGAATTTCGAGGCCGGGTGGCAGACCCTCTTCCTCAACGGGGTGATCCTCTTGCTGGTCATCCTCTTCCTGCCGAATGGCTTGGTCAGCCTATTCACTCGGCAGTGGCGACGCCCAACGCCGCTCGCCTCCGAACCGGCGACAGTTGAGGCGACATAATGCGATGGTTCGATCGCGCCTGGCAGAGCTGGGAGCGCCATACGCTCCTCTGCACACACTGCGCTGCGGAGGGCCGATGACCCTCCTGCGCGTCGAGGGTCTGACCCGGCGCTTCGGTGGGGTCGTCGCCGTGGACGACGTTTCGTTCACCGTCGGCGCGGGGGAGATCGTCGGGCTGATCGGGCCGAACGGGGCGGGCAAGACGACCGTCATCAATCTGCTGACCGGTCTGTTGCGCCCCTCGTCCGGGCAGATCGAGTTCAACGGGGCGCGCCTCGACAGCCTCACCCCGCACCGGATCGCCCGGGCGGGCGTGGCCCGCACCTATCAGAATATCCGCCTTTTTCGGGGTCTCTCGGCGCTCGATAACGTGATCGTCGGCACGCATCTGCGCACGCGCGCGTCGTTTGCCGCGCGCCTCGCCTTCGCCCCCGCTGTGCGCCGCGAAGAGGCGGAGGCGCGCGAGACGGCGCGGGCGCTCCTCGCGCGCGTCAACCTCGGCCAGCGCGAGGCGGCGCGCGCGACCAGCCTGCCGTATGGCGAGCAGCGCCGCCTGGAAATCGCCCGTGCGCTGGCGGCACAGCCCGAACTCCTGCTCCTCGACGAGCCGGCCGCCGGGATGAATCCGGCGGAGATGGATGTGTTGATCGCGCTCATCCGCTCGCTCCGCGACGAGGGGCAGACGATCCTGCTGATCGAGCACAACATGCAGGTGGTGATGGGCGTCTGCGATCGGATCGTCGTCCTCAACTTCGGGCGCAAGATCGCCGAGGGCACCCCCGCCGAGATCAGCCGCGACAAGGACGTGATCACCGCCTATCTCGGCGAAGAGGAATAGCCGATACTCCAGGTCCTCCGTGTACTGCGGCGTAGCGATGAGGATGCCATGCTCGAAGTGACCGATCTCCGCGTCGCCTACGGTCAGATCGAGGCGGTCAAGGGCGTCTCGTTCCGTGTCCCGGAAGGGAGTATCGTCACCCTCGTCGGGGCGAACGGCGCGGGGAAGACGACCACCCTGGCGGCGATCTCCGGCCTGCTGCGGCCACGCGCCGGGGCGATTACCTTCGATGGGCGCGAGTTGACACGGCTGGGAACGCACACGATCACGCGGCTCGGCGTGGTGCAAGTCCCCGAAGGCCGCGACATCCTGGCGACGATGACGATCCTGGAAAATCTCGAACTCGGAGCCTACGGTCGCCGTGACCGCGATGCGGTCCGCCGCGACATCGCGCGAATGCTCGAACGGTTCCCGATCCTCGGCCAGCGGCGCGGGCTCGCGGCGGGCTCCCTCTCCGGCGGCGAGCAGCAGATGCTGGCGATCGCGCGCGGGCTGATGGCGCGACCGAAGGTTTTTCTTCTCGACGAGCCGTCGATGGGGCTGGCACCGCAATTGGTGCGCGAAGTTTTTCGGATCGTCGCGGAATTGCGCGCCGAGGGGCAGACGATCCTGCTGGTCGAGCAGAACGCGCGCAAGGCACTGGCGATCTCCGACTACGCCTACGTCATGGAGAGTGGCCGGATCACCCTCGAAGGACGCGGCGCGGACCTCCTCACGAATGACGCGATGGTCAGCGCGTACCTCGGCGGCATCGTTATCGATGCTCCGCCGGTGGTCGATCCCGGCCCCACCTGAGCGCGTGGCGGTGCAGTAGCGTGGATAGCGGGCGGCTGAACCTCCTGACTCCGCAGGGGACCACGCCCTGCGACTGCGCAGGACAAAGGTGCTTCGCGGGCCTACGGCCACGAAACCTGCTAACCGGGCAGGATAAATCCCGAGATTACGCGTGGGAGCGGTGACGAGGTCTCGATGTGGTGACCAGCGCGGAGAAGTTCGACGCGTACATTGCGAAATGGGGGCACGAACCGGTGTGGCGGGGGCGGGTTGGCGAGGACGGGACGAAGGGGGCCACCCCGTTCGATCTCCTGCGACGAGTGGACGATACCGGGGAGTCGTTGCCCTGCGCGCTTTTCCGCGAATATGCGGGGGAATTCAAGGGCCGTCGCCAGCTGGTGTGGTCGCCGGGGTTGCGCGATCTCCTGGAGTGAGTGTCGAGAAGAGCGACGAGGAGGTCGCCGGCGAGGTGCACGAGGATGCCGTGCTCCTGGCGTTGCTCACGCCAGCGGAATGGCGGGCGGTGCGGTGGGCCGATCAGCGGTCACAGCTGCTCGAGGTAGCGCGCTCGGGTGATGTTGATCAAGTGTGACGGTTTGTTGCGGGGCTGGTCGCCGCTATTGAAGTTTCCAGTTAGTTATACGGAATCCCGTTGGTTGCTTACGTTATAGCACTGCTACACACGGGCACCAGAGCGCGCTTATAGCGCAACGATATAGGCGGATTCCGTATTAGGAGGTGCGGCATGAATTTAGAGCCCTGGATTCCACTTATCAGCCTCGTTGTTGGTGCTGTATTGGGGTGGGTTGGTAGTTGGTTTACTCACAGGCATGCTCTTGAGCAGGAGCGCTCAGCTAGCCGACATGCTCTTGACCGGGAACGGTTGGCCAGCCAGCATGCTCTTGAGCAGGAGCGCTCGGCTAGCCAGCACGCCCTTGAGCGGGAACGCTTGGCTGATAAACGTATTCTCAGGGATGCTAGGCGTGCTCGTATTGAAAATAACTATAAGGTTCTCATGCGTTTATCGATTGCATTTCGAGGTGTTTTACGGAAGCGGCATCAAGGTCTTTTGGAAGAGCCTCCTAGCCTTGCGATTTAACCCGATAGCGCGGACCGTGGCGGGGTTACCGTCGGTGATGGCACACTTCCCTGTATGGATACTTCTTTATCGG
>CADCWN010000070.1 GCA_902806415.1 uncultured Thermomicrobiales bacterium | reverse complement strand
TTCGGATTGATGATCCGCCCGCAGTCGTCCGCCGAGACGACGCGCAGGACGGTGAGCTCGCCGGTCGCGGTGTCGACCTCGATCTCGGCGCACTGCGCGCCGAACGCGCGGATCGCCTTGTCGCCCGGATTCGCCCCGCGCGCCCCCTGCCCCAGGAGCATGTGCGGGGCGATCTCGCCGGCGACCTCCGCGACGGTCGTCGCCGCCTCGGCCACCCCCCTGATGTAGATCTGGCCGTCGCGCACGGCGAGATCGTCGGCGGCGACCTCGAGGATCGTCGCGGCCACCTCGAGGAGTTGCCGCCGCACCTCGATCGCCGCCGACTGGATCGCCGGGCCGATCGTCGCCTGGGTGGCGCTGCCGGAGCTGGCCGGGGAGTAGGGGCCGGTGGCGGTGTCGCCGAGGAGGAGGGTGATCCGCTCGATCGGCAGCCCGAGTTCCTCGGCGGCGATCTGCGCCAGGCCGGTGCGCGTGCCGGTGCCGATGTCCTGCGTGCCGGTGACCACGTCGGCGGAGCCATCCGCGTTCAGCTTGACCCAGGCGTAGCCGGGCGGCTTGCCGCTGCCGCCCATCCAGTTGTGGGCGGCCATGCCGACGCCGCGCCGCGTCGTCCCCGTCGCGGGCGGGCGCTGGTAGGAATCCCAGCCGAAGGCCGCCGTGGCCCGCTCGTAGCAGGCGCGGAGGGCGTCGGGCATCGTGTACGGCTGCTCTTTCGACTGGTCGGTCGGCGCGTAATTCTTCAGCCGCAGCGCGACCGGGTCCAGGCCCAGCCGCCGTGCCAGTTCATCCATCGCCTGCTCGAGAGCGAAGGCCGCCTCCACGTAGCCGGGGCCGCGGAAGGCGACGGTCGGGCCGAGGTTGGTATACCAGCCGGTCTGCACCGTGCCGACGTTCGGGCACCGGTAGAGGCTCTGGTACATCCCCTGCACGTCGGCCGCCTCGCCGCCGGTCTGGTACGCCCCCGTCTCCAGGTGGATCTCGGCCTCGATCGCGGTCAGGGTGCCGTCGCGGCGCGCCCCGATGCGGATCCGCTGGACGGTGGCATTGCGGTTCCCCGCCGCCAGATTCTCGGCGACCCGATCGAGCATCAGCTGGACCGGGCGACCGGCGGCGCGCGAGAGGAGCGACGCGATCACGTCGTGCTTCCAGGCGATCTGCTTCGCCCCGAAGCCGCCGCCCATGTGCTGCTTGATCACCCGCACCCGGCTCGCCTGCAGGCCGACCGCCCCGGCGACCTGCTCGCGCACGGTGAAGACCGACTGGGTGGAGGACCAGAGGGTCAGCCCGTCGCCCTCCCAGGTCGCCGTGCAGCCGTGCGGCTCCAGCGCGTTGTGCAGCGCCGTCTGGGTGGTGCAGGTGTGCGCCACCACGACGTCGGCCGCGCCGAACCCCGCCGCGACGTCCCCCCGGCTGTACTCCTCCTTGCTGGACTCGTTCCCCTGTTCGCGCAGCTTCGGCGCGTCGGGGCGCTGGGCGGCGTCCAGGCCCACGACGAACGGGAGGACCTCGTACTCGACCGCGATCAGGCGCAGCGCGTCGTCGGCGATCTCCTCCGACTCCGCCGCCACCGCCGCCACCTCGTCGCCGACGAAGCGGAGGGTGTGGTCGAAGAGCGCGCTGTCCTCGTACCACTGGATCGGCGGCGCGTTGTCGACGCTGAGGACCGCGCGCACGCCCGGCAGCGCCTCGGCGCGGCTGGTGTCGATCCTGACGATCCGCGCGTGGGCGTGCGGGCTGCGCAGGACGCGCGCGTAGAGCTGGGCGGGGAGGCGGATGTCATAGCTGTAGCGCGCCCGCCCCGTCACCTTCTCGGCACCCTCGAGGCGCGGGATCGGGCGACCGACGACGGAGAGGGAAGCGTCGGCGCCCCAGGGGGTCGTCGGCGACTCCTCGACGATCTCGATCTGCTCCTGCCCGTCCTCGCCGCGACTCTTCTCGATCTGCAAGGTCGGCATCGCTCACTCCTTCCCGGCGGCGGCCATCCCGGCGGCGAGCCGGCCGGCGTGGATGATGTTCTGGTAGGCGCCGCAGCGGCAGAGGTTCCCGCTGACCGCCCGCGCGATCTCCTCGTCCGAGGGGTGCGGCGTCCGGTCCAGCAGCCCCCGGATGCTCATGATCTGCCCCGGGGTGCAGAAGCCGCACTGGAAGGCGTCGGCCTCGATGAAGGCCCGCTGCACCGGGTCGAGCCGCCCCCCCTCCCCGAGCCCCTCGATCGTGGTGATCGCGCGCCCCGCGCA
>CADCWN010000069.1 GCA_902806415.1 uncultured Thermomicrobiales bacterium | reverse complement strand
TGGCCGTCATCTGCGCGCTCGAAGAGGAGCTACTGCACCTGCGCGCGGCGTTGCCGACGGGGGAGGAGGTCTGGCACGCGGGGCGGCGCTACGAGGTGACGGCGCTGGATGGGCGACTGATCGTGCTGACCCTCTGCGGGATCGGGATGCTGAGCGCGGCGGCGGTGGCCGAGGCCACCATCGGGCGCTGGGGTCCGGCGGCGATCCTCAACTATGGCTGCACCGGGTCGCACCGAGACGATCTGCTGCCGGGTGATCTGGTGATCGCGGCGCGCGTCGTCGCCTACGACAACGTCAACGTCAGCCCGGAGGGGGAGGAGCGCTACTCGCGGATGCGCTACTTGCGGCGCGGCGTGCAGGAGCGCGCGGATTATTTTGCCGTCGATCCGAACCTCCTGGCAGCGGCGCAGGCAGCGGCGGCGCGGCTAGAAGGGCGACACGAACCGTGGCCGCCCGCCTCCGGCTGGCCCGAACAGGTGCCGCACCGCGCGCCGCGCGTGGCGACCGGCACCGTCGCCTCCGCCGACCGCTGGAACCGGGCGCGCGAGCGGATCAGCGGGCTGGTGACGGCGCACGACTCCTCCTGCGAGGATATGGAAGCGGCGGCGATCGCGCTGGTCTGCGCCAGCCACGACATCCCGTTCCTCTCGATTAAGGACATCTCCAACAACGAGTTGCTGCGCGTTACCGACTCAGTGTCGTTCGGAGCGCTCGGCCCACAGTTAGGCCGACGCGCGGCGGTGCTGATGCTAGAGACGTTGCGCGAGGTCGCGCAGGGGGTCGACGTCACACGCTGACGCTGCATCGACGATGTCGATTCTCGGACGGGCTATTCGTCAGTACGGTGAGGCCGATTGTCGGATAGCGCGGGGAGGGGATTGATGCGGATCGGGATGGCGCTGCCGCAGCACGGGGAACACGCCTCGCGCGAGGCCATCGCGCGGGTGGCGCGCGAGGCGGAGGCGATCGGCCTCGACTCGCTCTGGACCCTCGACCGCCTCCTGCGCCCGACACGCCCGATCAGCGTCGTGCCAGGCACACCGGCCCAACCGCTGCCGAAATACTACGCGACCGTCTTCGACCCGATCGAGACGCTAACCTACGCCGCCGCGCTGACCGAGCGGGTGCAGCTTGGCACGAGCGTGATCAACGCCCTCTTCCATCCGCCGGTTATCCTGGGGAAACGGCTGGCGACCCTCGACCAACTGAGCGGCGGGCGGGTCATCGCCGGGCTGGGGCAGGGGTGGATGCCGGACGAGTTCGCGGTCGCGGGCGTGCCGCAGTCGCGGCGCGGCGCGGGGATGGAGGACTATGTCGCGGCCCTCCGCGCCGTCTGGGGCGCGGACCCGGTGCGCCACGACGGGCGGTTCTACCAGATCCCCGAGTCGGAGATCGGGCCGAAGCCGACGCAGCCAGGCGGGCCGCCGATCCTGATCGGCTGCTACGCCCCCGCCGCCATCGCCCGCGCCGGACGAATTGCCGACGGACTGAACTCGCTGGCGACGAGCCGCGAGGGTCTGGTGCGCGAGATCGCCATCTTCCGCGACGCCGCGCGCGAGGCGGGCCGCGACGCGGACGCCCTGCCGATCGTCGCCCGCGCGAATGCGGAGTTGACCGAGGCACCTTTGCTGGAAGAGAGTCGCGCCCTCTTCGTCGGCACCGTCGCGCAATGGGCCGATGACGTGCGGTGGGTGTCGAGCCTCGGCATCGACCACGTTTTCTTCGCGATCGACGGTCCGATCGAGGGGCGGCTGCGGGCGATGCGGGAGTTGCGGGAGCTTATCACGCCCCGGCGACCGCACCCCGCTCGATACGCGCCAGCACCCCGACAACCTGGGAGCCGACCTTCTTAACGTAGGCTGGCAGATCGGCGCGCTCACTCTCGGAGGGGAAGACTTCGGCGGTGAGCGGTCCACGATATGCTGCCCGGTTCAGCGCGGCCCCGACCGCCTCCCAATCGACATCGCCGTGGCCGATGTCGACGAACCCTCGCAGACCGCCGATAGAACGATCGAAGTCTTTGAGGTGGATGCGGTGGATGCGCCCACCAAGAATGTCGATCCAGTGCTCGGGGTAGCCGTAGAGCATGATGTTGCCGATGTCGAAATAGACGCCGATCCGATCGCTGCCGACATCGTCAATGATCCGCCGCATCTCGAGGGGACTCAGCAGGAACTTATTCCAAACGTTCTCGATCGCCAGATTCACCCCGGCAGCCTCCGCAATGGGCGCGAGCGCGCCGAGGAATTCTTGCGCCCGGTCATATGCCACGTCGTAACGCACGACCGGCCCGCCCCCCGCCGCGCCGACCTAGCCCGGCACGACGAGGATCGCGCCGACACCGAGGGCGGCCCCGAGATCGAGTTGGCGCTCGGCGATCTCGCGGGCGCGTTGCCTGATCCCCGGATCGTCGTCGGTGGGCGAGTAGCGCCAGTACAGGCTCGTGGACAGGCCGCCGATCTGCAAACCCGCCTCCTCGACGGCCGCGCGCAACGCTTGCGCAGCCGTCGGGGAGGTGCGGAGCCCTAGCTCGCCCTCTTCATCGAGGTTCAGTTCGATGGTGTCGAACCCCGCCCGCTTCGCCATCGCGGCGGCGGCGCGCACAGCCACACCAGGCATGGCCCAATGGTTGATACCGCCCACCACATCCATGCGCCTCCCCTCCCTCTGTATGCCCCTTACACGCTCCCCAGGGAAAAGGGATCCCCTACAGCACCCGCCCGTCATCCTCGCGCAGCAGCAGCGGGCGGAGGATAGCGAACGGCGGGCCGCCGTGGCCGAGCAAGTTGTCGTGGAAGGCGCGCAGGGAGAAGTCCGCGCCGACCTCGCGCTCGACATCGCGGCGCAGCTTGCGGATCATCAGCTTGCCCAGGGCGTAGCTGCCGTAGCCGGGGTCGAAGGTGCCGCGCAACGCCTCGCGCTCGGCGGGCAGGCGTTCCAAAAGCGTTGCGTCGGCGATCAGGTCGGTCGCCTCCGCGACGGTCATCCCGTCGCAGTGGAGGCCGATCGCCGCGAGGTAGCGGGCGTCGCGGAGGATCGCCGCCTGGAGCTGCGCGATTCGCAGGGCCGGATCGCCGTCGCCGTAGCCCTCGTCGAGGATCATTTCTTCGATGTAGTGCGCCCATCCTTCCCAGTGGGTGAACGAGCCGAACGACTTGGCGATGTCGGAGGGCGCGCGACGATTGTGCATACTCTGCACGAAATGGCCGGGATACGCCTCGTGCGCGGAGGTGTTGACGATCGCGGCGTGGGAGAAGCGCCGCAGCCACGCCTCCCGATCGGCGGCGGGCCAGGCGGGGTCGGGCGAGTTCATCCAGTAATGCGCCCCCGAACTCTCCGGCTCGAAGGCGCCCGGATAGTCCATCATCGCGAAGGCCCAATTGAAGTAGACCGGGATCTCGCTGACGTCGCAGCGCTCCTCGGTCGGGACCGCGACGAGATCCCTGGCGATGGTGAAGTCGCGCAGCGCCTCCAACGTGGACTCCGCCGCGCGCACCAGCCCGTCGGCGGGCGGGTGATCGAGAGCGAGGCGGGCGACCACGTCACGCGGGTCGGCGTGCGGGTCCAGGCGACCGCACCACTCGCGCAGCAGGGCGAGGTTGCGATCGAGGTCGGCCTGGCCGTGGCGGCGCACCTCATCCAGCGGCAGATCGACCAGATCGAACGCGCGGAGCAGCCCAGTGAAGCGCGCCGTCCCGAAGGCAAAGTCGGCCTCGGGCGCGCCCGCCCGCTTGCCATCCAGGAACCGATCGAAGTCGCGCAGCGCGGCGACCGCGCGCTCGGCACCCCGCGCGATCCGCCCGCGCAGCGCCGCGTCCGGGCAGGGTGCGACGAGCGCCGCCAGGTCGCCGCCGATGAACGCCGCGTGGCCCGCGAAGCTGGCGCGGGCGCCGTCCAGTTGCGGCCCGGCCACCGGCATGTCGAGGTTCGCCTGGGCGGTCACGAGGGCGTCGGGGATCAGGTCGAGGTGGGCGGCGAGGGCCGTCAGGCGCTCCGCGAGCGGGGCGTAGTCGCGCCGCAGATAGCCGGAGATATCGACCGTGTCGGCATAATGTCCGGGGACGGTCCGGTGGGGCCGGATCTCGGTGAGGGTGAACTGCTCGGCCCCGGCAACCCAGCGGAGGATCGCCAGGTCGCGGCGGTCGCCGGGGGTGCTGGCGCGACCGTCGAGCGCGGCGAGGGTCGCCCCCCACCCCTCGACCGCGCGCAGGCGGCGGGCGACCGCCTCGGGGCGAAAGTCGGTTACCATCCCGTCGCCGGTATGAATCCCGGCGTGGGCCGCGCCGCCGGGATAATAGTTGAACAGCGCCCGCTCACGGGGATACATCGCCCAATACTCGCGACTGAACGCCGCACCAGCCTCCGCGACCGTAGCAAAATCGCGCACTCACCTCTCCTTACGATCGCTGATCGACGGTATCCTCACCACGACTCGGGCAGCCCGGCACGCCGACGCCAGTGGGCCGTCCAGCGGCGGGCGGGGTCGAGGTCGGCGGACTGGAGCCGGATGCCGGGTCGCCCGATCTTCTGCGCGAGATCGTTGACTAGCGCCGTGCCCGCCCAGGCATAGAACGGGGCCATCCCGCCGAGCGGCCCGGCGACCGCGCGATAGCCCCGCCGCCAGCCGAGCTCCAGCAGCCGCGTGGCCAGGCGCAGGGCCACGGCCGACTCGCCGGATCCGTGCGGCGCGAGGCGCAAGATCGCCACGGTGCGCGCCAGATCGGCGCGGCGATCGCCGACGTGGACGTTGGCCCAGTCGATCAGGCCGGTCGCGCGCCGCCCCTCCACTAGCAGATTGAGCGGGTGGTAGTCGAAGTGGAGGACGCTCGCCGGGCCAATCGCAGTCGCGCGCAGCCGCCCCGTTAGCCCCCCGGCCCCGCCGCCCGCCCAGTCGATCCACGAGCGCCCTTCCGCGACGAGCGCGGCGGGCGGCGGGGCGGCATGCAAGCGCGCCTGCGTCGCGCCGAAGAGCCGCGCGAGCGTTGGGGCATCGCGCGGCGCGGCGCGGACGGCATCGCGCAGCGACAGACCGGGGCACCAATCGATCAGCAGCGCCGGGCGATCGTGCCAGACACCCTCGGCGCGGACAGCTGGTATCGGCACGCCCGGCAGTCCCGCGCACATGACAATCGCCTCGCGCCGCGCCACCCACGCCTGCTCCGGGCGGAAGACCCGCAGCGCATAGGCCCGCCCGCCGCGCTCGACCTGCCAGATCGCGGTGTCCCAGCCTCCGACCACCGGGGCGACCGCAGTCACCTCCTCGGCCACGCCGAGCGCCGCGAGGATCGCGCGCGGATCGAGATCGGTCGCCGCCATTGCCCTCTTCCTAATCGTCCCTCGCAGAGTGCCACCCTGGCGGTAAGGATACGACACCGCGCAGCACACCGTATTGCTGCTATGGAAGCACCATATCCGGCCCCACTACTCAGGGGTAGCTGACAAACCTTTCCACCAGCGCTGGCAAGGACATGGAATAGCGGCTTCCTCTCAGACGTTGGAGCGTTCGGCGGGCGGCACGCCTGCTGGACTACGACATATGATGCGTCGTGGAGCGTCAGCAACCAGGGAAAGGGCTATCGAAGGATATGACAATCGCGGAAGCTGCACAGGCGGCCCAGCTTTTCACCCCGTATACGCTGCGCGGAGTCACCTTGCATAATCGGATCGTCGTCTCGCCGATGTGCCAGTATTCTTGTCAGGACGGCATGGCGACAGACTGGCATCTGGTCCATCTCGGCAGCAGAGCGGTCGGTGGCGCAGGGCTGGTCATCGCCGAGGCGACCGCCGTGGAGGCGCACGGACGGATCTCGCCAGAAGACCTCGGGCTATGGGACGACGCGCAGATCGCCCCCCTAGCCCGGATCACCGCGTTCCTGCGCGAGCACGGCGCGGTGCCGGGGGTTCAGTTGGCGCACGCCGGGCGCAAGGCCAGTACCTACCGCCCGTGGTCAGGACAGGGCGCGGTATCGGTCGAGGAGGGCGGCTGGGATGAGGTGATCGCGCCGAGCGACGTGCCGTTCAGTGCGAACTACCCGCGCCCTCGCGCGATGACGCGCGAAGATCTGGTGCGGGTGCAAGAGGCATTCGTCGCGGCAACACGGCGCGCACTGGCGGCAAGCTTCGAGTTTATCGAGTTGCACGCGGCGCACGGTTATCTGCTCCACACCTTCCTCAGCCCCCTCAGCAACGAGCGGACCGACGAGTATGGCGGCGATCTCGATAACAGGATGCGCTTCCCGCTCCAGGTGGTCGATGCGGTACGCGCCGCGTGGCCGGAGGAACTGCCACTCGGCGTACGCCTCTCCGCGACCGATTGGGTGCCGGGCGGCTGGACGATCGACGACTCGGTCATCCTGGCGCAGGCGCTACGCGAGCGGGGGATCGACGTGATCACCGCCTCCAGCGGCGGCGTCAGCACGCAGCAGCAGATCCCCCTCGGGCCGGGTTATCAGGTGCCGCTTGCCGAGGCGATCCGTCGTGAGACCGCCATCCCTACAATGGCGGTGGGGTTGATCACAGAACCGGAACAGGCGGAAGCAATTTTGCGGGCGGGGCAGGCCGACCTGATCGCGCTGGCCCGCGAATTGTTACGGTCGCCGTACTGGCCGCTCCACGCCGCCGGGACGCTCGGCGTCGATCTCTCCTGGCCGGATCAATACGCCCGCGCTAGGCCAGCCTCCACAGTGCCAGTCGGCGCGCGAGGATAGGCAGACGAGGGACGGTTTTAACGCGAAGGGGCGGGAGCGACGCAGAGAATGGGGAAAGAAGGGAAGCACGATACGCCGATTAGGCTCTATCTCTACCGCTCTCTCTCCCCACGCATCTCCCTCATCTCATAGCCTGGACCTTAAGATGTGGTGTGCGGTCGGTCGCGTAGACCTTGACCCGTACATTCATCAGCGCCAAGAGCGCGCCGCGCGGCGCGCAATGTGCGTTCGCCGCCTTGGCGGCGATCTCGCAGCATCATGTCTCGACCAAATCGAGGCGATGTGGTAGCTACCTTTCCAACCTCTGCACATCCAAAGAAGGGAGCAGTTGTACAATTATCAGGTTAGGACTTACGCTCTGTATGACCAAACAGACAACACTTGCCACGTCAGTTCGCGAACAGAGCGTAGAGCGAAGGCGTTGGTGTTAAGTGGATAGAAGCAGGAAGCGCCCGAGGAGGTAGCACGAGGTATGTGGGCGCGGTTGGGGAGGTGTGGGAGGGGAACGTAAGGAGTAAGAAACGCAGAATGACTCAGAACCAGATAGAGAAGTCGCTTTCCCGTCGCAGGCAGTCCAAGGATGTGTGGTTTACTCGTGGTGCAGAGGCAGTCGTAGTGGTCACCTCGGGGCAGTTTTCCGAGTATGTCTGTCCGCTCTGCCAGGTGCCCTTTTCCCGTGAGGATCTTAAATTGCTAAGCGTCGAGCATGTGCCACCGCGAGCGATTGGTGGTCGCGCCCTCGTACTAACCTGTCGCGCATGTAACAACCGCGCCGGTGCGCGGTTAGACACGGCAATGGTTCGGCACGACCGGGTACTCGGCTTTGCCCTGGGTCAGACGCCGCCAGATAAGCCGATCAACGCCCGAATCCAAGTGGCTGAGCACATCGTAACGGCCGATGTGGCAGCTACCGGCAAGAAGGTCTCCTTACAAGTCGTGCCACGCGCCGTTAATCCCTTGGGTCTTGCCGCGTTCAACGATGCGGTGGACAAACATACCGCTGCGGGTACCCTAAAAGTCAGCGTCTCTCTATGGGCAGAGCGCTACGCAGAGCGTGATCTGCGGAACGGCTGGCTTCGCGCTGCCTACCTCGTCGCTTTCGCCGCATTCGGCTATCAATATATCTTCGACCCGGCCTTAGCGCCGGTGCGGAGGCAACTCGCCGATCTTGATGGCGACCACATCCGCGACTACTTCTACATTGATACCAGCGCCGACCGCGCAACACGCATGTTAGCTCGTGTGCGGGAGCCCGCGTGCCTATGGGTGCAGATGGGGCGTTACATCGTGATCCTTCCGCCGCTTCGGCCCAAGCCAGACTTCTACACACAATTTGATCGCGTGGTCCTTGAGTCGGCCCAGAAGCGTGGTGACCTCGCGTTCAACGAACGACCGTGGCCACAGGGGCCGGAACACCGATTCGACACGCCGTAGCATTATGCTTAGTGAGTCAACTACACACCCCAAGTCGCACGCGCCGGAGGGAGGAGCACCATGAGGTTGGACAGTGAGCGCGGCGTCGCGGAGGTCAACGGCGCGCGGATCGCCTACGAGGTCGCGGGGGCGGGCCACCCGCTGACCCTCATCCACGCCGGGATCGCCGACCGGCGGATGTGGGACGACCAGTTCGCGGCATTCGCGGCGGAATACCGGACCGTGCGCTACGACATCCGGGGCTTCGGGCAATCGACGATCCCACCCAGCCCGTACACGATGCGCGAGGACTTGCGCGCCCTCCTCGATCATCTCGGGATCGCGCGCACCCACCTGCTCGGGGTCTCGCTGGGCGGATCGATCGCGATCGATTTCACCATCGATCACCCCGAGATGGTCGCCGCGCTGATCCCGGTCGCGGCGGGGATCGGCGGGCAGGCGCCCGCGCCGGAGCTGCAAGGGCGCTGGCGCGAGATCGAGGAGGTCGCGAAGCGGGGCGACCTGACTGCGGTCAACGAGTTGGAGTTGCGCCTCTGGGTCGACGGCGAGGGGCGTGCGGCGGGACCGGTCGATCCGGCGGTGCGCGAGCGGGTGCGCGAGATGAACGCCGCCGTCCTCGCCCGCGAGGCGGAGCAGGATCACGCCGAGTCGGTCAATCGTCTCGACCCACCGGCGATCGGGCGCCTGGCGGAGATCGCCGCGCCGACACTGGTGATCGTCGGCGCGTGCGATGTACCGGGGGTCGTGGCGAGCGCCGAATTGCTAGCGACCCGCATCCCCGGCGCACGACATGTCGTGCTGCCGGAGGTCGCCCATCTGCCGCCGATGGAAGCGCCGGGGGAGTTCAACCGCCTCGTGCTCGACTTCCTGCGCGGGCGCCGATAAAGGGGCACACCCACCTGGACCCCCAGGGGATATATCGTGGAAGGGGCTTCCGATGTCGGATCTCACTCTTTACGTCCACCCGACCTGAACATCGTGCAAGAAAGCGCAGGCTGCGCTGATAGAGCAGAGCGTCACTTTCGAGCGTCGCGACTACTTTAAAGATCGCTTCACGGTTGACGAGCTACGCGCGATCCTGGCTGGCGCGGGGTTGCAGCCCTCCGATGTGCTGTCAAGGCGCGCGAAGGCATACAAGGAACTGATCGGCGACAGCGAAGTAGCCGAGGAAGAGTTGTTGCAGTTGATGGTGCAGGAGCCGATGCTGCTCCGCCGTCCCCTGGCGATCAAGGATGGTCGGGCGGCGATCGGCTTCGACAAAGCCAGATTGACGGCGCTGGTCGATGACGCTTGAACGTCCGTTCAGGATGGTGGTACACCACCTCCAGAGTCTGTGGTCCTGCTACCTCGCCGAGCCAAAATAATGGACGCCGCGATCCTCTCCCATACGCTATACTACGATCAGAACAGCTTGTTCTAATCGCTCGTGAGCCTTTTCCCGCGTACTTTCGCCCGATCTTCCCCATCGCCCCCCTTGACAAAATAGAACTTATGTTCTAATCTAGTGCCAGAGGACGGGTCGCGAGGACCAATGACCTCGCGGAGAAGTGACCGCGCCGGAGCTAAGGCTCCATCAACGCTACAAGGGGGAACGCCATGGAGCGCCGATCGTCGCCACGGACCGCCGACCGCGCCGACGCCTTTGTGCGCCGCCAGGCGCTCTGGGCCAGGCTACTCGATCTCTTCCGCCACCACCGGCCGACCGACGAGCAACTGACCCAGGTTTCCACCCTCGCCGAAGTGGCGATCGATCAGGTCTTCAGCGCCTACAACCTCAGCGAGGCGCAGTGCGACGAGCGGCATGGCCAGGTCAAGGACTACGCCGAGTGCGCCGCGCTGTACGGCTATGTCCTCGGCTACTGGCAAGCGCGTCAGGAAATATCGACCGAGCGCACCGTCCTGGCTAGCTAGGGCAGCCTTGCCGAGTTGCTCGCGCCCGCGCCGATCCCACCGACAGATTTACTGCCACCTCCAGGCTGCGCGCCCATAGACGCAGACCGGTGCAGCGTCGGCCACACCAGATTGTTTACTTCACTCCCCACCCCACCCCTTTCCTCCCCAACCCTACCCCCAGGGCGGCCCTCTCCCCAGGGCCGCCCTCTCCCCATTTAACCTACCCGCGAGCGCGGCGGTATACTGGCCGCAGCGAATGTGGAGTGAACGGAGGATACGGTGAAGATCGGCCTGATGGTGCCGCTACCCGGCGACTTGCCGACCCCGGCAACGGTCGTCGCGCAGATCGTGCGCGCGGAGGGGATGGGCTTCTCTAGCGTCTGGACACCGAATGTTCGCGGGGGCGATGCACTCACTACTCTGGCGGTCGCGGGCACGCAGACCGCCCGGATCGAACTCGGCACCTTCGTCGTCCCGACCTACACGCGCCACCCCGTCGCGCTGGCGCAGGGGGCACTCACCACGGCGGCGCTGACCGGCAACCGCCTGACCCTCGGCATCGGCCTCAGCCATCGCGTCACGATGGAGGGGATGCTCGGGTTCGACTGGTCGCGCCCGATCCGGCACCTGCGCGAGTACCTGGCCTGCCTCCTGCCGCTGCTGCGCGGCGAGGAAGTCACCTTCGCGGGCGAGGAGTTCCGGATCGACGGCTACTCCCTCGCGGTCCCGAGCGGCGAGGCCCCGCCGGTCCTGGTCGCGGCGCTCGGCCCCCAGATGCTCCGCCTCGCGGGCAAGCAGACCGACGGGACGGCGATCTGGATGGGCGGGCCGCGCTATCTCGCGGGGCACGCCGTCCCGACGATCACCGCCGCCGCGAGCGAGGCGGGGCGCTCGGCACCGCGCGTCCTGGCCGGATTGCCGGTCTGCGTCACGGCCCGCGCGGACGAGGCCCGCCAGTTCGCCGATCAGGCGTTCGCGCGCTACGGCCAGTTGCCGTCGTATCGCGCGATCCTCGACAAGGAGGGGGCGAGCGGCCCGGCGGACGTGGCGCTGATCGGCAGCGTCGCCGAGGTCCGCGACGGTCTCCGTGCCCTGGCCGACGCCGGGGCGACCGATCTCGCCGCCGCCGTCTTCGCCCTCCCCGGCGAGGATCCGGCGCGGACCTACGAATTGCTGGCCGAGGAGGCACGGGGATGAACACCCCGACTACCCGATTGCCATTATGAGGTGATCGCTACGCGCTGCTGCGGGCACGATCTCCGTCAACGGCGGAAGAGCGGGTGCAGGCGGGCGACGAGAGTAACGGCGAGCAGGACAACAGAAGCGAGGCCCAGGAGCGGCTGGAGTGGGGCGAAGTAGGTCATGGCACCGCTCCAGCCGAGGGCGAGGACGGCGAGCTTGTTGCAGACGGGGCAGCCGACGGCGAAGAAGGAGAGGAGGCCACCGGCGGTCAGGGCGCGCTCGCGCGTCGGGCAGGTGAGGGGCAGGGCATAGGTCGCTGCGAGGGCGGCGACCAGTGCGACGGTGAGGACGAGGAAAACGTAATCGAGCGGGCGCGGCGGGATCGCGCGCCCGAACCAGGGATTGGGGAGCAGCACAGTCGGGATACCGATCAGCAGCAGGGTGGAGAGGCCGCCGCCGAGCGCGTAGAGGCTGGCAACCCCCAGCGTTTGCCGCGAGCGCAGCGCGAACTCGACACCACCAGTCTCCTCACCAACTGCCCGACTCGATACGCTCATGGCCTCGTGGCTCCTACTTGCTTTATGGCCGTGGCGCGCGTGTTCTCCAGAAGGTGCTGGCCGATGCCGATATTCTAAGGGATCACTATGTGTCAGAGCTCATGTGGCGAGGGGTACAGCTTAGCCTTGTCCGTTATCGCCGGCCTCGCGACTGCTGCGGGATGATCACCCGCAGTCGATGCGCGCCTTCGCCCGCATGTTCGGCCTGCCGCTCAACTGGGCGATTTATGGGGAGTTGGCCTCGGCCGTGCGCACCGGCCTCCCAGCGGTCGCCGCAGTGCGCCCGGACGGCTTCTGGGCCTACCTGGCGCAGCACCCGGAGGAGGGGCGGGTGTTTAACGCGGCGATGGTCGATAAGGCGCGCGGCACCATCGGCGACATCGGCGGCGGAGGTGGGCACCTGCTGCGCGCCGTCCTCGACACCGCGCCGGGCACCACATGCTGGTGCTGCTCGGCGACCGACAGCACACGCGTCAGGAACGTGCAAGCGGCCGCGCGGCACGGGCACACAACCCGCGCGCTTCGCGCTTGATGTCGTCGGGTAAAGCGCGCTTGCTAAGCCAAGTACGAACATATGTACGCATCATACGGCGAGGTATGCCCTTCGTCTCGCTTTATTCGTGGCTCTAACTTGTTACTCCTCGCGCCACTGTCCGATCGCGCGGAACTTGTGGTAGCGCGCGGCGAGCAGTTCCTCAGTTTCGAGGGCGATGAGGCGGTCGAGGGCTTCGCGAATTGCCTCGCCGACGGCACGAATCGCCGCGTGCGGATCTTCGTGGGCGGGGGTCGGCTCCGGCACGATCCGGTCAATCACGCCGAGTTGGAGGGCGTCGTTCGCGGTGATCCGCATCGCCGCCGCCGCCGCCGGGGCCTGCTTCGCATCTTTCCAGAGGATCGAGGCGGCGGCGTCCGGGCTGGCGACGGCGTAGACCGCGTTCTCCAGCATCAGCACCTTGTCCGCCACGCCGAGGGCCAGCGCGCCGCCGCTCCCGCCCTCGCCGATCACCGTCGCGACGATCGGGACGCGCAACTCGGTCAGCGTCTGGATGCACTCGGCGATCGCCGTCCCCTGGCCGCGCTCTTCCGAGGCGATGCCGGGGTCCGCGCCGGGGATGTCGAGGAAGGTGAGCAGCGGCAGGCCGAACTTCTCCGCGTGGCGCATGATCCGCCGCGCCTTGCGAAATCCCTCGGGGTGCGCCATCCCGAAGTGGCGGCGCAAGTTCTCCTTGGTGTTCGACCCTTTCTGATGCCCGACGACGGCGATCGTCCGATCGGTCCCGCGCAGGCGGGCGATCCCCCCGACGATCGCCGGATCGTCCCGAAATGCGCGGTCGCCGTGCAGTTCGATGAAGTCGGAGCAGAGATCGCCGATATAGTCGAGGGTATGCGGGCGCTCGGCCTGGCGCGCCAATTGCACCCGCGCCCAGGCATCCAACGTCGCGCGCGCGGTCTGACTGGTCGTGCTCATGAGCGCACCTCCAACGCCTGGGCCTCGCGGGCTTCGACCGTGACGGTGGTGATCTTGGGCGATGCGCCGCCGTAGTGCCGCAGGAGGGTGGTGAGGGTGTCGCGCAGTTCGCGACGCGGCACGATCAGATCGAGCATCCCGTGTTCCAACTGGAACTCGGCGCGCTGGAACCCTTCCGGTAACTTCTGGCGGGTAATCTGCTCGATCACACTCTGGCCCGCGAAACCGATCCGCGCGCCCGGCTCGGCCATCACGATGTCGGCCACCGTCGCGTAAGAGGCGGTGACACCGCCGTAGCAGGGATCGACCAGCAGCGAGAGGTGCGGCAGGCGCGTGCGCCCGAGGCGGCCCAGCGCGGCGGTGGTCTTCGCCATTTGCATCAGCGAGAGGATCCCCTCCTGCATCCGTGCCCCGCCCGAGGCCGAGACGGTCAGCAGCGGCAGCCCGCGCTCGACCGCGCGCTCGGCGGCGCGGGCCAGCTTCTCGCCGTAGACCGAGCCCATACTCGCGCCCATGAAGCCGAAGTCGCAGACGACCACCACCAGGGGATGGTCGTTGATCCGCCCCTCGCCGGACACGACCGCCTCTTGCAGGTTGGTCTTGCGGCGGGCGCTGTCGAGCTTGGCGCGGTAGCTCTCTTCTTTCCCGGGAGGGCCGGCGACGAAGCCGAGCGGGTCTTCGGGGCGCAGCCCGGTGTCCCATTCCCGGAACGTCCCGGCATCGAGCAGGAGGGTCAGGCGCTCATGGGCCGAGAGCGGTGCGTGGTAGCCGCAACTCTGGCAGACGCGCAGCGCTTCCTGGAACTCTTTGCCATAATTCAGTTCTTTGCACTGCGGGCATTTGAAGAAGAGGTTATCCGGTACCTCCGCGTTCTCCGCCTCCGCTGCGGGTGTGAATCGCGGCTGCCGTCTGAATAGTTCGCGCATCGGCCCGGCTCCCCATATCCCTCGCATCCCCAATCGGACGCGAAGTATACCACCGCCACACACTGCGGGCGACGGGTGACGCCGACGGGGACGAGGGAGGCGGGGTTGAACCGCAAGAACGCACAGAGCGCACGGAGACAAGGACGTGGTTGAACCACAGAGCGCACAGAGAACACCGAGACGAGGATGAGAGGAGGAGAGAACGAGGGATTAATTTGGGATATAGTGAGGGTAAGCGATGACTGGATACGCCGGGGCAAATGTGGCGAGTCTTAAGCGGCGTGGGCCGGTCGTGGTCCTGTGCGGAGTCACAGGAATTGTGGCCCGCAGGCCCGTAGACGCGGTTTTACCGACTTGCCGTAACCCTGTTGAGTGCGCCGTCGTCAGCCATACCCGACCCACCACCCTACCAAAGCACCCGCCCGATCGGCCCTCGCCACTCAAACATCCCCGACCAACTCGCGGTTCATCTGCCCGTTCCCGGCCATCAGCCCGCCATCGACCGGGAGGATCGCGCCGGTGAGCCAGGAGGCGTCGTCGGAGGCGAGGAAGAGGGCGGCGTTGGCGATGTCCTCCGGCTCCC
>CADCWN010000068.1 GCA_902806415.1 uncultured Thermomicrobiales bacterium | reverse complement strand
GGCAGATGGCCAAGAAGCGAGGCCCGAACGAGGGCACGATCAGCAAGCGGGCCGACGGTCGCTGGATGGCCCGACTGAACCTGGGGGTCGTGGATGGCAAGCGCAAGCGCAAGTATTTCTACGGCGACACACGCAAGGAAGTCGCCGAGCAGCTCGCCGCCGCCCTGCGCGACCTGCAATACGGCCTCCCCGTCGCCGTCGAGCGGCAGACCGTGGGGCAATTCCTCTCCCACTGGCTCGAAACGAGCGTGAAGCCGTCGCGGAGCTACAACACCCACAAGAGTTATGCCAAGCTGGCGCGCCTGTACCTGGTGCCTCACCTGGGCCATCTGCAATTACAGAAGCTCGCCCCGCAGCATGTTCAGACCATGATGAACGCGATGGGAGCGGCGGGCCTCTCACCGCGCACCATCGCCTATGCCCGCGCCGTCCTGCGCCGGGCGCTTAATCAGGCGATCAAGTGGGAACTCGTGACGAAGAACGCCGCCGCGCTGACCGATCCGCCGGCCGCCCGTCAGCGGGAGGTCCACCCCTTCACCCCCGAGCAGGCCCGGGCCTTTCTCGATGCCGTCAGCGGGCATCGCCAGAAAGCGCTCTACACCGTGGCCCTGGCCATCGGCCTGCGACAAGGTGAGGCACTGGGGCTCCGGTGGGAAGATCTCGACCTGGACACCGGACAACTCCACGTCCGGAAGCAGATCCAGCGCATCGACAGCAAGCTGCAACTGGTCGACGTGAAGACGGCGAAGAGTCGGCGCACCATTCCCTTGCCGGCCATCGCGATCATTGCCCTGCGAGCACACCGCACGCGCCAGTTAGAGGAGCGGTTATTGGCCGGGCAGCGCTGGCAGGACCGGGGTCTTGTCTTCCCCACGATGGTGGGCACCCCGCAAGACGGGAACAACACCCGTGTGCTCTTCCAACGACTCGTCAAGCGGGCCGGCCTCCCCCCGCAACGCTTCCACGATCTGCGGCACGCCTGTGCGTCCCTGCTCCTCTTCCAGGGGGTGCCGGCGCGCGTGGTGATGGAGATACTGGGGCACTCGAACATCGGGATCACCATGAACACCTACAGTCACGTCATGCCGCAAGCGCAGCGCGACGCCGCGAACCTCATGGACGCGATCCTTTCCGCGACATCATAGCCGGAGGGTGTCAACCGGGGTGTCAACACCTCAGTCGATGATGTGAATTGGTATATACAGTCAGGAGAAATACATGGCCTATATGGTGACTGGGCGCTATCGGGTCAAGCCGGGGCAAGAGGGCAAATTCGTCGCGCAGATGGAACTGCTGGAAGATTTGTTGCGGCGCGAGGGGCGCGGGCTGCGCTACTGGGCGTTGGCCCGCTCGATCGGCGAGGCCGGCGTCTTCAACAGCGTCGTGATCTGGGAGTCGCCGGAGGATGAGCGGCGGATGGCCGAGCACCCGATGCGGCAGGCGCTTCTCCCCGCCGTGCAGCGCCTCCTGTCCGAGCCCCCGACCGGCGTGGGCGGGATCATCGCGCTGGAATACGCGAAGCGCTGAGCGCCACCATGCGCCACTATCTACGGAGCGGCACCGCCCAACCCCACCCTCCCTTGTAGGGGAGGGTCGCCGCCCGCACATTGTCCGGTTCATCCGGAGGCGGCGGGGAGAGGTTTGCTGCGGTCGCATTACCACACGAACATGGGGGGAGCCAATGCGCGTCCTGGTGACTGGTAGCACTGGACAGCTCGGCGCGGCGGTCGCCCGCGTCCTCACCCCAGACCATGAAGTGCTCGGCCTGGATCTGTTGCCGGGGCCGGAGACGACGCACATTGGCAGCCTCGCCGATCGCGCGCTGATCGCCGCCCTGGTCGATCAGGTCGATGCCGTTATCCACACCGCCTCGCTCCACGCGCGGCATCTGGTCGGGGCGACGAAGGAAGCGTTCATCGCCACCAACGTTGCCGGGATGCAACGATTGCTGACGGCCGCCGCGATGAGCGGGGTCACGCGCTTCGTTTACACCAGCACCACCTCGGTTTATGGCGACGCGCTGGTGCCGACCGATCGCGCGGTTTGGGTGACGGAGGCGCTGGCCCCGCAACCGCGCGATATCTACGATGTGACGAAGCTCGCCGCCGAAAGGCTCTGTCTGTTGTTCCAGCGCGAGACCGGTATCCCGACCGTCTGCCTGCGCGTGGGGCGGTTCTTCCCCGAGTCGCCCGAACAGCTTGCCGTTCACCGCCTCTATCGCGGGCTCGATCCGCGCGATGCGGCGGAGGCACATCGCTTGGCCGCGATCGCCACGACCGTCGGCTTCGGCCCCTACAACATCGCCGCGCGCTCACCGTTCGCCGAGGCCGACACGCCCGAATTGCTGCGCGACGCGGCGGCGACGATCCGGCGCTATTACCCGGAGGCCGAGGCGACGTTTGCGCGGCACGGTTGGATGTTGCCAGCGCGTATCGACCGCGTCTACGTCGTCGAGCGGGCAGTGCGCGAGTTGGACTATCATCCGCGCCACGACTTCGCCGATTTCCTGCGAGAATGGGGGCGATAAGCGGATCGATAGGGAGCCGCCCTGGCCCCTCAGCGAAGGAGCGGCACGATGGTGCAATGGTATGGCGCATATCGCCCGGCGGTGATGGGCGGGCGGGCGATGGTCTCCTCGACTCACTACCTGGCGACGGCGGCGGGTGTGGAAATCCTGAAGGCGGGCGGCAACGCGACCGATGCCGGAGTGGCGACCGGCCTCTGCATCAACGTCCTGGAGCCGCACCTGACCACCTTCGGCGGGGTCGCGCCGATCATGACCTGGGATGCGGCGACGCGTCGGGTCGAGACGATCAGCGGCCTGGGGCGCTGGCCCGCCGCGATCTCGATCGACTGGTATCGGGACAACTTCGGCGGCGAGATGCCGGAGGGGATCGCGCGCACCGTCACCCCCGCCGCCGCGGGGGCCTGGCTCGACGCCCTCGCGCGGCATGGCACGATGACCTTCGCCCAGGTCGTCGCCCCGGCGATTATTCTGGCGGAGGGGGGCTTCCCGCTCTACCCGCGCCTCGCCGCGACGTTCGCCAGCGAGGCCGCGACGGTCGCGGGGTGGCCCTCCTCGGCCCCGGTCTTCCTGCCGGGCGGGCGACCACCCCGCGAGCGCGAGATCTGGCGACAGCCCGACCTGGCGCAGACCTTCCGCCGTCTGGCCGAGGCCGAGCGCGGCGGGGCGAATCGCGAGGCGGGGCTGGAAGCGGCGCGCCAGCGGTTCTACGAGGGCGATCTGGCCGAGGCGATGGCGCGGCACAGCGCCGCCGAGGGCGGGCTGCTGACCGGCGAAGACCTCGCGCGCTTCCGCGTCGGTCACGAAGCGCCGGTGCGGACCGGATTCCGCGATTTCGAGGTTTTCGCCTGTGGGCCGTGGTGCCAGGGGCCGGTCATCCCCCAGGCGCTGGCGATCCTGTCGGGCGACGATCTGCGGGCGCTCGGCCACAACAGCGCCGACTATCTGCACCTCGTCGCGGAGGCGCTGAAGCTGGCCTTCGCCGACCGCGACCGCTTCTACGGCGACCCCGACTTCATCGATGTGCCGCTCGAAGGGTTGCTTTCGCCGAGCTACGCGGCGGCGCGGCGCGAGCAGATCGACATGGCCCGCGCCTGGCCGGAGATGCCGCCATCCGGCGACCCGCGCCCGTTCATGGCGCGGGATGGAGGGCTGGATGTGTCGCCGCGCCGCCCCGATCTCGTCAGCGCGCCGCCCGGACCCGACACCGCCTACTGCTGCGTGGTGGACGAGCGGGGCAACGCCTTCTCCGCCACGCCGAGCGATGGCGCGCTGACCGCCCCGCTCGTCCCCGGCCTCGGCTTCCCGCTCTCCACGCGCGGCTCGCAGGGCTGGCTTGACCCGGCGCACCCCTCGGCGGTCGCGCCGAACAAGCGCCCACGCCTGACGCCGAATCCCGCGCTGGCCCTGCGCGAGGGCGAGTTGTTCATGCCGTTCGGCTGTCCGGGCGGCGACGGCCAAACCCAGGCGATGCTCCAGGTCTTCCTCAACGTCGCGGAGTTCGGGATGAATCCGCAGCGCGCGATCGAGGAGCCGCGCGTCGTCAGCGAGTCGTTCCCCGATTCGTTCTGGCCGCACGGCTACCAGCCGGGCCTGCTCAACGTCGAGGGGCGGATCGCGCCGGGAGTTCGCGCGGAACTGGCCCGACGCGGTCATCGGCTCAACGAGTGGCCCGCCTGGCACGCCGCCGCCTGCTCCGTCTGCGCGATCATGGTCGATCCCGAGACCGGCACCCGGCTCGGCGGCGCGGACCCGCGCCGGGAGTGCTATGCGCTGGGGTATTGAGGGGCGAATACGTGGATCAGCGTCGCCAGCTGGCGCGGAGGACCGGGGCTGAAGACCCGGCTAAGGGCCTGCGGCCACCAAGTCCACCTTCGTGGACTGGGATGACGAAAGCCTACGCTGTCCCTTATGTTCGCTGCAGCCGGTAGCGTTCGGACCCCCTCTCCTAGAATTGGGAGAGGGGGTGGCGTGCGAATGCGCGCCGGGGGGTGAGGGCCGCCCTACACCGCCGCCCTGACTCGCTTCCCATCCCCACGCCGTACCTTGCTCCGCCGCCGTCGCGGCGCGAAGCGCAATGCACCCGCAGGCAACGATCGCGCGCCGAGCACCAGGCCCGCGACGACGAGCAGCCCGGCGAACCCGGCGATCGACCCGATCCAGCGGATCGTGAGGTCGCGCGGGAAGCCGGCGACCGCCGCGTACCAGGCCCAGTGGTCGAGGAGGTGGTGGCGGGTGTGGTCGTCGTTGAACCACCAGAAGCGCCAGCGGGGGGTGCGCGGCAGCGGGTCGATGATCAGCTTCTCTGGGATATCGGTGATGGTCAGCGGGGCGCCTTCGCGCCACGCCTCGACGTTGTGGACGAAGACGCCGAGGTTCTCGTCGCGGTCGCCGAGGCCGAGGGCGCGCGGATTCCAGGCAGGGCTGTGCAGTGTCACGGTGGCCCGGTTGCCGCTGAAAGCGCTCGCCGGGACGGTGAATTGATAGGTCCAGCCCTCGCCATCGGCGGTGAAACCCTGGCGCTCGACCGCGCCATCTGGCAAGGCGACGCCCCCGATCAAGATTTGCGGTGGGGTGGTCCGTACGTTGGTCGGGCGGTGGTCGAAGAAGGTCAGCTTGACGGTGTGCGCCTCGTTCGCGGCGGCGTAGAGGACCAGGTCGCCCGCGCCGTCCGTCCAGCGCGGGAAAACTTCGCGGTGCTCCTCTGACTCGCGCGTGAGAAAACCGTCGCGCAGCATCGCCGTGTTCGGCGGCGGGAAGGCGACCGCGCGCCACTCGCCCACCCGTTCCCGGAAGGTGCGCGCCATCCAGAGGTGCGGCGAGGCGGCGGGGACGAAGTTCTGCCGCTCCTCCTCGGTTTTGTTGAAATCGAAGTTGACGCCGATCGGCAGGAGTTGCACCGCGAACCCCGCCGCGATGATCGCGGTCGCGGCGACCTGTGCGATCCGCCGACCGCGCAGATCGGCCAGGAAGGCGGCGATCGGCAGGTAGGCGAACGGCAAGGCGATCATCAGGTAGCGCGGCCCCCACGCGCCGCCGCCCGCCCACTCGAAATGCCCGCAATAGAAGGCGTAGTGGGCGACGACGACCGCGAGGCAGGCGCTCGCCTCGGCGGGGTGCTGGCGGAAGAAGCGGCGCGCGGCGAAGAGGGCCAGGAAGAGCGGCGGCGAGAACCAGAAGATCCCGCGCCCGGTCGCGAAGGTCAGCCCGAAGAGCCCGCGCAGGAACGGGTGCGTGAAGCCGGAGAGGGGGCTGATGCCGTAGCCAGTGCTGAACGGCGAGTCGAATAGCCGCCAATTAAGCAAGGCATACGGCGTCGCGACGACGATGCCGCCGATACAGAAAGCCGCGCAGATCGCGATCGCCCCGCGCCAGTCGTATCGCCAGCGGTTCCCCTCGCGCCGCAACCGGCCCGCCCGCCAGAGCAGATAGAGCCCCAGCCCCGGCAGGGCCAGCGCCGCGTGCGGCTTGACGACGAGCGAGGCGGCGGCGGCGGCACCGGCAGCTATGAGCCAGAAGGGGGTCGAAGGTCGAAGGTCGAAGGTCGAAGGGAGCGACAGCCCCCCCGGCCCCCCCATTCTGGGAAGTGCAGGTCCATTGAGGGCAAGGCGGCTTTCAGCAGAAGCCTCGACGTTCGCAACGTCTCGCTCTCCCCAGGATTGGGGGGGCGGGGGGGCAGCATCCCCTTCGCCCTTCGACCTTCGACCTTCGATACTCTCCGTCCCCCGCCTTACCCCGTACAAGCTAAAAACCAGCAGCAGCGCCGTCAGCGGCTCGGCGAAGAAGGTGCGGCCCTGAGGCCAGGCGGTGGTGGCGAGGCCGTAGATGACCGCGAGGGCGAGGGCAACGCGCCCGCTGTAGCCGAGGAGGCGGGCGAGGCGGTAGAGGAGCGCGATCATCGCCGCCGTGACGAACGAACCGAGGAGCGAGACGAAGAAGCGCAGGACGTAACCCTCGGCATCGGGCGGGAAGAGGGGTGCGACGAGTTGGCCGATGAAGAAGAGTGGCAGCGCAGCGAACGGCTGGCCGGGCGGGAAGATGCTGTAGGCCGGACCCGGCGCCGGGCTCTGCGGGCTGAGGACGAGCCCCCACGCGCCGCGCGGCAGCGCGAAGGTGCCGCGCGCGCCGATACTCTCGGTCAGGACATAGATCGTCTCCTCATCGACCACGTAGAAATGCCCGCTCGTCGTCAGCAGATAGAACCCGGCGAAGCAAAGGTAGAGGGCCAGCGTGCGCGTCCACTCGCGCTGTCGGCGTGGCGGCGGTGCCGCTTCCGCCACCTTCACCGCTCGTGTGCCGCTCTTCGTTGCCGCCGCCTGTGCCACTTGCCGGTTCTCCCTCGTCTCTGAACGGATTGTTGCCCTATTGACGCCTGGAAATTCTACTAAAAATCCAATTCCCAGATGCCTGTCAGGTCGAGGGTGAAGCCCGGCAACTCCGGCTCGCCCGACAGGCTGAGCGGCGCGTCGAGTTGCGCCACCGGGTTGTCTGGACGATAGAGGTAGGCGCGCTTCGCTGGCATATCGAGGAGCCAGCCGAGGGTCGCACCGTTCCCGATGTATTCGTGCATCTTCTCCTGGGTCAGCGCCAGGCTGTCGGAGGGGGAGCGCACCTCGATCACGAAGTCGGGGCAGAACGGCAGGAAACGCTCTTTTTGCTCGGCGGTGAGGACAGTCAGGCGCGAGCGGCGGACCCAGGCAGCGTCCGGCGAGCGGATAGCCCCGTTGGGCAGGATGAAGCCGCCGGACGAATCGAAGACCACGTCGGTGCCGTCGCGGAGCGACCATTCATCGAGTCGGCGGCTGACTGTCATGTTGCGGCGACTGCTGCCCCCCCCGGCTGGTGCCATGATCTCCACTTCCCCTTCGGCTGAACGCTCGATTCTCAATTCGGGGTTCTGACGGCAGAACGCGAAGAACTCCTCGTCGCTCAGTGTGATCGCCGGGCGGAGGTGGAGGACGAGCGGCGGGTTGTCGATCCGCGTCGAGATGGTCATAGGCTTGTCGCTCCGGGCGATGTACCGATAGTGAGTTAATCAATAAATGAATTGTAACGCGCCGCAAGATAGCGCCGCTGTCAGGATAGTGATTGCCTTCAATTGTTCAATCTGCTGTATAACGCACAACGTTGATCGTCATTCCCTCGCCTTCGCTCGGTTCCTCGAAGAGCGCGGCGAGGTGGCGTATCGCGTCCGCGTCGAGGATATGCGCGCCTGCGGTGTTCACGGTGGCGCGCGATTCCGCCCGCGCGATCGCCACCTCGACCGGGACGTGCAGGTAGTGGAGGAGCGGTTCGTAGCCCGCCTCGTGCGCCCGATCGCGCCAGATCGCGCGGCGAGCGCGGCTCCAGCCGTTCCAGTCGAGGATGACATCGTGGCCGAGCGCGAGGATTTGTTGCGCGACGGTCCAGATCAACCCTTTGCAGCGCTCGGCGAGCGGGCCGTACTCCGGCGCATCGTAGTGCAGATCGGGCTGGAAGCGCAGCATCCACTCATCCAGGCTGAACAGCACGGCGCGCCGCTCCTCGGCGAGCCGCCACGCGTAGGGCGTCTTCCCCGCGCCGTTGAGGCCGCAGTGGAGGTGGACTGTATTGCATAGCCTTGTAGAGGCCATAATTGCCCTCCCCGGCTTTATGACGAAGGTTTATATTCGCCCTCATCTGTGTAACTCACACACTTGTGCCAACCATAAGCGTTCCACAAAGTATCAAACGCGGGTCGCAAAGAGGCAGCTAGATTGGCGTCAAAGTTCTCTATCACACACTCTGGTAAGAGCAATTCATCACGGTCGAGCCTTTGCTCAAGGTGAGAATAAGGAT
>CADCWN010000067.1 GCA_902806415.1 uncultured Thermomicrobiales bacterium | reverse complement strand
GGCTGGCGACCGTACGGCGAGCAGGTCGGGCAGACCGGCGTGACGGTCAAGCCGGACATCTACATCGCCTGCGGGATCTCCGGCGCGATCCAGCACCTCGCCGGGATGAAAGGCGCGAAGACGATCATCGCCATCAACAAAGACCCGGATGCCCCGATCTTCAAGAGCGCCGATCTCGGCATCGTCGGCGACGCCCTGAAGGTGCTGCCGCAGCTGATCGGAGAGGTGAGGAAGGGGTCTTAACCCCTCCCCTAAAAGGGAGGGGGAACTTGTCAGCAGCCCGGCGGCCAAGAAGAAAGCCAACAACGTCCCAGCGAGTCACCCCTCCCGCTTAAGGGGAGGGACCGGGGGAGGGGTATGAGCGTCATTACCACTCAGCACGTCATCCCGGAGAAGCGCGCCCGTGCCAAGGAGTTACGCCGTCAGATGACCCGCGCCGAGCGAAATTTGTGGCGACAACTGCGCGCGAATCGCCTCAACGGATACCAGTTCCGTCGCCAACAGGTCATTGACGGCTTCATCGTCGATTTCTACTGCCACGCGCTTCAGCTTATCATCGAAGTCGATGGCCCGATCCACGACCAACAAACCGAGCAAGATCGCGAGCGCGAGTACGTCCTGTCCGGTCGCGCCCTACCTACCGTCCTCGCCCGCATCCAGGCGATAACTTACCGATGAGTCCCCCCTCCCTTTTAGGGGAGGGGCCGGGGGAGGGGTCAAGTGTCACCAACGGTCAATATCTTCGGCCAACTGCTGCTCCTGCTCGCCCTGGTCGGCGCGGGCGGGTTCTTCGCCTACCGTGTGTGGCGGCTCTACCAGCCGCTGCGGGCCGCGCAGCCGACCGTCAGGCGCGGGGACCCCATGACGCAAATCCGGCGCGTGGTGAAGATGGTCTTCGGCCAGCCGAAGATGTTCGAGCGGCCCGCGATCGGGGTGGCGCACTTCCTGATTTTCTGGGGCTTCCTCATCCTGACCCTGGCTCTCCTCCAGGTGCTGGCCGACGGGCTGATCCACGGCGTCCGGCTGCCGATCATCGGCTCGCGGGCGTACATCGCCGTCAACGACATCCTGGCCGTCGGCGTGATCGTCGCGCTCGCCTACGCCGCCTTCCGTCGCAGTCGCCGCCCGCGCGGGCTGACGACCCAGACCGACGCCTGGATCATCATCGCGATGATCGGCGGGCATCTCTCCTCGCTCTTGCTCGCCGAGGGGTTCGCGGCGGCGGCGTTCGGCAATAGCGATCCGCACTGGTCGCTCGCCGGGGAGATTCTTGGCGGGCCGCTCGCGGCGCTCGGGGAGACGGCGGCGCGGGTCGGCTTCGTCGGCTTCTACTGGATTCACATCCTGTTGGTTCTCGCGCTGCTGGTCTACATCCCGCTGAGCAAGCATTTCCACGTCTTCACCTCGCCGGTCAACGTCTACCTCAAGGGGACCGGGCCGAAGGGCGCGCTGCCGAAGATCGAGGGGATCGAGGAGGCGGAGCATTTCGGCGTCGGCAAGATCCAGCAATTCACCTGGAAAGATATCCTCGACGGCTACGCCTGCACCGAGTGCGGGCGCTGCACCAACGTCTGCCCGGCCAATCTGACCGATAAGCCGCTCGATCCGAAGAAGATCATCGTGGACATGCGGCTCTCCACCTACGCCCAGGCCGGGATGCGGATGGCCGCGCGCCACGAGCCGCGCGCGATCACCGCCTCGACGCCGCTGATCGGCGAGGAGGGGCTGATCAAGGACGAAGAACTCTGGAGTTGCACGACCTGCATGGCCTGCGTCGAGGCGTGCCCGGTGGCGATCGAGCATGTGCCCAAAATCGTCGATATGCGCCGCAATCTCGTGCTGGAGGAGACCCGCTTCCCGGCGGAGTTGACCAAGGTTTTCAACAGCCTGGAGCGCAACAGCAACCCGTTCGGCCTACGCGCCCGCACCCGCGCCGACTGGGCGAAGGGCCTGGGCCTGAAGATCCTCAGCGAACACCCCGATGAGCCGGTCGACATCCTCTACTGGGTCGGCTGCTACGGCTCGTTCGATGAGCGGAACCAGCGGGTGGCGCAATCGCTCTCGCGAATCCTCCAGGCGGCGGGGATGAATTTCGGGATCCTCGGCACCGAGGAGGGCTGCACCGGCGACCCCGCGCGCCGGGCCGGCAATGAATACCTCTACCAGGTGCTGGCGCAAGGGAATGTCGAGACGCTGCAAGGGTACGGCGTCAAGAAGATCGTCACCGCCTGCCCGCACTGCATGAACACGATCAAGAACGAGTACCCGCAGTTCGGTGGCGACTTCGAGGTCGTCCACCACAGCCAGTTCATCGCCGAGCTGATGAAGTCCGGGCGGCTGAAGCTGGACGAGGGACTGGACAAGAAGGCGATCACCTTCCACGACCCCTGCTATCTCGGGCGCTACAACGATGTCTACGACGCCCCGCGCGAGGTCGTCAACGGCCTCGGGGTGGAGGTGACGGAGATGCGGCGGTCGCGCAACAAGGCGCTCTGCTGCGGCGGCGGCGGCGGTCGCGCGCTGATGGAGGAGCGGATCGGCAAGAAGATGAGCCACAACCGCCTCGACGATGTGTTGGAGACCGGCTGCGGCACCCTCGCCGCCGGTTGCCCGTTCTGCATCACGATGTTCGAGGACGCGATCGGCTCGACCGGCAGCGCGGACAAGGTGCAGGTCGAGGACATCGCGGAGCTCGTCGCGGCGCGGCTGCCCAAAGCGCCGAGCGAAGTAGCGGCGGACTGACGGGGCTGGCGGCTGAAGCCGCCAGCCCGCTGTCTTACCTGTTGTTCGTTGACAGACTTGACCAATTGCGTTAACGTGCATGGCGTACAGGGCCGCTCGCACAACCAGGGGAGCGTTCGCTGAGCGCGATGCACAACAGCGGACATTCGCGCATATTCGCCGCCGACCGCCGACCGACCGAGCGAGTCCGACGATTTCGTAGAGGAGGCTAGGCATGGATCTCCAGTTGACGCCTGAGGATGTCGCCTTTCGCGATCGAGTCCGCGCCTGGCTCGGCGCGAACCTGCCGCGCAAGAAGCTCGAGACGCAAGAAGAGCGCAAAGCCTGGCATCGCCAGATGTACGAGGCCGGTTTCATCGGGATGGGCTGGCCGAAGGCGTACGGCGGCCAGGAAGCCCGCCCGATGGAGCAGGCGATTGTCGGGGCGGAGATGGCGCGCGTCAACGCGCCCGCGCCGATGAACGGGCTGGGGATCGGGATCGTCGGGCCGACGATCATCCACCACGGGACCGAGGAGCAGAAACGCGAGTTTATCCAGAAGATCCTCTCGGCGGAGGAGATCTGGTGCCAGCTCTACTCCGAGCCGAATGCCGGGTCCGACCTCGCCAGCCTGCGGACCCGCGCCGAGCGCGACGGCGACGAGTTCGTGGTCAACGGGCAAAAGGTCTGGACGAGCGGCGGCCTCCACTCCGACTGGGGGATCCTGCTGGCGCGCACCGATCCGGCGGCCCCGAAGCACCAGGGGATCACCTGTTTCCTGGTGAATATGCACAGCCCGGGGGTCGAGGTCCGGCCGCTGAAGCAGATCAGCGGCAGTTCGGAGTTCTGTGAGGTCTTCTTCGACAACGTGCGGGTGTCGGCGGACAACGTCGTCGGCGAGATGAATCGCGGCTGGCAGATCGCGCAGACGACCCTCTCCTACGAGCGCGGCGGCAATTTGCTGAGCCGGGTCACGCGCTTGCAATCGACGTTCGCGCGGCTGCTGGAAGTCGCCAAGACGCTGGAGCGGAACGGTCGCCCTGCGATCGAGGATCCGATCGTGCGGCAGCGGATGGGGCAAATCTACAGCGAGACCGAGGTGCTGCGCTACAGCGCCCTCCGTCTCCTCTCGAAGCTGGAGAAGGGGCAGCGACCGGGGCCGGAAGCGTCGATCGCGAAGCTCTACTACTCCGAACTGGACAAACGCGCCCAGGAATTGATGCAGGAGATTCTCGGCCCGTTCGGCCAACTCTTCGCCGGCGCGCCGTCCGACCTGGCGCTCACGGGCGACGAGGACGGCGAGGGCGGCAGCTGGGTCCACTCGTTCGTCTGGTCGCGCGCCGGCACGATCTACGCCGGCTCGAACGAGATCCAGAAGAATATCATCGGCGAGCGGGTCCTGGGCCTGCCGAAGGAGGTCCGCGCGGACCGCCAGGAGTTGAAGGCGCGGGCGGCGAAGTAGTCGTGAGTCGTGGGTCGTGAGTCGTGAGAGAGGTGATGCTGGTAGAAGTCGTTCAGCCACCAGCGGACCTTCTCACGACTCACGACCCACGACTCACGACCCGGAGGGAACGATGGACTTCGATTTCAGCGAAGAGCAGGGGATGCTGCGCGATGTGACGCGGGAGTTCCTGACGGAGCAGTGCCCGCCGGAGCACGCACGGCGGATGTTCGATGATCCAATCGGGTACGACCCGAAGACCTATCGCCGGATGGCCGAGCTGGGGCTGCTGGGGCTGCCGTTCCCGGAGGAGTACGGCGGTGCCGGGCTGGGGATGGTCGATCTGGCGGTCGTGCTGGAGGAGATGGGCCGCGTGGCTTATCCGGGGCCGTTCTTCGCGAGCGTGGTCCTGGCGGGCGGCACCATCGCGGCCTCGGGCGACGAGCGGGCGACCGCGCGCTTCCTGCCGGGGCTCGCGACCGGCGAGATGACCGCCTCGCTGGCCTTCCTCGAAGGAGCGATCGACTGGGGGCCGGGCGCGATCGAGCTGCGGGCGACCGCCGATGGCGACGAGTACCGACTGAGTGGCACCAAGCGCGTCGTCCCGTTCGGCGCGGCGGTGGACACGATCGTGGTCGTGGCGCGCGAGGGCGACGGGGACGGGGCGGAGGGGATCACGCTGCTGGCGGTGCCGCGCGAGACGGCGGGGCTGACGGTCGAGCCGAACGAGACGCTGGACCCGAACGAGAAGGTCGCGACGCTGCACTTCAACGACGTCCGGGTGCCGCGCGAGAACCTGATCGGCGCGGCGGGCGCGGGCTGGCCGGCGGTCGAGGCGATGTTGCGCCGCGCCCAGGTGGCGGCGGCGGCGGAGATGCTGGGGGCCTCGCGCAAGGCGCTGGAGATGAGCGTCGATTACGCGAAGGTGCGCGAGCAGTTCGGCCAGCCGATCGGCTCCTTCCAGGCGATCAAGCATCGGCTGGCGGAGATGCTGGAGGCGGCGGAGAACGCGACCGCGGCGGTCTACTACGCCGCCTGGGCGATCGACGCCGACGCGCCGGATGCGACCCTCGCCGCCTCGGTGGCGAAATCGACCCTCAATGAGGCGTCGCGGATGATCACCGGCGAGGCGATCCAGATCCACGGCGGGATCGGCTACACCTGGGAGTACGATCTCCACCTCTACTGGAAGCGCGCGAAGCATCTGGAACCGCTCTACGGTGATACGGCCTATCACCGCGAGCGGGCGCTGCAAGAGGTCCTGGCCGGGCGCGTTTCCGGCTGAGCGGGGGCTGGCGGGCGGCGGGCGGGCTACGCGGGGTTGCCCCCCGCCCGCCAGCGGATGACGGAGGGGGCCATGAGCGACGAAACGACGACCGTCGAGGAGCGCACCGTCACGAGCGTGGCCGAGTTGCGCGGGCTGGTCGGGCAGAGCCTGGGCATGACCGGCTGGCTGGAGATCACGCAGGAGCGGGTCGATCTCTTCGCCGACGCCACCGGTGATCACCAGTACATCCACGTCGATCCCGAGCGCGCGGCGCAGACGTTCTTCGGCGGGACGATCGCGCACGGCTACCTGACGCTGTCGCTCATCCCGATGCTGAGCGGTATGCGCCAGGGGGTGAAGATCCAACTCGGCGGGAAGATGGGCGTCAACTACGGGCTGAACAAGGTCCGTTTCACCGGTCCCGTGCGCGTCGGCAAGCGGATCAGGATGGAGGTCACCTTGCTGGCGGTCGATGAGATCGGCACGCAGGCGGTGCAGACGACCAATCGCTGCACGATCACGGTCGAGGGCGAGGAACGCCCGGCCTGCATCGCCGAGACAGTCGGGCGCACCTATTTTTAGTGTGCGACGGGGTGTGGCGTTGGCGTTGGCGCGTGGTTGCCTCACGGTCAGCGCGGAGATCCGAGGGGTTGAAACCCCCGGCTGAAGGCTGCGGCCACGAAGTCCACCTTCGTGGACTAGGTTGCTAACGGGCTTCTGCCGACTGGCCAAGCAACGTCGTCTTCAGCGATCCGTTTGTGGACACCGATGCGATCGGGACTCCCCCTCTCCTAGAATTGGGAGAGGGGGTGCGGAGCGCAGCGAGGCGGGGGTGAGGGCCATAGCCGCGTTCCGGTAGGGGAGGGGGGGCGATGCAGTCGGCGCAACCGAGCACAGCAGACACGGGGGAGGATGCGCGTCAAGCACCGGGGGCATTCGAGCGGGCGATGCGGAGCCTGCTCCACCCCGAGCGGATCGCCATCGTCGGGGCGACGCCGAAGGCCGGGTTCGCCACCAGTATCCTGACCGGGCTGGTGCGCTGCGGCTACGAGGGGACGATCCACCCGGTGACGCCGCGCTACGAGGAGGTCCACGGGCGACGGGCCTACCCGACCCTCTCGGCGATCCCCGGCGGGGCGGACCT
>CADCWN010000066.1 GCA_902806415.1 uncultured Thermomicrobiales bacterium | reverse complement strand
CGCAAATAGTCTTTCCAGTTCTCGCCGAAGCCGGTACCCGGGAAGACCAACACCCGGCCTTCGATCAGCAAGCGGTGCGCGAGTTCGAAGGCCGGCAAACCGGTCGAGGCGGTATTCGCGAAGATATAGAACGCCCCGCGCGGGTAGCCATAGGTGAACCCGCAGTCGTCTAGCGCCGCCATCAGCGCGCGGCGGCGCTCGTCGTAGGTGCTGCGGAAGAACTCGACGCAATCCTGCGGGCCGGTCATCGCGGCGACCCCGGCCCACTGCGACAGGACCGGGGCGCAGACGCTCACCGTCCCCTTCAGCGCGCGGATAGCGGTCGTCAGCGCCGGCGGCGCGACGACGTAGCCGAGCCGCCATCCGGTCATCGCGTAGGTCTTGGAGAAACCGTTGAGGGTGATCGTCCGCCCGCGCATCCCCGGCAACGAGGCGAGGCTGAGGTGCCGCGCGCCGTCGTAGACGAACTTCTCGTAGATCTCGTCGGCGATCACCAGCAGGTCGTGTTCGATCGCCAACGCGGCGATCGCGCGCAAGTTGTCGGGCGAGATCACCGCGCCCGACGGATTCCCCGGCGTGATCAGCAGGATCGCTTTCGTGCGCGGCGTGATCCGCGCGGCGACGGTCGCCGGGTCGAGATCGAACCCCTCGGCCTCGCAGGTTGGCAACTCCACGCCGATCCCGCCCGCGCGTCGGATCGCCTCGTCGTAGGAACTGTAGCGCGGGTCCTGCACCAGGATCTCGTCGCCCGGATCGAGGAGGCACTGGATCAGCAGGAACAAGCCCTCCTGGCCGCCGGTCGTGACAGTGATCTCGGTCTCCGGGTCGGCCTCGAAGCCGTTGTCGCGCCGCAGCTTGGCGGCGATCGCGCGGCGCAACTCGATCAGCCCGGCGGGCTCGCTGTAACGATCGCAGCGCCCGTCGCGCAGCGCGGCCTTCGCCGCCTCGACGATATGCGCGGGGGTCGCGTGGTCGGGATCGCCGAGCCCGAGCGAGATCACCCCATCGAGCCCGGCGGCGAGGGACATCAGGTGATCGCGCTCATCGAGGAACGCTGGTGTCGCGACAACCATCCTAGTAGCCCCCCCCCTGTCCGCGCCTGTCGCACAACCGTTCCACGACCGGCGCGAGCCGCTCGATCGCCGCAGTCAATTGGTCCGCCGGGGCGTTCAGAGTCAGTCGCACCCAACCCGCGCCGGGGTCGCCGTACTCCTCGCCCGCACGCAGGAGCAGCGCGGCCCCGTCAGCCGCCGCCGCGACGAAGCCGCGCCCGTCGCTCCCCAACCCGCGCACGTCGAACCAGAGGAACGGCGAGCCGTCGCCGGGGCAGGCGAGGCCGAGCGCCCCGAGCGCCCGACACGCCGCCCCGCGCCGCGCCGCGACCTCCCGCACCGTCGCGGCCGCCGCGCCCTGTGGCCCATCCAGGGCCGCCAGCGCCGCCCACTGTGACGGCGCTGGCGAGCAGATCGTCAACGCCTGTTTCATCAACGTCACCGGGCGGACGAGCGACGCCGGTCCGACGACATAGCCCGCCCGCCAGCCCGCCATCGCATAGCGCGCCGAGAAGGAGCCGACAATCACCGTCCGCTCGCGCATCCCCGGTAGCGCGGCGAGGTTCGCCTGCTCCGCGCCACCGAACGCCCATTCCCGATAGGTCTCGTCCCAGACGACCAGCAGATTGTGGACGCGCGCCAACTCCGCCAGCGCCTCCAAATCCGCGCCGGTCGTCACCCCGCCGCTCGGGACGGCGGGGGAGCCGAAGAGGAGGGCGCGCGTGCGCGGCGTGATCAGCGCGCGCACCGTCTCCGCCTTCAGCGCGAACCGGTCCTCAGCGCGCGTCGGCACCGGGATCGGCACGCCGCCCGCCAGCCGCACCCCCTCGGCGTAGGCGGCGGCGGCGGGCTCGGCCACCAGCACCTCGTCGCCCGGCTCGATGAGCATCTGCGTGGCGACGAAGAGCGCCTCGCGCCCGCCGCCGCAGATCAGGATCTCGCCTTTCGGTTCGTAGGCAATATCGTCCAGCGTGCCGAAGCGCACCGCGACCGCCGCGCGCAGCGGCGCGATCCCGGTCCGATCGGTGTAGTGCGTCTCGCTACGATCGAGCGCCGCGATCGTGGCCTCCACGATATGCGGCGCGGCAGCCCGCGCGATCTCGTCGGCGGAGAGATCGAGCATTGAGGAAGCGACGGGAGCGGCGGCGGTGGCGGCGGCGACCCAGGCGGTCGCCCGCTGTGATAGGAAACGCTCGCCTCTTCCATTCTCGGCCATCGCCTGTGTCGCGGCTACCATCCTCGCCTCCGTCCCATCGATCGCGCCCGGCGCGGTCAACTCGGCACCATTCGTCGCCCGCCGTTCCGATTTCGCGGTTAAAACAAAAAACCCCTCGTCCACAACGGGACGAAAGGTTCTCCTTCCGTGGTACCACCCGAATTCGGATCGCCGCCGCAACGGTCAGGCGATCCCTCATTCGCGCCGATAACGGTGGCCACCGGGGTCCCCTACTGATCGCGCCGATCGCGACGTTGGAGGGCTGGCTCACAGGGGGCGTTCGGTCGGTCGCCTGGCTCGGGGGGCTCTCAGCCGGTGGCCCCTCGTTGCTGTCCGCCGCGCTCCGACGTACTCATCCTGCTCGATGCCGAACTTCCGGCCTCAGTATAGCAGCCCTTGTCAAGGGATGTCGCGCGCGAGAACTTGTGCACATGGTCTTCGTGCATTACCGTCCTGCACTCCTAATAGTATCTCAAGGGATATGTAGCCAACATTGCCGCGCGATCCGCAGGGCAACCTATTGGAGATAGACGCTCGCCGCCCGGAACGCCTCTTCTGGCGGGCCGAAGAATTCGCCGGAGGGAAAGACCGCGAGTTCGTAGCGTTCGTTGCTATAGGTATAGAAAGCGAAGCCCCAGCCCTCTT
>CADCWN010000065.1 GCA_902806415.1 uncultured Thermomicrobiales bacterium | reverse complement strand
GTTAACAGTACGTTAGAAAGCCCGCTGTCGGGAAAACGTGCAAGAAGAGCGCACTTCACGCGGGAATGTTGGACATACGCTGTCATCCGTCTTACGGTATCTGCTCGGCAACGAGCATGTACATCCAGTCGTTCAAGGGGTGTTGCGCGGTTACCCGCCAGCCCGTCGTGGCGAGTTCGGTCGTCGCCTCGGCGGGCGGGATGCGCGCGGCGAGCGGCGGGCCGCCGATCGGGTTCTCGCGGCGCTCCCACTCGATCAGCGCCAGCCAACCGCCGGGTCGCACCAGGCGCGCGAGGAGCGAGAGGTAACCGATCCGGTCGCCGACCTCGTGATAGACCAGCGCCAGGAGCGCGGCATCCAAACTCGCGGCGTCCAGGGGGATCGCGGCTTCCTCCGTCAGTATTGTCTGGATATTGGTCAGCCCCGCCGCCCCGGCGCGCTCCCCGACCATCTGGAGCATCACCGGCTCGATATCGGCGGCGAAGACCCGCCCCGCAGTCAGTCGCTCGGCCAGTGGCAGGGTAAAAAAGCCCGGCCCGCAGCCGATATCGCCGACGGTCATCTCCGGGCGTAGGGGGAGGAGATCGAGGACACGATCGGGCGGCAGCAGCGCGTAACGCTGCTCGCTGAGCAAGCGGTGGCGATTGTCCGGGTTGAAACGATGCACGGGTCACGCTCCTTGCGTTCACGGCTCGTGGCGCACACGGGGTCGGCGGCACCATGCGGGCGATTGTAGCAGGACACGCCCCGCCGTTTGTGTCGCGGCCCGCCGCTTGCGACCAGCCACAGCGTCAGCGAGGATCGGGTCGAGAGGCGTGTGGGGCGCGTGGAGCGTGTGATGGGGAAGGGCGAGGGCGGCATGGGCTGCCACACGGCGCTGGTCTACGGAGACCAGTATCACGAGTACCGATTCAACGACGAGCACCCGTTCAATCCCCTGCGCCTGCGCCTGGCCATGGACCTGATCGCCGATTGCGGGCTGCTCGATGCCGAAGGGCAACTCCTGCCGCCGCGCCAGGCGACCGAGGCGGAGCTGGTGCTGGGCCACAGCCCGGAATATGTCGCGGCGGTGCGCGCGGCGAGCGCGGGGGCGCTGCCCGCCGGGGAGGCGGCGCGCTTCGGGCTCGGCACGGAGGATGTGCCGATCTTCCCGCAGATGCACGAGGCGGCAGCGACCCTCGTCGGCGGCTCGCTCGTCGCCGCCGAGGCGGTGATGACCGGGCGCTTCGACCATGCCTTCAACATCGGCGGCGGGCTGCACCACGCGATGCGGAGCCGCGCCGCTGGCTTCTGCGTCTACGACGACGCCGCGATCGTCTGCCGCTGGCTCGTCGAGCGCTATGGCGCGCGCGTCCTCTACATCGACAATGACGCCCACCACGGCGACGGCGTGCAAGAACTCTTCTACGATACGCCTGAGGTGCTGACCCTCTCCTTCCACGAGACTGGGCGCTACCTCTTCCCCGGCACCGGCGCGGTCCACGAGCGCGGGCGCGGCGCGGGCCGCGGCTACGCGATCAACGTGCCGCTCGACGCCTTCACCGACGACGCCTCCTGGCTAGTGGGCTACGAGCGGATCGTCCCGGCGGTCGTGCGCGCCTTCCGCCCGGATGTGATCGTGCTGCAGAACGGCTGCGACGGGCATTTCCTCGATCCGCTGACCCATCTGCACGCCACGACGCGCACCTTCGAGCGGGCATTGGCCCTCACGCACAACCTGGCGCATGAGTCCTGCGACGGGCGACTGATCGCCCTCGGCGGCGGCGGCTACGATATCTGGTGCGTCGTGCCGCGCGCCTGGACCCTCGTCTGGGCGGGATTGAGCGGCCAGCGGGTGCCGGATGCGGTGCCGCAAGCCTGGCTCGACCGCTGGCAACCGCACGCCCCCTACGACCTCCCCGGCCTGATGCGCGACGCGCCCGACGCCTGCCCGCCCATCCCGCGTGTCTGCGAGGTCGCCGCCAACAACGCCGCCACCTTCGAGCAGATTATGACCACCTCCTTGCCGTTGATCGGCGCGCGGGAGAGGTGAGGACGGACTCAAGCGTGGCGTTTAGATGCGAAGAAGGGTGAGGACGACCCGCTCCGCCTCGATCTGCGCCAATGGCACGACCGTCGTCGTATCCAGCCCCGCACAGAAGGGGATGTCATCGCCCAATCCGATCGCTGCCAGGTGGCGGCCGGCGGCGGTGCGCGCTAACGCCGCCGTCCAGCCCTCCGCCGTGGGGCGCAGCGCGGGACCGACCTCCGCGCGGTGGAGGGCACAGGCGGCGAGTGCCGCGTCGTCCATGACGACCGGCAGGCCCGCGCGCTCGGCTTCAGCGCCAATCAGTAAGGCCAACTGCCCCGCGACGAGGGAGTCATCGAGGGCGAAGGCGCGACCGCCGGCGTCACCGGCGCAGACGATCGTGATCGGCAGATCGCCCGCTCGCGCCAGTGCGAAGGCCCGCCCGGCAACCGCCGTCGCATTCCGCAGACAGCCGAGGAGGACCGCCGACGCGCCCGCGACGGCGCGGATCGCCGCCGTGCCATTCGAGGTGTGGCAGATCGCGCGCCGACTGGCGATGCGCGCGGGACTCAACTCGCGCGGGGAGTTACCGAGATCGAAGTCGGGCGGGCGCAGGCCGCCGATCTCGCCCAGCAGCAGTGCGTCGGGGTCACGCCCCTTCTCCGCGCGCGCCGCCGCAGCGTGTGGCGCGACGAGGACAGCCGCCGCGCCGTATTCGATCAGGGTGGTGAGGGTCGTGGTGGCGCGCAGGATGTCGATCACGACGCAGATGCCGCGCGCTGCGGGCTCCGGTGCCGCGAGTTGGGGTAGGAAGGCCACCCGGATACGCAATGCTCACCTCATCATCGCTACTCGCTCAGCGCCCTACATCAAGCCGCATCACCGTCCATAGGATGCGGTCGGGTGGCAGGACCGGGAAGCCTCGCGCTGCTCACCGACCGGTGGGGCGCTCACGCGGGCCGATCGGGCCTCGGGCGCACGCCGGTGCGGTCGCTCAGTAGCGGCCCATCGCGGTGGGGATGTCGGCCTCGTTGCCCGCCGCGTCGGCCAGCGTCCACCAGGAGGGCGCGAACTCGTCGCGCACCATCCGCCCGCCTGCGGCGAGCGCCGCCGCGATGCGCGCCCCTGCCTCCTCGTATGGCACCCAGATCGCGACGTGGATCGCGCCGCCACCGTCCGGGCGCGGCTGATCCATCCGCTCGAACCAGAACCCTGGTGCCCGGCCACGCGGATCGACGAGATCCTCGTCGGGGCTGTCGCGGCGCGGTTCGTACCCGAGCACCGCCTGCCAGAACGGCAAGACCTCGGCGGTCACGGTCGCGCCCGGGATGACTAGCAGGCTCTGGACCGCCGACGGATCGGCGGAGAGGCCCACCTTGCGAGCCACCGCCGTGATCTGGCGGGCCAGTGCGACATCGCGCTGGCTCATCCCGTAGTGGTTGTGGGCAATCGTGATCAGCCGCACGGTCACGCCGTCGCGCCGCACATCAACATCCGGGGGGTGGTCGGCGACGCCCGGCAATGCGCCGATCGCCTGCACGAACCAGGCACCTGTCGCGAACGACCCGGTGCGGAAATACGCGCACGCACCGTCGCCGAGCACACGCCAATCCTCGACGCCCTCCGACTCCTGGAACTGTCACGGGCTGAGTTGATCAGTCATACGGGCCTCCTTGTCGCGGGCCATTGTCGCGAAGCGGTCGCCTCGCCGCAAGTTGCCAAGGCGTGATCAGTCGAGAGGTCAGATCGAGGGCGACCGGCCGTCCCGCGCGCTGCGCCCCTGGTAGGATGCCAGTTCGGCGCGACTGGCGGTGCCGAACCCCGCTGGTCAGCGGGCCACCGGATGGGGCTTGGTTGGAGGCAAGGGAACTGAGCATGCCATAGGATATTATGATGCTCTGCTGCGACGCATTTTAGGCACTTGTGCCGATATGCTATACTGAATACTGTAGAGATTGGACGTTTCGGAATATTCCGAAACTTGTGGCATAGGGCGGCGGGCCAGGAGCACGAGGGGTTAGTGATGAGCGTCAAGCCGGACTTGCGGGACCTCTTCGGAGCGGTGCGGGACGACCTCGCGGGCGTCGATGCGCAGGTCCGGGCCGCCGCCGAGGTCGATTATCCGCTGCTCGCCGCCGTGGTCAACGACATTGTCGGCGCGGGCGGCAAGCGGATGCGCCCCTCGCTGATGCTGCTGCTGGCCCGCGCCTTCGATCACGACCCCGAGCGCGTCATCACCGCCGCCGCCGCCTCGGAGTTGCTGCACATCGCCGGGCTGGTCCACGACGACCTGATCGATCAGGCCGACACCCGCCGGGGTGCGCCGACCCTCAACTCGATGTTCAACGACGGGACGGTCATCCTCCTCGGGGACTACCTCTTCGCCCAGGCCGCGCGCACCGCCGCGCGCACCGGCAGCACGCGCGTGATGGACATCTTCGGGCGGATTCTGGCCGAGATTACCGACGGCCAATTGCGCGAGATTTTCAAGGCGCACGACGTCGAGCAGACGATCGACGACTATGAGCGGCGGATCTACGGCAAGACCGCCTCCCTCTTCGCCGGGTCGGCGGAGATCGCCGCCGTCCTCTGCGAGGTGCCGGAGGAGCAAATTCAGGCCGCGCGCCAGTACGCCACCGATCTCGGCATCGCCTTCCAAATCGTCGATGACGTCCTCGACATCCGCGAGACGAGCGAGACCCTCGGCAAGCCCGCCGGGTCGGACTTGCGCCAGGGCACGGTGACGCTGCCGATGCTGTACTTCATCGGCAACGGACACGACCCCGACTCCGTGGCGCTGGTGCGGCGCGCGATCGTCGGCGGCGACATTTCCGAGGCCGAGTACGACGCGGCGATCGGCGAGCTGCGCGAGTCCGACGTGCTGCGCAAGAGCCTCGATGAGGCGATCCGCTACGTCGAACGCGCCAAGGCGGCGCTCGACATCCTGCCGCCGAGCGAAGCGCGCGACACCCTCCGAGCGCTGGCCGATTTCGCCGTGGAGCGGCATCGCTAACCGCGCAATACGGGGATTTTTACCGCAGAGGCGCGGAGACGCAGAGGGTCGCAGAGACGAAGGGGGAATAGAGGGATTGCTGCGGGATTCCTCGATTAACAGTCGTCTCGATAGCTGAGCGCCGTATGGGACATGGGGGTGCGGTCGCGGCCCTGCGCTCCGCGCTATTCGAGGTGGACCCGTCGCCGCCGACCGCGCGTAGCAAAGGCGGTTAGACGGATAGAGCGCCTACCCCGACAACCCGAGCCGCTCGGTGAACAGATCGAGGAACCGCGCGGAATCGACCGTCACGCAGACTTCGTGCGGGCCGTCGGCGTTTTCTTCCAGCGTCGTGCGCCCGGCGCACCAGGCGGTGGCCGTCTCGATCTTCACCGTCCCCCGCTTCGTCGTGCAGAGCGAGGGGTCGAGGGCCACGCCGACCGCCAGCGGATCGTGCAGATGCGGGGAGCCGACCGCCCCCTCGCGGAAGAAGTGGGCCGTCGCCTCGCGGACGATCGTCGCCTCCGGGGTCGTCTGGCCGACCAGGCGCTCGGACAACTCGCGCGTGACCGTCACCTGTTGTGTCACGTCAAGCCCCACCATCGTCAGCGCGCAGGCGGCGAAGACTTGCCTGGCCGCCTCCGGGTCGGCACCGATGTTGAACTCGGCGTACGGGGTCATGTTGCCGCGCCCCAGCGAGCCCCCCATGACCACCAGCCGCCCGATCCGCGAGGGCAGCGTCGGCTCGAGCGCGATGGCGGCGGCGAGATTGGTCAGCGGGCCGACGAAGACAAGGGTGAGCGCGCCCGGCTCGGCATTGACTAGATCGACGATCGCCTCGGGCGCGAACGGGCGGCGCAATTGTGTGTCGGTCGCGGGGTCCGGCAGGACGAGACCGCCGAGGCCGCTCGCGCCGTGAATATGGCTGGCGTCGATCGCGTCGCCGGTCAGCGGGCGACTGAGACCGCGATGGATCGGCACCCCGCCCGCGCCGAGCCAATCGAGGACGCGCCAGGTGTTCGCGGTCGTGTTGTCGATCCCGACATTGCCCGCGACCGTCGTGACGGCGACGAGTTCGATCCCCGGCAGGCGGGTCGCGAGGGCCAGCGCCATCGCGTCATCCACCCCAGTGTCCACATCGAGCACCACTCGCAACCGCCCGGCCATTCCCCCTCCACCCGCCCGCATCACTGTACATACACCCCAGGCACGGCTATACTCTGCGCCAGGAACGGCTACCCCGGTGCTCACTGAGGCAGTATCGCATAGACGGACGCTGGCGCGATGAAGGACAAGGGGATGATGCGTGAGCGGGCGATGCGGGGACCGATCGGCGACGTGGCGACACGGCTCGCGCGGCGCGCGGTCGGCGTGATCTGCGCCGGACTGTTGATCGTCAGCCCCCTGTCGGGCGCGTCACGCGGGGCAACGTCGGCGGTCGTCGCCGAGGCACGCCCCTACAATACCGCGCTCCTCGTCACAACAGACGCGGGGTCGGCGATCGACGGGATCGTCACCGACGGCACCACCCTGGCTTGGCTCGCCGGGCGGGGCGCGATGTACGCGCGCACCCTCGCCGATGGTCGGGAGGCGCGCTTGCTCGACGGCACGGTCGACCGGAGCCAGCTCGCGTTCGGGAACGGGACGCTGATCTGGATCGAGCGCGGCCAGGGCGGCGCGGCGGTGCGCGGCCTGCGCCTCGACGGTGGGGAGCAATTCACGATCGCCGCCGGGGCCGGGGAGCGCAACAGCCCGGCGATCAGCGGTAGCACCGTCATCTGGCGGGAGGCGCGCGGCGGCGGCTGGCAAATCGTCGGCCATGACCTCGCTGATCGGCGCGATCTCGCGATCACCAGTATCCCGGCAGCGCGCGGTGCTGTCGCCATCGCCGAGCGCACGGTCGTCTGGGAGGAGTTCCGCGACGGTCGCTGGATGCTGATCAGCCACGACCTGGGGACGCGCCAGGAGACGGCGCTGGTGAGTGGCGCGGAGGACTACCTCGACCCGGCACTCGGCGCGGGGGCGGTCGCCTTCGTGCGCCGTTCTGCCGGGCGCACCGCCGGGGGGCTGATCTTGCGCGATCTCCGCTCCGGCAAGGAGCAGGTCATCGCCGAGGGCCACCTGATCATGCGCCCCAGGATCGCGGGCGATCTCGTCGTCTGGGAAGACTGGCGCGATGGTGTGCCGAGCATCTATGCCTTCGACCGCGCCTCCGGCAAGGAATTCCCGCTCGCGCGCACGGAGGGTGCGCGGGGTCCGACCATCGGCGGCACGGTCGTCGCCTGGCTCGGCAAGGGGCAATTCAGCGCGCGCGTCACCGCCGTGCGCCTGGTGAAGTCGCTGCCGAGTGACCCGCAAGACGCGCCGACGATGAGCGACCCCGACGTGCGCTATTTCCCCGAGACGAAGCACAGCACGGCGGGCGCGTTCCGCCAGTTCTGGTCGGTCAATGGCGGCCTGGCGGTCTTCGGCTACCCGCTGACGGAGGCGTTCGAGGAAGCCGGCGCGGACGGGGTGAAGCGACAGGTGCAGTATTTCGAGCGCGCCAAGCTCGAGGCGAACCCGCGCGATCCGAAGCAGATCGCCCTGGCGCGGCTCGGCGCGGAACTCACGACCGGGCGCTCGTTCCCGACAGTCGCCGCGTTCGACTCCACCGATGAGCGCGCCTACTTCCCGCAGACCGGGCAGGGGGTCGGCGGCTGGTTCCTGGGCTACTGGCGCGAGCGCGGTGGGGTGAACGTCTTCGGCTTCCCGATCTCGGGGGAGATCACCGAGAATGGCCGCACCGTGCAGTACTTCGAGCGCGCCCGCTTCGAGCTGGTCCCCGGCGGCACCGACCCCGCCTCCGGCATCGCCCTCGGGCAGATCGGCCGCGAGGCGCTGGTCAAACTCGGCTGGCTCGCGCCGGAACAGACGCCGGGGCGGTGACAAACCTGGCGCGAGAACCCCACTTCACCGCACGGAGCCACGGTTGAATCCCCGCGCAGGGCGGTTCATCGACCGCCGCCTTGACAAGAGCCTGATGGATTCCCTAGCATCCTCGTGCGAGGATCGGCACGGGCGCGATCTGTGTCGACCGGATGAAGGAGGGTGGCATGGACCGGATGGTCAACTGCGTCAAACTTGGTCGCGAGCTACCCGGCCTGGAGAAGCCGCCCTTCCCCGGGGAGCTCGGTCAGCGGATCTACGACAACGTCTCGGCGGAAGCCTGGCGGCAATGGCAAGCCCAGCTGACGATCATGATCAACCATTACGGGCTGAACCTCCTCGACCCGGAGACGCGGGCGATGCTCGATGAGCAGATGGAGGAGTTCTTCTTCGGCGCGCAGCCAGAGATGCCCGAGGGCTGGACGCCGGGCAACCAAAAGGGCGGTGCCCCGAGCGCCAAAGGCGGCGCACCAGCGCGCAAGTAGCGGACAGCCCCATTTGAGATCGCACGCGCGGCCCACGCGCATTCCCCGGCACCCCGTCCATCTCGGGGTGTCGGGGAGTCTTTCTTGCCCCTACTCACCGTAGCGTCGCCAAAAAACCTTTCACCGCCGCATTGAACTCGGCGCGCCCCTCGATATTGGCGGAATGCCCGATCCCCGGCAGTTCGACATAGCTGGCACCGGGGATCGCCTCGGCCAGTTCGCGCCCGAGATAGGGCGGCACCAGCGCATCCTCCGCACCGGCGAGCACCAGCGTGGGGATGTGGAGGGCAGCGAGCCGCTCACGGCGGTCCTGATCGAGCGTGACACCGACCTGGCGCACGAAGGCGTCAGGCTCCTGCGGATGCGGGGCGTTATCGGCGTAGCGCTGGAGATTCCGCAGATTCGACGGCCGCTCGAAGAAGCGCCAGGAGAAGAGCCAGGGCCACGACTGCCGCGCGAAATCGCTCGGCCCGAGGATCGGGTAGATGACGCGCCACGCCTCCAGGATGGCGCTCAGGCGGGCGTCCGGGCGGGCGAAGGTCGAGACGAGGGTGAGGCTCCGCACCCACTCCGGCGCGGTCAGCGCCAACTCCTGCGCGATCGCGCCGCCCATTGAGAGCCCGACAATGTGGGCATCCTCCACCGCCGCGTCGTCGAGCACCGCGCGCACATCGGCGGCCATCTCGGCGAGGTCATAGGGCGCGGTCGCGCGCCCGCTCCGCCCGACATCGCGATTGTCGAGCGCGAGGCAGTCGTACTCCGCGCGGAAGGCCAGGAGCTGCGAGGTCCACGCGGTATGGTCCGCGTTCAGCCCCTGGATCCAGACGAGCGGTGGCCCCGCGCCCTCGCGCCAATAGGCGATTTCAATCGCCCCGCGCCGCACTGTCTGCAAGGGTCACCTCCAGGCGAGTGCCGAGTGGCAAGTAACGTGTCCCGCAGGGCATAGAGGCCAACGGCGAAGTACGAATTGACAACGGCTCGGCATACTCGGCACTCGGCACTCGGCACTCGGCACTCATTAGTAGCCCCGCCAGCCGGCGACCAGACGCTTGACCGTCAGGATGTAGGCGGCGGGATCGTTCGAGTCTTCGCCCGGCGCATAGACCGGGACGATAGTGTCGATCGTCGTCAGCCCCAGCTCGCGCACGTAGAGTTCGTCGATCAGGCGATACCAATCGGCGATACCGTCGCGCCAGCTATCGTAGCGCCGAAATCCCTCAAACGATGGCTGCCCGCTCAACGCCCGGATATTCCCGACGGAATAGGTGGTACGGGCCACCCCCTGCGTCCCCGCCGAACTCTCGATGATGAAGAAGGCGAGGCAGTAGGCCGGATCGATCCCGCGGGCGACGCCGAAGTCATAGAACGCTTGCGCCTCATCGGCGGCGGGCGAATTGTAGCGTTGCAGCACGCGCCGGATGAGGGCCACATCGACCGAGGGCGGGCCGACGACCGGGGCCGCGCCGAGTCGGGCGATATCCGGGGTCGGGACGGGGGTCGCGGTCGGCGGGGCGAGCAGCCGCGCGATCGTGCGATCCAGGACGAGCGCGCCGAGGACCAATGCCAGGACCATGCCGGCGACGACGAAGATGCCGAGGGTCGCGCAGCCCCGCCGCCCCCTGCTGTAAGGGCGCAGGCGTTCGAGCAAGGCCGGCCGAGGTTTGTGCGCCCGCGCCGCCCGGCGCGCGGGCGAGAGATTATTATCGCCCATCCCCCGTCGGCCCTGTGGTTGCTCTCGTTCCATCCCTCTCGCTACGCTTTTTCCAACACAATCGCGCGGCAAAGTGTAGCACGCGCGACGCGGAGCCTTCCGGGCGGGAGCCCTGCGGCGACCCGCGCGCCCTGCTGCTATACTCCTCGCGGGTCGGCGAACGGCGTCCGACCGACCGTGAAGGGCAAAATAGGGCAGGATGAGCGACTTCGATCCGCAGGGTGAGCCCGATTCGCGCTCGGAGTTCGGGGAGATCCTGATGCACCCCGACGAGGCGAAGGCGATCTTCCGCACCGAGATGACCCGCCAGATCCTCAGCCGAGGGATCGCGGTGGAGAACTTGCAGCCACGGATGGTCCCACAGCTGATCGAGGCGAATATGGATGCGATGTTGACGGTGCTGGCCGAGAATAATCACCGGATCGTCGATCTCCTCTACCAGATGGGGCTGATCACCTTCTCGGACGAGGAGCCGACCGAGTGACCGGGGCCAACGCCCGACCGTCGCGGACCGCCGCGCAAAGGGGAGCGATGGAACGATTCAAGGCGCTCGTCCTCGAAGAGCAAGCGGGCAAGGTCACGACGACGATCAGCGACCTACCGCGCGCGGCGTTGCCCGAGGGCGAGGTCACCGTGCGGGTCGCCTACTCGACCCTCAATTACAAGGACGCGCTGGCGATCACCGGGCGCGGCAAAATCGTGCGCGCCTACCCGATGGTGCCGGGGATCGACTTCGCCGGGACGGTCGAGGAGTCGGCCTCGCCGGAGTTCGCCCCCGGCGATCAGGTGGTGCTGACCGGCTGGGGGGTCGGCGAGCGCCACTGGGGCGGACTGGCCGAATACGCGCGCGTGAAAGCGGCCTGGCTGACCCGTCTGCCCGAGGGGCTGACACTACAGGGGTCGATGGGCTTCGGCACCGCCGGGCTGACCGCCGCCCTCTGCGTCCTCGCGCTCGAAGAGGCGGGCGTGGTCCTGAGCGAGCGCGAGGTGGTGGTGACCGGCGCGACGGGCGGCGTCGGCAGCATCGCCGTCGCCCTGCTGGCGCGGGCCGGGTTCAACGTCACCGCCTCGACCGGCCGCGCCGCCGAGCACGACTACTTGCGGCGTCTCGGCGCGCGGCAGATCATCGACCGCGAGGAGCTCGCCGCGCCGTCGAAACGCCCGCTGGATTCCGAGCGCTGGGCGGGTGGGATCGACACGGTCGGCGGCGCGACCCTCGCCGCGATCCTGCGCGCCACCGCCTACACCGGCGCGGTGGCCGCCTGCGGCCTCGCCGGTGGCACCGATCTGCCCACGACCGTCTTCCCCTTCATCCTGCGCGGCGTACGGCTGCTCGGGGTCGATTCGGTGCTGGCCGCGCAGGGACGACGCGAGGCGGCCTGGGCGCGATTGGCGCGCGACTTCCCCGCCGAGCTCCTCGCTGAGGTGACGCGCACGGTGCCGCTGGCCGAGGCACCGGCCCTCGCCGCCGCCCTGCTCGACGGCGGGGTGCGCGGGCGGATCGTCGTCGATATATACGGATAAGGGGACAGTTTATGTCCAGCAGCGTGCCCGAGTTCAACGCGATCAAGCAGCGCGAGTATCGCTCGCGCGCCCTGCAATTCCTCTCCGGCCTCGCCTTCCCGGCGACGAAGGAGCAGATCCTGGCCTTTTACACGCGCAAGAACACGCCGATGGAGCTGATCGAGGACACGATGGCGCTCGAACCGGGGAGTTTCGCCAGCCCCACCGACTTCGCCGTGGCGATCACCGCCATCCATGCCGGGCGCGAGCCGCACAGCTGGACCAGCCGCGAGATTCGCGACTGAGCCGATCGCAACCGATCCGCCGCTCGGGCGTTGCACTGGCGATGGACGAATGAACCGACCCGCCGGTGCGCGGTTGCCATCGTATGCGGCGGCATGGTAGATTTGCGCGATTATGCGCGGGCAGCGCGGGGGATACCGTCCGTCGGCCACGGCGACATTTTGCGGCGTGGACATAGGGGAATAGATACGTGGTTGCCAGAGCGCAAGAGCTGATCGCCTACCGGAGTCTCGTCCGCAATCTGGTGACGAAGGACCTCAAGGTTCGCTATAAAAACTCCGTCCTCGGCTTCCTCTGGTCCCTGCTTAACCCGCTGCTGATGATGCTGGTCTACACCCTCGTTTTCACCAAAATCTTCCCGACCGGCGTCAAGAATTTCGAAATCTTCGTGCTGATCGGCCTACTACCCTGGAATTGGTGCGCTCGCGGCCTCAGTGCCTCCGCGACGAGCCTGCTCGACAATAGCACAATCATCAAGAAGGTCTATTTCCCACGCGTACTGCTGCCGGTATCGACGGTAGCTTCGGAGGCGGTCAACTTCCTGCTCGCCGTCCCGGTCCTCTTCCTCCTGATGGCATACTTCGGGTTGCCCTTCACACCCTGGATTGCCTATCTCCCGGTCCTGCTACTGATTCAGGCGATGCTGCTCGTCGGCTTGGGCCTATTTCTCGCGGGGCTCAACGTCATCTTCCGTGACACCGGGGTGATCCTCGAAGTGCTCATCCTGGCCTGGTTCTTCCTCACGCCGGTCTTCTACGACATTAAGCAAGCCTATCCAGAGACTGCCGGGTGGGTCTTCCGGTTTAATCCGATGGCCTCGATTATCGAGCAGTACCGCACGGTTCTCTACTACGGCAGCCCGCCGGACTTCATCTTCGATATCCGTGCGGGAGCAACCTGCTTCGTCATCCTGGCCCTCGGCTATCTCTTCTTCACGTCGTTGAATCGCCGGTTGGGGGAGCATCTGTGAACCGACGAACCGCGATGCACAGCCGCGAGAACGCGATCGAGTTCGACAGGGTCTCGCGGAAATTCACGATCAACCATGAGCGCAACGAGTCGCTCCAAGACTGGTTCGTCAGTCGCTTCCGCCGCAACCGGGGTGCGACAGAGAGCTTCTGGGCGCTGAAAGACGTCAGCTTCGGGATCAAGCGCGGGCAGACGGTCGGGCTCGTCGGGCGCAATGGCGCGGGCAAGAGCACGATGCTCAAACTGGTGACCGGCATCCTGGAGCCGAGCAGCGGCGAGGTGCGCGCGGCGGGGCGCACCTACGCGATGCTCGAACTCGGCGCGGGGTTCCATCCCGAACTCTCCGGTCGCGACAATATCTACCTCAATGGCTCGATCTACGGCTTCGGGCGGCGGGCGATGCGCCGCAAGTTCGAGGAGATCGTCGCGTTCGCCGAGTTGGAGCGCTTCATCGACACACCGGTGAAGCACTACTCCTCCGGGATGTTCATGCGCCTCGGCTTCGCCACGGCGATCAACATGGACCCGGAGATCCTGGTGATCGACGAGGTTCTCTCGGTCGGTGACAGCGCCTTCCAGCGCCGCTGCAACGACGCGATTCGCGGGTTGCAAGAGAAGGGCGTGACGATCCTCTTCGTCTCGCACAGCAGCGAGCAGATCCGCGAGTTCTGCGACCGCGCGCTGCTCCTCTCGGGCGGTGCCGTCATCGCGGACGGCGAGGTCGAGGATGTGCTGACCGCGTACGCCCGCCTCCAGTTGCGCGAGAACGCGGACACGGATGGAGGCGCGCGGGCCGACGCCGGGCCGTTGCCGGGCGGCGATCACGCGCACGCCCAATTCGCCAGCGTCGTGCTGCGCGATGCCCACGGGATCGCCACGCAGCATTTCGCGCCCGGCGCACCGCTGACGGTGGAACTCCCCGCGATCGGCGACAACCAGAGCCCGCTCGACGTGATCGTGCGCTGGCGCACCCCGCTCGGCCTCCTCCTCTTCGAGGGTCGCCGCGCGCTGCTGCCGGGCGCGGCGGGCGCGGCGCGGGTCGCCCGTTGCCATTTCCCCGCGCTGCCGATCCACAGCGACGACATCATCGTGGAGGCGCTGCTCTGCGACCCGACCAGCGGCGTGATCATCGACAGCGACGAGATTCACCTCCACCTCGACGCCGCGCCCGGCCCGATTCTGCGCGTCGAGCACAGCTGGACTGATGACGACGCGCTCGGCCCGAACGGCGCGACCAACGAGCAAGCGGCGACGCTGGTGATCGGCGCGAGGGGCAAGTGACGTCCACATCGGCGAGCGAGGCCGACCCGCCCGCCAATGCCGGCGATCGCTTGCTCGCCGAGTGGCGCGCGGAGGCGGAGCGCTGGGCCACGGTCAGCGCGCACCTGCCATTGGCCGGGGATGGGCGGCTGGGGGCGGCGCTCGGGGCGAGTCGCAAAGCGGTCCGTTTCCTGCTGCGCTGGTATATCAACCCGATCGTCGAGCAGCAGAATCGCTTCAACGCGGCGTTGCTCAGCCTCGATGCGCTCAACCGCGCGCGCGAGCGCGAACTGACGCGCGAACTCACGGAGCTCCGCGCACGGGTCGCTGAGTTCGAGCAGCGCCACACCCCTCCGCAAACCTCCGCCCCAGAATGAAGCGCCTCGCCATCTTCACGCCGCTGCCCCCGAGCGCCAGCGGTATCGGCCAGTACAGCGCCGAACTCCTCCCGGCCCTCGCGGATCAGTACGAACTCACGCTGGTGATCGCCGACGATGCGCCCCCGTCCGCGCCGGTAGCGGCGCGGGCGGGGGTGGTGCGCGCAACAGCCTTCGCGGCGGCGTACAGGGCTGGCGAAAGGACGCTGCTCTACCATGTTGGCAACAGCCCCGAGCACGCCTACATCCTCGACTGGGCGGAGCGCGAGCCGGGGATCTGCGTGCTGCACGATGTCACCTTGCAGCACGTCCAGGCGTGGCGCGCACTCCAGGGCGGGGCGAGGGCGGCGGCGGACTATCGCGCGGAGATGGCGCTGCGCTACGGGGCCGATGGCGCGACGGCGGCCGACGATCTCTTGCACAATCGTCCCCTTGCCCTGCCCCACGCGCGGATACCGCTCTGCGAACGCGTCGTGGAGCGCAGCTTGGCGACGATCGTCCACAATCGTTACGCGCGGGCCGAGGTGCTGCGCCACTGCCCCGGCGCAGTGGTGACGGTCGTGCCGCACGGGGTGCCGCCCGCGCCGCCGGGGGATCGGGCGGCGGCGCGGGCGGCGCTGGGCCTGCCGCAGGGGGCGCTAATCGTCGCGGCGCTCGGGAACTTGATCCCGGAGAAGCGGCTGGAAGTCGTCCTCGCCGCCTTCGCCCGCGCGCTCTACCATTTGCCGGACGCCTTATTCGTCGTTGCGGGGGCTGGTTCGCACCACTACAATCCGCGCGACTTCGCGCGCACGCACGGGCTGGAGCCGGTGACCCGCTGGCCCGGGCGAGTCGGGGCGGGGGAATTCGAGGCGTTGCTCGTCGCGGCCGATCTCTGCGTCAATCTCCGCTGGCCGACCGGCGGGGAGACCTCGGGGAGTCTCCTGCGGATGCTGGCGGCCGGGCGCGCGACACTGGTCAGCGATGTGGGCTCGTTCGCCGAGGTGCCGCCCGAGGCGTGCCTGAGGGTGCCGCTCGGCCCCGACGAGGAGGAGACGATCGTGCGGACGATCGTGCGCGCCGGGCGTGAACGGGGCTGGGCAGACGGAATCGGCGCGCGAGCGCGGGCATTCGTGGCGGCGGAGCACAGCTTCACGCGCACGGTCGCGGGCTACCGGGAGGTGATCGACCGGAGCGCCGGGGCATAGGCCATAGCCTCGCCACGCCGCCGGGACCGATCGGTGGGGCGCTAAAAGGAGGACCGATGACAGCGGGCGACGAGCAGCACCCTGAGCGCGAGCGGCTGGTCGTGGGGCTGATGTCGGGCACATCGGTCGACGCGATCGACGCGGCGCTCGTGCGGATCGCGCCGACCGCAGGGGGGGATCGGCGGCGAGTGGAGTTGATCGCCCAGAGCGCGACGCCGTTCGATCCGGCCTTGCGCGCGGCGATCTTCGATCTCTTCCCGCCGAACACGGGGACGATCGCCCGCCTCGCGCAGCTCGACGCACTGCTGGGCGAAGCATTCGCGGCGGCGACCCTCGACCTCCTCGCGGGCGCGGGGATCGCGCCCGAGGCGGTCGATCTGATTGGCTCGCACGGGCAGACGGTTTATCACGCGCCGCACGCGCCGCAGTCCCCCGCGAGTGGTGCCGGGTTGTCGAGCGCGCCGGTGACGGTGCAGATCGGGGCGGGGGCGATCATCGCGGCGCGCACCGGGATCACCACCATCCACAACTTCAGGTCGGCGGATCTCGCGCTCGGCGGCGAGGGGGCACCGCTCGTCCCCTATGTCGATTACCTGATCTTCGGCGACGAGGAATCGCTGGCGATCCAGAATATCGGCGGGATCGGCAATGTGACGGTCATCGCGCGCGGGCGGGGTGCGGCGGGGCTGTTCGCCTTCGACACCGGGCCGGGGAATATGCTGATCGACGCGCTGGCCGTCGCCGCCAGCGGCGGGGCGCGGCAGTACGACGACGAGGGCGCGCTCGCGGCCAATGGCACCGTCTCCACCCCGCTGCTCGATGATGCGCTGGAAGATGGGTACTTCGCGCGTCAGCCGCCGAAGAGCACCGGGCGCGAGGAGTTCGGCCTGCCTTACGCCGCCGAGTTCCGCGCGAAAGGGTTGTCGCTCGGGCTATCGGACGCTGACCTGCTTGCCACCGCCACGGCACTGACCGCGCGCACGATCGCCGACGCGTATCGCCGCTTCATCCTGCCGACGACCCCGCTCGACGCGGTCTTGCTCTGCGGGGGTGGGGCGCGCAACCCGACGCTCCGGCGGATGCTGGTCGCCGAGCTCGTCCCATTGCCGGTTGGCAGCGTGGAGGAGCGCGGCCTTTCGGCCGACGCGAAAGAGGCGATCGCCTTCGCCGTCCTCGCCTACGAGACGGCCCACGGTCGCCCCGGCACCCTCCCCGCGACCACCGGGGCGTCCCGGCCCGCCGTTCTCGGCTCGATCGCCCCAGGGCTCGGGTTCAGGCTCTGGTAGGGATAGCCGCCGGAACAGGAGACACGGAGACACGGAGAGGGCGGGGAGAGGATACGGCGAGAGGAGCGAGGAGGTGTGACAAGACGGACTGCGCGGTGGGGGTGTAGGGGCGTATTGCATACGCCCGCACGTCGCCCTACCACCAACGTCTGTAGAAAACTCTGACGTGGGTTGGGCGTATGCAATACGCCCCTACATCCGACCACCCTGCCCATCACCCGAAGCGCGTGTCATCCCCGCCATTCCCGCCCCCGTCCCCTCCACGTCTGCGCGCCTCCTGTTCCGTCACCCATGCCAACACAGCGATATGGTATAGTGCCGCCCAACAATGGGGAACAGGGACGGAGAAGAGCGGGGGGTGCGCTTTGGCGGTGGTGTCCTACGAGCGGTTGCGGGCGATGGATGTCTTCGACAAGAACGACGTTGTCGTCGGAATTATTAGCGATCTCGTGCTCGATACCGAGGCGAACGATGTTTTCTACGCGGCGATGACCCCGGCGGGAGTCCTGGAAGGGCGCGGCCTGGGCCAGGCCCGTTTCCCGGTGCCGTTGCGCGCCTTCGAGTTCCTGGGCGACCGTCTGCGGCTGGCGCTGGACGCCGACTATATCCGCAAAGCGCCGCCGATCGCCCCGGACATGCCGTACAACGTCAGCGCCCAGTACGAGTCGAAGATTTTCGGCTTCTGGGGGGTGGAGCGGTAGTCGTGAGTCGTGAGTCGTGAGTCGGTAGAAGATGCCGTAGGCAAACGATGGGGCGGCACCGGCAGTATGCCGGTGCCGCCCCATTCGTTCTCTTCTCACGACTCACGACTCACGACTCACGACTGCTTTCGGCAAGATCGTGACGCGGCGCAGGTCGCCTTCGCCACTGCTCTCGGTCGATACCTCCGGGTCGTCGCGCAGGACGAGGTGGACGATGCGGCGCTCGTTGGCGGGCATCGGCTCAAGCTGCACCGCACGCCCGCTGCGCGCCACCTGACGCGCCACACGCCCCGCCAAGCCGGTCAACGACTCCTCGCGGCGACGTTTGTAACCCTCGACATCGACGGAGACGCGCGTCCAGTGGCCGATCCGCCGGGTGACCAGGAGATTGACCAGATATTGCAGCTGCGACAGGTGATCGCCACGCCGCCCGATCAACATCCCGAGGTCGTTGCCCAGCACATTGACACCGATCGTCGGCGGGCCGTCGGTTTCGTCATCCGTCACCGCCTGCGGCACGACGCGCACCTGGAAACCCATCGCCGCGAGCAACTCGGTGGTGACGGTGATGGCGACCTGCGTCGTCTCGTCCGGCACGGCGATCGGCTGCTGCTCGCCGCCTGGTGAACGCACAGGCCGCGCCCTTTGACCGCCGATACGACTCGGCTGCGACGCCTGGCCGCGCACCGTCACGCGTACCAGGGCCTCCTCCTCTTCCTGGGCACCACTCGTCGGCTCGGCCAGGATTTCGATCTCGACCTCGTCGCGCTGTCGTCCCAACTGTTCCAGGGCCAGCCGTACCGCATCCTCGACCGAGATCGCCTGAATCTCCACGCTATTGCGGCGGTCCATGCTTCTCCCGTCCTCCTGCCTTCTCCCCCACCGACGTGCCGGGCAAATGGCCCCACGATCCGCCGCCCCCGGCGACGACACCGGGGCGGATCACGCCGCTGATCCGCCCCGGTGTTATCGTACAACTGTTTGGTGCGCCGCGCGCCCGGCGCCAGCCCAACGCGCCCGCCCGAGTGCGCGGCTACGAGCGGCGCTTCGGCGTGGCACCATTGCGGCCCGCGCCGGTCTTCTTGACCGAGACGCGCGGTGCCGGGGCGGCGGGAAGCTGCTCTTCCTCATCCGCACCCCCGTCGAGATCGTCGGCGTCGGCGGCGCGAGATCGCTGGCCCTTGCCGGAATGCTGCACCGCGACGCGCGGGCGACGAGTAGATCCGTTCGCGCCGTTCGCGCGCGCGCCACTCGCCTTAACCGTGGCCACCGCCTCGCCGGCCCCGGCCCCCTCGGTGAGGACGCGCTGCTGCTCGACCTTCTCGATCTGCTTGCTGATCATGCCCCAGAGGCCCCGCTGCTGGAGAACCGGGCGCTCGCCATCCGCTCCGGCCACGATCACCTTGCTCTCATCGATCGCGTCCGGATCGGGTGGCGTGTAGCGCACCACCTCCGGCAGGAAGGGGAGCCACTCGCGCAGCGCACCCCAACCGGTGATCCAGTATTGCTGCACCGCGCCGAAGACACTCTGCGTGGCCCAGTAGAGGACCAGGCCGGACGGGAAGCTCCACCCGAAGAAGATGACCGTGATCGGCAGGAATTGCATCATCTGCATCATCATCTTCTGCTGCGGATCGGTCGGCTTGAATCTGCCGGTCGGCATCGACATCCGTGTCTGGATAAGCTGGAAGAAGGCGGCGACGAACGGCATGATGTGCAGCGCATCCGGCGTCCCGAGCGAACCGAGCCAGAGGAACGACTGCTGGAAGGGGCCACCCGTCTCCTTCGAGAGCTGGTCGAGGCTCTGGTACAGACCCCAGAAGATCGGCAACTGGAAGAGGATCGGCAGACAGCTCGCCGTCGGGTTGATCTTGTGCTCCTGATAGAGCCGCATCGTCTCGGCGGAGAGCTTCTGGCGGTCACTGCCGTGGCGTTTCTGCAGCGCCTTGATCTTCGGCTGCAAATCTTGCATCGCCCGCTGCGACTTGATCGTCTTCAGCGTCAGCGGGGTCAGCACGAGCTTGATCAGGACGGTGAAGATGATGATCGCCAGGCCGGGGCTACCCGTGACGTTCGCCAGCGTCTCCAGCCCGAGTTTCATCAAGCCGACGAACTGATCCCAGATCGGGATCGAGATGAGCGGGAAAAGATTGACCCCTAGCACTGTCCGCCGCCTCCCGCCGCGCATGGATGGCGCGGCTTACCTCGTTACATCACTCGGCATATGCTCGGCGGCGCGCACGCCCCCGGCGTGCCGTAGCCACCGCAGCGGGGCGGGAGGATGTCCCCGATCGCTTCCAGAATTACCCCGACTGCAAGGTAGTAGCTTACCCCACGCCGCCCCGCGGTGCCACCCTTATCTACGGATCACGAGCCTATTCGTTGCAATGTTAACCCGGAAGTCCCATCCCTTTAAGGAATGCAATTGACCAAGGGGCACAATCGCTAGGGGACGTAGTCGAAGCCGCCCTTGTTATAGGGGTTGCAGCGCAACAGGCGCCAGGCCGCGAGGGAGCCGCCTTTCAGTATGCCGTACTTGGCGATCGCTTCGTAGGCATACTGCGAACAGGAGGGATGGAAGCGGCAGGTATTGGGGAACAGGGGCGAGATCCAGCGCTGGTAGAACGCGATCATCGCCAGGGGTATGCGCGTCATCGCTGTAGCATCCTGCCCGACGCCCCGGCCAATCGCCAGGGTGAGGCCGTGGGACCGATTCTCGATCGCGCCCGAACAGCGCACGGACGCTATCTACGAGGCACTCGTCGAGGCGGTTACGGGCTGGAGGAGCTTGGCGCGGCCCAGGAGTCCCTCGACGCTCGCGCTCAGCGTGGCGAACGGGAGCGTGGCGACAATCGGTCGCACGATGAAGAGGCAATCATAGCCGCGCAGGACGCGATCGGCGCGATCCAGGTGGCGCAGGGTCTCGCGCAAGCGCCGCTTGACCAGATTGCGCGTCACCGCGTTGCCGACCCGCTTACTCACCACGAAGCCATAACGGTTATGCGGCTGATCATTCGGCAGGATGATCAACGTGAAAAGCCGATCTCGCCAACTCCGCCCCTGGGCGCGGACACGGGCGAAATCGGCTTCGGCGCGCAGACGGAGACGGCGTTCCATCGGTTCGACCGCACGGCGGAGCGGGCGCGGGGAGGGCGGGACCGGGTCTAGATCGTCCCCGACCCCGGCGAACACCCCGCGGCCATCCTAGTGGCGGGCCAGCCCCTTCTTCATCGCCTTGCCGGTGCGCTGCTCGCTCACGGTCAGCACGTGCCGACCCTTCAAGCGACGTCGTGCCAGCACGTCACGCCCGCTCTTGCTGAACATCCGCGTCATGAACCCGTGCTTCCGCAGACGGGGCCGACGCTTGGGTTGCCAGGTGCGCTTGACCACGGTACTCCCCTACCTCTCTTCATTTATCTGCTGCGGCAACCGCGCCGCGACGGAGCGATCCTAGCTATGATCACACTGCGCCGCCCACGGGCCGTAGAGACGCAATCGGGCATGATACTGCCTCGTCGCGAATCGCGGCGGGGCGAATAGGGAGTATACGCGCCGCTACCTCGCTGTGTCAACGCGGCGCAGACCCTGTCGCCCTCGGACATATCATCGCTCGATCGCCGCGTTTCCCGCGTCAGGCCACGCTTTTTCTACGAGCCGGGCGTAGGGCGGCAACGGGTCGCCCAGCAGCGGGAGGGCGTAGCGACGGAAGGCATCGGTGATCGAGCGCCCATCCGCCCCGATATATTCGTCCGGGAGCAGGCGCTCGGTGTTGGCGATCCGCTCGAGCGCGACCGCGCCGTAAGTGATCCGGTACGGCGCGTCGGCGACGCGGTCGAGCGTGATCATCAGGTCCGATTCGTCCGCTGTTGCGCGCCGCACCGCCTCGCGACCGGCCTCCTCCGCCTCCGCCAGATCGGTCGTTGAGGCGGCCAGGATCGACATCCGGGCCATCGTCCCCGGCTTATCGTAGCGGGCGCGCAGGCCCAGTTCCCCCTTGATCCGCTCCGCCAGCAGCGGCGCGACGCCGGGGTGATAGGCGTGGCCGAACGCATCCACAAAGCCGCGCTCGCCGCCGCCGAGCGGCCGACCGGCGGCATCGCGCAGCGTCTCCGGCACGATCGCCACGCAGAAGCCCTGCTCGCGCACCGCCGCGCCGATCTCGTCGAGCAGCGCGGCGAACGATGTCGGCGGGCGCTCGGGCAGGAAGATCAGCTGCGGCGCGTCGCGCCCCTCCTCGCGGGCGAGGGCGCAGGCGGCGGCGACCCACCCCGCGTTGCGCCCCATCACCTCGATCACCTTGACCGGGTAGAGCTGCGGGCTCGCCTCGGTGTCCCGCCCGGCATCGCGCGTCGCGAGAGCCAGGTAGCGCGCGATCGAGCCGTAGCCGGGGCAGTGATCGGTGTGCGGCAGATCGTTGTCGATCGTCTTGGGGACAGCGATCACGCGCAAGTCGTAGCCACTCACGCTGGCGCGCTCATGCAGCCGGTGCGCGGTATCGGCGGAGTCGTTGCCCCCGATGTAGATGAAGGAGCGGATGTTGTGCCGCCGGAAGAGCGCGAGGGCGCGGTCGAGATCGTCGGCCCCGAGCTTGTGCCGCCCGGTGCCGAGCACGGCGGAGGGGGTGTGGCGCAGCCGCGCGAGGGTCGCCGCCGATTGCCGCCCGAGATCGATCAGATCCTCGCGCAACAGCCCCTCGATCCCGTGCCGCATCCCGACGATCGATCCGATCGCGGGTGCGCTGCTCGCCGCCCCGATCACCCCCACCAGGCTGGCGTTGATCACCGCCGTCGCCCCGCCCGATTGCCCGACCAGCAAATTCCCGCGCGCCACCATCGCCGCTCCTCTCGCTCAGCCCACCATCGGCGCGAGTATACACGGCACGGCGCTTCAGTACGGATACGCGGGGTACGGATTCGCAGCGAGCGCCTGCCGCGCCCGCAGTCGGCGCCGCAGGACGAGGGCGGAGACGATCGGCGCGGCGAAGTAGAGCAGGATGAAGAACGGCAGGAAGCAGAGCAACAGCCCGAAGCTGGCGATCGTCACCACGGCGACGATACTCCAGAACGCCCAATAACCCAGGAGGAGCGCGATCCCCAGGAGGGTCTCGCCCGCCCAGAGATGGCCGATCCCCAGGAAACCGAAGAACCCGGGAAGGAGTTCGATCAGCAAGCCTGCCGCAGGGTCTTTCACGGCACCGACTGACGGATAGGTCGCCGCGCGCGCCGCTTGCGGCGAATAGGGGGCCAGCACTTGCGGCCCCGGGCGCTGCCGCACGAACGGATCGCGGTAGGCCGGCGTCGCCGGGAGGTCGGCACCGCAATACTGGCAGCGCGTCGAGCGATCGGGGTTAAGCGTCCCGCAGGTTCGGCAGCCGACGGCCATCACATCACCACACCGCATCGTCATCCGTCGAGCGGGTACGCCCCCGCCCGAGCCGTGAAATGCCGCGCCCCGACGAGTACCGGGACGCGGCCTATCTGTCACCCTACATACGCGCGGTGCGTCTCGGAAGTTGCGGGCGGCTCGCCACGCCCGGGCCTAGTCGAGCCGCCCCCGCGCGCCGAGCGCGATGACGGGGCGGCTCAACACCGCCGAGGCGGGAGACGAGAGTGCGGCAGATTGAGGCAGGGGTGCCGTGACAACGTCGCTCGTGGCGGGGTCGGCCCCCATACCGGCCTCGGTGCCGGACTGGCGCTGGATCGACCAGATGAGGAGGGCCGTCAGGAAGGAGAGCAGGCAGAAGAGGAGCGCCGTCAAGACTCCGAGGGCGTCGAGCGCCCGGAGCAGGAGCAGCCCGACCGGCAGGGCGGCGCAGAGGTAGCCCCGGCGACGGATCGCGCCCGCGCGAGACGGTGCGAACCAGGCGGCAAGGAGTAAGGAGGGCGAGGCGAGCGCACCGAAGGCGGCGGGCAGGAGCAGCAGGAAGGCCAGACCGCGACCGAGAGCGATCGGATCGACGAGCATCAGCAGCGCGCCGAGGAGCGCCCAGGCGACAATCGTTTCGAGCGCCCAGAGTGGAATCAGCAGGGCGCGACCAGCGGGCAAGGCGAGGGCCGTCGGGGCGAGGATGAGCAGCAGGCAGAGGACCGCGCCACCGGGCGTGGGAGCCGTATCTCGTACCCCGATGCCGAGTGCGCCCAACGCCAGGACTAGCCACCAGCACGCCGCCGCCAAACCGATCGATCGCCGCATACCCGCCTCCTGCTCTTGGGTGAGTCTTTTGCCCGGATGGCACGATTGCCCGGTGAGTCTAACGGCAGGGTCGAGAGGTTGCAAGGGCGGATACACTCGTACGTTCGCAACATTTCGTCTTGCATTTCGGGGTGGCTGTGTTAGTATGTAATTGACAATGCGGGCAAATCACATCCCGCGAATGGGCTGGTAGTCCCCACCGACGCGGGAAGGTACCCCCGACACGCCGAATCCGGCAGTCCGGGGAGACGATCGCACAAACGCCGCGCTCGGGCGGCAGGCGAAAGACCAGGCACAAGGAGAGTCCGATGTTCCGGCGCGATAAGGACAGCAGGCTCGATAACGAGGGTCTGCGACGGATGCGCGAGGCGATCCGGCAGCGGATCGAGCAGGAGGAGGGCGAGGCGACCGACGAAACAACCGAGGCGGCACCGTATCGCGCGCCATCGTCGAGCAGTCCCACAAACGAGCCGTACAGCCCGCCGCCCTCCTCGTATGAGCCGCTGAGTCGTGAGCCGCTGGGACGCGAGGCCGAATACTCGTTCCTCGGCACACCTCGGCAGGAGCGGGGCACGAACTCGGCGGTACCCCCGACCACGACCGAGGATGTCGAGCAAGACACCTGGGAACCCGACGCGGCACCGGCATCCGGCCCGATCGCGACAACGATCGCGCACGACACCACCTGGCGCGGGACACTGCGCTCCACCGCCCCGATCCGGATCGAAGGGGACTACGAGGGCCAGATCGTCACCGAGCAGGAGTTATACATCGCCGCCGACGCTCGGGTGGAAGCGACGGTGCGCGCCGCCTCGATCATCGTCGCCGGGCAGCTTAATGGGCAGATCAATTGCCGCGAGCGCCTGGAGGTGCTGCCGTCAGGCCGCGTATCCGGCCAGATCGATGCCGGGCGTTTCGTCGTCCACGAAGGGGCGTCCCTGGGTGGCCAGGTGCGGATGCGCGCGCCGGGTGACGATGCTGGCACGAATGGGGACAACCGCCCGACTTTGCAGCGAGTGCGCTAGAATCGCGATCCACATCTGCGTGCGAGGGGGTCGGACGGAGGAGACGCGCGCGGCACGCGCTACTGTTACTTGATAGAGGGGGGAACGATGTCGTCAGGGACCCCGATGCGCGGTGGCATAGCCTTCCCGGAGAGCGCCGCCGATGGCGAGGAAAGTATCATCGATCGCAGTTCCGCCTTCGATGGCGTGCTACGAACAGCGCGCAACTTACGCGTCGAGGGGCAAGCCAAGGGTGAAGTCTACTGCGACGGCACCTTGTACATCGAGGAGGGCGGCCAGGTCGATGCGCGGGTCGTCTCCGCGAATATCACCGTCGCGGGGGGGCTGACCGGCGAGATCCTCTGCCAGGGGAAACTCCAAATTTTGCCCACCGGTCGCGTCTCAGGCCGGGTCGCCACCGCTTCGCTCGTCATTCAGGAAGGGGCGATCTACGAGGGCGAACTGCGCATGTCGAACCTCGATGAGGAGCCGCCCTCGACGCTGGAGACACCGCCCGCGGCCACCCTCGGGGCCGCCCCCTCGGGCGGGCGTCCCGAGGGGCTCGACGATGACCGGGATCCCGAGAGCGACTACTGAGCGCAACACCCGCGCGAAGCGCGATCTGCCGACGACCACCCCGATGGTCGTCGGCATCTCCTTTTAACAGGCGCATATCCATCGCTTGCATCGATAATTCTCGGGCGTCTACGGATATTCACTTCCATTGCTGTCGCGTTTACCGGCATATTGAGGTGTCGCGATTAACCTACAGGAGTGCAGAAGATCTGGCGCGGCGATCATCCATGCGCGGCTCACCAGACATATGGAAGGACAGGGGATATGGCGCGACGACGATGGGCGGGGATAGCGGCACTTGGTGGTGCCGCCCTGTGGACCTGGCAACGCCGTGCGGGGAAACCACCCGCATTCGATTTCCGTGGGCGTGTCGTCGTGATCACCGGGGGTTCGCGCGGGCTTGGGCTGGTGCTGGCGCGGATCTTCGCCGCTGAGGGAGCCCGCCTCGCCCTCCTGGCGCGGGATGCGCAAACCCTCGAACGCGCGCGAGGAGAGTTGGCGGCACGCGGCGCGGAAGTGCTGGTCATCCCGTGCGATGTCGGCGATCGCCCGACGGTCAAAGGGGCGATCGCGCGCGTCGTCGAGACCTACGGCCAACTCGATGTGTTGATCAACAACGCGGGATTGATCAAGGTCGGGCCGCTCGCCGAGATGACCGCCGATGACTTCGGCGAGGCGCTCGCTATCCACTTCTGGGGTCCGTTCCACACGATCCAGGCAGCCCTACCGATCATGCGGCGGCAGGGCGGTGGGCGGATCGTGAATATCGCCTCGGTGGGCGGTCGGATCGCGGTGCCCCACCTCGCCCCGTACTCGGCCAGCAAATTCGCGCTCGTCGGCCTCTCGGATGCGTTGCGCTCTGAACTGGCACAGGAGCGGATCCATGTCACCACCGTCAGCCCCGGCATCATGCGCACCGGGTCGCCGCCGAATGCGCTCTTCAAGGGGAAACACCGCGAGGAATATCGCTGGTTCGCGATCGTGGATTCCTTGCGGGTGACCTCGATCGACGCGGGTCGGGCCGCACGCCAGATCGTGGAAGCCTGTCGCCGGGGTGACCCGGAACTGACGATCACCTGGCAAGCCCGCGCGGCGGCCATCGCCAACGCTCTCCTGCCAGGATTGACCGCCCGCCTCACCATCGGCGCGAATAGCCTCCTGCCTCGCGCCGACCCGACCGCCGGGGGTGATGCACGCGCGGGATGGGAGAGCGGATCGGCGCTGGCACCTTCCATACTGACCCGCCTCTCCGATGAGGCGACGGTCGCGAATAACGAGTCCAAGTCTGGCACAGATGGGCGACCCATGCGGGAGATGACGGGGAATTAACGAGCGTCGCGTCGCGCTGGCGCTCGGGCGTTCGTGCACCCCTTCTCCACCTTGCAATCGAACGGGTAGCGCCGGTCGGGACTCAGCGGGCTGACATAGGCAGCGCGCGGTCGGGTCGTGCCTTTGTCACGGAATGAAAACTGCGTTGTCCCCTTCCGCCGCGACTCGATCGAGTCGCGGTGTACACGAACGCGCAATGCCGACGAGTGCTAGTGCGGGGGAAGCGCATATCTCCCGAGCCCAGGCGTCCGGCGTTATCCGGGGCTGTGGTATCATAGCGCGCCGTTGTGCCGGTATTGGGGTGCCACCGCGCCTCATCGGAGCACGACCAACCGAGCTGGTAGGTCGGTCGAGCGCCGCGCAATACTCGCCGGGTGGCTCGCCTCGATGGGCGGGTAGCGGCGGTGAGCGTGCAGCCGAGTTGCCGCAATCGTCAGAGCGACGCAGGAATAGCGTTCACCGACTCGGGGTGGGTACAGCGGGGACGAGGGGGAAAGCGGGATGGCGCCCAAGCTCTTGATCGCGGAAGACGATGCGGATGTGGCCGAGATCGTCTCCTTCTCGGCGCGGATGAATTGGCCGGATTGCCAGGTGCTCATCGCCACCGATGGACAGGAGGCGCTCCGGCTTTTCCGCGAGGAGTCGCCCGACCTCGTGATCCTCGATGTTTCGATGCCCCCGCCCAACGGCTTCGAGGTCTGTCAGCGTATCCGTCAGCACTCGGGCGTCCCGATCCTGATGCTGACGGCGCGCGAGGCGACCGTCGACAAAGTGCGCGCACTCGATCTCGGTGCCGATGATTACCTCACGAAGCCATTCGATCATCTCGAACTACTCGCTCGCCTGCGTGCGCTCCTCCGCCGCGCGGCCAAGCCCTCCGCCGAGGGGGAGGCCGACTTCGCGCTCGACCAATTGAGCATTAATTTCGCCACCCACGAGGTGCGCCTGGAGGGGGAGGTCATCCCGCTCACCGCGACCGAGTACCGCCTGCTGGAAGAACTGGTGCGCCATGCCGGGACCGCGCTGCCACATCAACTCCTGCTGGAGCGTGTCTGGGGACCGGAATATGTGAATGACATCCATTACATCAAGGTTTTCATCCGGCGCTTACGTCAGAAGTTGCGCGACGACGCCGAGCAGCCGCGCTATATTCAGACAGTTTGGGGGATCGGGTATCGGTTTGTTCCGACGCATTGATGCGGCGGTAATAGCGACGCCATAAGCCGATGCAAAATAACTGCAATTTCGCTGCAAAGAGTGTTCACCTACTGTAACGTACTGGCGGCGAAATTTTACCGGTATGTTCACAACTCCCGACTATCATCGAGAGCGTGTTAGGGCAATAGTCAACTTTGCTCTCCCTATCACAGAATCGCTAGTTGCCGCTGGAGAGCGGCGAAGGAGTGAATGATGGCTCGCGTTGAGCACTCGATCGATGTGAAGGCTCCGATCCGCCCCGTCTACAATCAGTGGACGCAGTTCGAGGAATTCCCGCGCTTCATGGACAAGGTCAGCAAGGTGCAGCAGCTCGATGAGAAGCGTCTCCACTGGCACGCCTCCCTCGCCGGCAAGGAAGAGCAGTGGGACGCGGTGATCACCGAGCAGACGCCGGATCAGCGGATCGCCTGGACCAGCACGAGTGGCGCGACCAATGCCGGTGTCGTCACCTTCCATTACATCGACCCGGAGACTACGCGCGTCATGCTCCAGCTCGATTTTGAGCCCGAAGGGGTGGTCGAGAATGTCGGGAGCGCCCTGGGGATACCGCAGAAGCAGATCGAGGGCGATATGCAGCGGTTCAAGGAGTTCATCGAGGCGCGCGGCCACGAAACCGGCGGCTGGCGCGGCGAAATTGAGCGCGGCGGGGGCAAGGCCACGCAGTCCTAGCGGGCGATTGAATCAATAGTGCTGACGAGGGGCTTCGGGTGAGTACACCCGAAGCCCCTCGCCGTCATCGCCCATCGGTGTGCTTAGTGACCTTCGTACTCGCTCAGGTTGCGTGCGCCGGCATCCCGCAGGACGTCGAGCGCCTCGTCGATCCGGTTTGTCCGCACGGCGACAAGGTAGGCACCGGTCCCCAATTCGCCGGTGAAATAGCTGACATCTTCCTCGGGGACCTGGATCCCCGCCATCGAGCCACCCCAAGCGCCGAGGACCGCCCCGATCAGCCCGGAGACGACCATCGCCAGGATCGTGCTGCCCGCGAAGAGCGAGCCGAGGCCGGGAACCTCAAGGAGGGCCAAACCGGCCACCGCGCCACCGGCCGCCCCAGTCAGCACGCCGACGCCAGTGCCGAGGTTGATCCGCGAATCGCTGTCATTGGATGTACCCACAGCCACTTGGCCCTGCATCCGGTCCGCCTCCGGCTCGGCGAGCGCCTGATTATTCGATGACCCCTGATTCGGCGCGATCTCCTCGGCTTCTTCCCGGCTCTTCGCCACGATGTTGACGCCTTGCAAGTCAAAGCCATCGGCCCCGAGCATACCGCGCGCGCGCTCCGCCTCCTGCGCGCTCGCGAAGACGCCAACGATTACCTGTGATCCGTCGATCTGCACTTCGAGCAGTTCGCGCGTCGCACTCACCCTGTCGCTCCCTCCGCTCGCCCCAATCGCGACCCTCCGTGTTCCCCTACGTCGGTATTATACCGGGAGGGCGACAGAACACCAAAGGGCTATCGCCCGACACAACGATGGCGCGGCGAGTGTGACCTAAGCACACTCGCCGCGCCAATCGACCGAACCCCTATTGGCAACGCGGCTTAACGCATGGTGAAGAGTACGACGAACAGGATAACCAGGATGAGGACGACGAGGAGGCCGATGACGGCCCGCGCCATGGTACCGCCGGTCTGCACCGTGCCGGGGTTGTACGACTGGCCCGACTCCGAGGTGCCGTCCGGCGAGGTCGCGGCGGAGATGACCGGGTCATCGACGTGCAGCGGGGTGTTGCGCTCGGCGGCGGCCTGGCTCCCGCGCTCGCCGCTATACTCGGTCCGCTGGGGCGTGTCGTCGCGCCCGCCCTCGTATCGATCCTGGCTCGGCGGGGGGTTCGTCGCCATTATTGCGCTCCATTCTGCTTCGGGGCGGCAGCTGGCGTATATCCCGGCGGATCGCTGGCCGGGAACGACTCTTCCGAGGCGCGCTGGATATCCTGCGGGTCATCGGGATGGACCTGCTCCCCCGCCAGTGCTTCCCGCTTGCTCTCGACGCCGGCCAATAGATCCTCGAACGACTTGGCGAAGAGGGCCACCCCTTCCTGCTCCAGCTGCCGCGTCGCGGCGTCGATGTCGATCCCCATCTGCCGGAGGCGCTCCATCACCGCGCGGGCGTCATCCACGCCCTCATCGATCGTCCGCCGCGCCACGCCGTGATCGCGGAAGGCATCGAGGGTGGCGACGGGCAGCGTGTTGACGGTATCGGGGCCGATCAGCGACTCGACGTAGACGACATCGCTGTAGGCGCTGTTCTTCGTGCCGGTGCTGGCCCAGAGCGGTCGTTGAGGCCGGGCGCCCCTCGCGGCGAGCGCCCCGAAACGTTCGCCGCCGAATATTTCCTGGAAGCGGGCATAGGCGAGCTTCGCATTGGCGATCGCGACCTTCCCCTGCAAGTCGCCCGCCTCGCCCCCCCGCTCGGCCAGTTGCTTATCGATCAGCGTATCGACGCGGCTGACAAAGAACGAGGCGACCGAGGCGACACGATCGATCGCCTCACCGGCCTGCGCGCGCTCTTCCAGCGCCTCGATGTACGCCCACATCACGCGCTCGTGGCTCTCCAAGGAAAAGAGCAGGGTCACGTTGACGCTGATCCCCTCGCGCAGCAGCGCCCGCACGGCGGCGACACCCGCCGCCGTCCCCGGCACCTTGATCAGCAGATTCGGTCGGTCGACCGCCTGCCAGAGCCGCCGCCCTTCCTCGATCGTCGCGTCCGCATCGTGCGCCAGGAGGGGCGATACTTCGAGCGAGACGAAGCCGTCGCGCCCCTCGGTCTGCTCGTAGACCGGCAGGAAGAGGTCGCACGCCTCGCGCACATCGGTCGCGGCGACCGTCTCGAAGATGTCCAGGGCGCTCTTGTCCTGCGCGACCAGCCCCTTGATCTGGGCGTCGTAGGCGTCGCCCGCGCCGATCGCCTTCTCGAAGATCGTCGGGTTCGAGGTCAGCCCGCGCAGGCCATCCTCCTCGATCAGCCGCTTGAGCTCTCCTCCACGGACGAGATCCCTGGTGATGTAGTCGAGCCAGATACTCTGCCCCTCCGCCGCGAGGGCGACGAGCGGGTTTTGCCGCGCATCGGCGGCGGCGACGGCGTTCCCGGTCGCGACATTCGTTGTCCCTGCCATGCGCTGTATTCCCCCTACCATACTGTGCGCGTCCATCCAGCGGACCGGGCACAGCGCGGTTGATCGCTTTTCTCCTACCCGGCGGCCACACCGGAGCGAGGCCCGATCGCTATCCGCGATAGCGCAAGAACTGATCCATGCTGCCCCCGTGCACGGTGCGGGCATGGGGTGTGCGAATGCCGGATAGGGCCAGGGCGACACCGGTGCGCGACCGCGACCACCGACGACTCTTCACCGCAACCACTGAGAGGGCAAGATGACGCAACAGGCAAAGACGATCAGCACGCCGATCGAGGAGATGCCCTGGCTTGACGTGATCGCGGAGCCGGTCCAGCGCGCCGCGAACACCGTCTTCGGCGCGAACGGGGCGACGAAAACGTTGAAAAGCTGGCTCAACGGTACGCCCTTGCGCCATCGCATTCATCCGGCGCTGATCGCCGTCCCGATCGGCGCGTGGACGACCGCGCTGGTCCTCGACCTACTCGAAACGCGCGCGGAGCGCCCGGAAGAGTGGGCGCGCAGCGCCGACGCCGCCGTCGCGCTGGGGATCCTCGGCGCGCTGCCCAGCGCGATCACCGGTCTCGCCGACTGGACCGACACTTACGATCAGCAACGTCGCGTCGGGATCGCCCACGCGATCACGAACAGCGTGGCGCTGGCCCTTTATGGAGCCTCGTTCGGACTGCGCTTGGCGGATCGGCGCGGGCTCGCGCGCTTGTGCGGCGCGCTCGGCTTCGGCGCGGTCACCCTGGGAGGGATGCTAGGCGGCGAGTTGGTCTACACCCTCGGAGTAAACGTCCCGCACACCCTCTATCCGAAGCCGCCGAACGAGTTTGTTGACGTGCTGGCGAGCGCCGACCTCCCCCAAGGGAAGCCGATCGTCGCCGAGGCGGGCCGCGTGCCGGTCCTGCTCCTGCGGCGTGGCGAGACGATCCACGCGGTACAGAACTGGTGTACACACGCCGGTGGCCCGCTCAATGAGGGTGAGATCGTCGGCGACGAGGTCCGCTGCCCCTGGCACGACTCGCATTTCTGC
>CADCWN010000064.1 GCA_902806415.1 uncultured Thermomicrobiales bacterium | reverse complement strand
GCCCGCGTCCTGCTCAAGGCCGACCAGGGCGCCGACGGCCCCGCCTGGGTGGATGACGCGATCGCCGCGGCGGTCGAGGTGAGCCAGCCGACCGTGTCAAGGATCCGCAAGCAGTACGTCGAGCAGGGCCTGGAGGCGGCCCTTGATCGGCGGCCTCCCCGTCGGGACTACGAGCGCAAGCTGGATGGGGCCCAGGAGGCGCGGCTGGTGGCGGTCGCCTGCGGCGCACCACCCGTCGGCCGCAAGCGCTGGTCGCTGCGCCTCCTGGCCGACAAGCTCATCGAGTTGGAGATCGCCGAGGAGGTTTCGTACCAGACCGTGCGCCGGATTCTGAAAAAAACGATCTGAAGCCGTGGCGGAAGCGCCAGTGGAGTATCCCGCCGCAGGCCAACGCCGACTTTGTCTGGCACATGGAGGACGTGCTGGACGTCTACACCCGCCCCTACGATCCCAGCCGCCCGCAGGTCTGCATGGATGAGATCAGCACCCAGTTACTGCGCGACACGCGCCCTCCCCTGCCACTCCGGCCTGGCCACCCGGCGCGCGAGGACTACGAATACGAGCGCGGCGGCGTGGTCAACGTATTCCTCTTCTGCGCGCCGTTGGGCGGCCAGCGCTGGGCGGACGTGACCGCGCGGCGCACGCGCGTCGACTGGGCGCACCAGATCAAGGCGCTGGTCGACGTCCGCTACCCCGACGCCGAGCGCATCGTGCTCGTCATGGACAACCTGAACACCCACGGCCCGGCCTCGCTCTACGAGGCCTTCCCGGCTGAGGAGGCCAAACGGCTCGCCGATAAGCTCGAGATCCACCACACGCCCAAGCACGGGAGCTGGCTCAACATGGCCGAGATCGAGCTGAGCGTGCTACGCCGCCAGTGCCTCGACCGTCGCGTACCGGACCACGCCGCCCTCCAGGCCGAGGTCACCGCTTGGCAGGACCGCCGCAACGCTGACGCCCGACCCATCCGGTGGCGCTTCACCACCGCCGACGCCCGCATCAAACTCCAGCGCCTCTACCCTACGAATCACGAGTAACGGAGCACTATGGAAGTTTATTCACCTTCCTCGGCTGGCAGACGCTTCACGATGGCGACGGGATGCTCGCGGTGGTGGATAAGCATGGTACGAGCCTCTGGTTCGTCGGTCAGGTCAAGGAGGTGACCAACGACTATGATGGGCCGGGGATGAATCATCTCGCCATCGGCACCGCAACCCAGGCCGACGTGAACGCCGCCGCGACCTATCTACGGGAGCATGGTGTGGAGCTACTCTTCGAGACGCCCCGTCATCGCCCCGAGTTCAGCGGCGATGCGGGGCAGACCTACTATCAAGTGATGTTCACCTCCCCCGATCGAATCCTGCTGGAGATCGTGTACACCGGGCCGAAAGCCTGATCGGTCGCGCCTATGTGTCGGGGGTCCGCCCAATAGGGGGGTGCTGGGGCGAGTTTTTTGGCGGGTGGCATCGAGGGGAGCGACTCTCGAAAAGTCGCGGTAGGGCGCGAGCAGCGCCCGCGAATGCTGGTGCGGGAGTTGCGAACGGTATCGCGCGAACGAGGCCCGTTCGACGTAGGCACGATATGGGCGCGAGTGAAGAATGTGAGGGGATGATGGGGAGCGACCACGGGGCGCGGGGCGAGGCCGGGGGACGATCGCCCGCGATCACGTATCACCACCCGGAAGAACCGCGCGACGAGCAGCCGGTCGTCGCGGCGCTCGTCACGGTCGGCGGGCAGGAATTCCCGTTGACCGTGCAGCGACTGGCCGACGACGTGAACGGAAGCTGGTCGGTGCGCTTCGGCGACCTAGCGGACGAGGGACGCTACGCCACCTTCGACGAGGCGTTGCGCGCGGCGCACGACCGTGTCGAGCGCGACGCTGCAGAACTGGCCCGCGCACTCCGCGATGGCGGGTACTGAGCGCCGCCTTACCGTCACCCCTCGCGGCATTTCATCGGCTCGTGGGCCGTACTCCTCGCGCTCGAAATGCTGCATTGGATAGGGATTCCCCTCACCAGGCTTTTCTGAATCTCCTCGGTGATCGCGTTGCCGAGTTGCGCCAGCCCGCCACTGGTCCCATCGCCGTCAGCACGCTCCCTTAGCCCACTGCGCCCCGCTCGCCAGCGTCGCCTCGGCCTCGCCGTCCCCGCCGCGATAGCGTTCTCGGTGTGTGAATACGCACCCTTGCACGGACTCGTGGGGCTGTGTATACTTTGCGTCCGGTACGGGGAACGGCGCAGGGTGAAAGCCTGAAGCCGCCGGAGGTCGAAAAAACAGGGCGATACGAAAATCGCCCGGACCCTTGACAGGGACCTGAGACTTCTGGTAATCTGTACTTCGCCCCCGAGAGCGGGGCCGTTTCGCCGGGAGCAAAGGCCGACGGCAGACACAGACAATGGAGACGTGCAGTGTCGGACTGACGAGCCGCATAACGGGAAAACCGTGAAGCACTCGGAGTCCTCGCCGCCATAAATAGGCGGCGTAACTGTGTCTCGATTGTAAACAGGGTACGTTGACAGGTGAAGCGTGGTGCGTGTACCGCCAACCCATTTCGGTGGGTCTGGCGAGGTACACGTAGGTAGGCGCGAATATGGAGCGTCGGGTGGCTTGCGGGCCTCAACCCGGCGAACAACTCTCTGTTTCGCACACAATACCAAGCAAGTCAGTAGGTTGCGAGGGCGAGTCTCTCGCACCGAATCTGTCAGCGAGTTTGATCCTGGCTCAGGAACAACGCTGGCGGCGTGCCTAACGCATGCAAGTCGGGCGGGCCGCCCTTTCGGGGGCGGTCAGCGGCGGACGGGTGAGTAGCGCGTGACCGACCTGCCCGCCGGTGGGGGACAACCCCGGGAAACCGGGGCTGATACCGCGTGCGTCCGGTCGCCGGTGGGGCGGCCGGGGAAAGCCCTTCGGGGCGCCGGCGGAG
>CADCWN010000063.1 GCA_902806415.1 uncultured Thermomicrobiales bacterium | reverse complement strand
GAGGCGCGCGTGCGGGCCCCGCTCCGCGCGGCGGGGAAAGACGCGGTCATCCCGCCCAGGCGCAACCGCACGGAGCAGCGCGAGTACGACCGCGATTGGTACGCGGCACGCCACCTGATCGCGAATTCCTCCTGCAATCTGAGACAATTCCGCGCGATTGCCACGCGTTACGACGAGACCGCCCGCAACTTCCTCGCCGCCGTCTATCTGGCCGCGACCGTCATCGTCCTCATCTGAGGACACGCCCTAGACGTGGCCAGCGTGCGCCGGTGGGCGAATGAGGCCCTCGCGCTGGCGAAAACCGTCGGGCGGGGCGACCTGGAGACGGTGGCGAGCGGCTGGCTGGCCGCCGCCATGGGTGCCGATGGCGATGTCGCCGCGTGCGTCGCGCAGTATGAGCGCGTCCTGGGGCACGGCGACGCACTCGGCATCGCGCCCCCCGCGCCGCTCTACCCCTACTTCTCCCTCTCGCTGTACGGGCTCGGGCGCTTCGAGGACGCGACGCAACGTGGCGACGAGGGCGTCCGGGCCGCGCGGGAGGCGAACCACACCACGGCGGCGATGTTCTCGCTGTCGCACCTGGGCGTCGCCCTCGCCGGGCAGGGCCGCTACGACGAGGCGCTGGGGGTGTTCGCGGAGGCGCGGCGGTTGGGCCGCCAGTACGCGATCGACACCCTGCTCGCGCGCGCCATCGCCTTCTCGGCCGGTTTCCACCTCGACCTGTGGGATCTGGCGGGCAATGAAGCGCTCGCGGAGGAGGCGCGCGAACTCGCCCGCTCGCTCGGCTTCGCCCCCCCCGCCGTGAGCGCTGGGATCGACCTGCTCCTGAACTTCGCGCGGCGGCAGGATGTGGGTCGGGCCGAGGGGCTGATCGGGGAGGTGGCAACGGCGGTCGAGGGGGTGGCCGGCTGGCACGGCTGGGTCTGGGGGCTTCGCCTGGCCGAGGCACGGGCGGAGATCGCCCTGGCGCGCGGCGATTGGGAGGCGGCGCTCCGATGGTCGGACGACGCGATCGAGCGGAGTCGCGCCCGCCGACGACTCAAGTATGAGGTGCTCGGCAGCAGTACCCGCGCAAGCGCTGCTCGCGCTTGACCGCACGACTGACGCGATCGCTGACCTGCGCCGAGGCGTCGCCCTGGCCCGCTCGATCGGCGACCCGGCGCTCTTCCTACGCCCGGCGGCGGGATTACTCGCTGTGGATGGGGATGACGCGCTCGCCGCCGAGGCCGGGGCAGCGGTGCGGCGCATCACCGGGACGCTGTCGGATGGCGATATGCGCCGGCGGTTCGAGGCGGCCGAGCCGATCCGCGACATCCTGCGCTGGTCGCGGTAAGATCCGGGCGAGTCCATTGCAGTCCGCGACCGCCGCAGGGCATCGCGGGAATTAACTATCGCCCCGCCCACCCTGGCGACTCAAGGAACGGGCCGAAGTGCGCCGCGACCCGCTCGGCCATCGCCGCGAGATCGCGCGTGCCGTCCACGCGCAGGAGGGTCAGACCCAGGGAACGGCACCCGTCCTCGATCGTCTGCCCCAGCAGCAGATCGCGCGCGATCAGGTTCTCGCGGGCGCGCGCCGGGTCGCTGACCGGCACCCCCGCCAGCTTGCCGCGCTGGGCGACCGACGCGCGCTTGAACCGTTCCGTCGGCACCAGCCAGACCGCGCGGCGCGGCTCGTCGAGCAGCGGGGCGATGGTCACGGGGAAGAAACCCGGCCCCTCGGCGATGATCCGGGGCGTCATGGGCAGGACCAGGAGATCGTCGAAGGCCATCACGGCGCGCTCGGTCCAACAGGCGATCGTCTCGCGTGCCATCACCTCGGGCGAGCGACCGAGCCAGCGGGCCTCGGCATCCAGCCGATCGGGGTGGACGGCGTGGAGGGCGGGGTGGCGCTCCGGGTCAGCCCGCGCGAAGTGATCCGGCTCGTACCGGTCGAAGTGATAGGTTTGTAACCCGTGGCGCTGCGCCAGAAGTTGCGCGATCGAGGTCTTGCCGCCATCGGGCGGGCCGCCGATCCAGAGGACGTGCGCCAGCGCCCGCCGCCGGTCGCGCTCGATCGTCGGCATCAACAACTTCCCTCCCTGCCCTTCTCGCTCTCTCCCCCCATCTCCGTGTCCTCTGTGCGCTCTGTGGTTCAATCCCGTTCTCTCTCCCATCATTCCTCGTGGCTCTCTCTCGTCTCTCACTCGCGCCAAACTGCTCGGGGGACATCCTTACGATAGCGGATCGCGGCGCGCGAAAGCACCGGCCAAAGGGTCGACGTGCCCTCCCGACCGCTATGCGACAATGACGCTCACCGAGAGGGACAAAGTTTTTTTGGGCGCGCATTGCCACGCGGCTCACGCAATCTCGCCCGCCTCATGGTGGTGATTGGCGCCGGCAACCGCGACCCAACCCGGCGCGTTATAGCGGGTACGACCGCCCTGTTCGTCGCTGGAGGATCGCGCCATGTCGCTTGTCGGCCACCCTCTCGCCCGCTTCCGCCCGCTCCACCGCTACTTGCTCGGGCGCTCGTTCTACGCCCTCGCCCTGGCGAGCGCGCTCGCCTGCGCGCTCCTGGCCGTGCGGATCGGGCGGCTAGGGAGTTGGGGCTACGCCTGGTTCGCCTGGAACCTCCTCCTCGCCTGGGTGCCCTACGCGGCGAGCCTCTGGGCCGATCGGTTGCACCTGCGCGACGCCTCGCGCCCGTGGCGGCTGCTGCCCACTGCGATCCTCTGGCTGGCGTTCCTACCGAACGCGCCCTACCTCATCACCGACTTCATGCACATCCGCGCCCACCCGGAGGGGCAGTGGCTCTTCTGGTACGACATCGTGATGATGGCGGTCTTCGCCTGGACCGGCTCTAGCCTTGGCGCGGTGTCGCTAGGGATCGGGCAGCGGATCGTCGGCGACTTCTTCGGGCGGGCGACGAGCTGGCTCTTCGTCCTCCTGACGGCGGCGCTCTGCGGCGTCGGGATGTCCCTCGGGCGCTTCGGGCGCTGGAATAGCTGGGACCTCCTCGTCAACCCGCTCGCCCTGGCGCGCGACCTCCTCGGCCCCTTCCTCGATCCGCTGGGATACCTACGACCACTGGCGATGTCCGCCCTCTTCGCCGCCTTTTTCCTCATCAGCTATCTGACTCTCGCCCCCAGATTCAGTGCGTACATCGTGGAAGAATCGGCCTGAATCGCGCTGTGCCAGCGCTGACAGACTTGTCCGACATGGACTGTTTGCTCGCGCCATCGGATCGCGCAATCCGATCACGAACGTGGTAGGATAGGGGCGATGCTTGTGCAAGTGTGAGAGAGAGCAGAGGACGGGAAGAGTATGGTACGGCGGGCGAGCGCGCTGCCTGTGCAGGTGGCACAAAGTCTGCTCCAGCGGATCATCGCGGAGGAGTTCCCAGCGGGGACGGTCCTGCCATCGGAGCGCGAACTACAGGACCACTACGGCGTCAGCCGCCCGGTCGTGCGCGAGGCGATCAAGCTGCTCGCCGCGCGCGGGATCATCGCCACCAGTTCGGGCCAGGGGGCGGTCGTCGCCTCGGATATGACCAGCCCGGCGCGCGACGCCCTGGTGCTGGCCTTCTTCCGGGCGCACGCCAGCGCCGAGGATATCCTCAACACCCGGATGCTGCTGGAGCCGGAGATCGCGGCGATGGCGGCGACCCAGGCGACCCCGCTCCAGACGCGCCGGATCAACAGCGTCACCCGCGCGCTCGATGGCGAGTCCGACGGCAGCGAGGAAGCGCAGGCGCGGCTCGCCGATCGCTGGTCCACGACCGACGCGCGCTTCCACGTCCTGCTGGCGGAGGCGAGCCAGAACCCGGTCCTGGCGATCCTCGCCGAGGTGATCGTCGGCATCCTCTGGCAGCAGCGGAAGAGCGGGCGCAATTACCTTCCCGGTCCGGAGCGCGAACTCGCCCAGGAGCAGCACCGCGCCATCGCCGCCGCCGTTGCCGCGCGCGACCCCGAGGCGGCCCGTCAGGCCATGGCCGAGCATCTCAAATCAACGCGCGAGGCGTTGATGCAGTACCCCGACGGCTTGCAGAGCACGATCGATGTGATGATCGAGGGAGGCCGTGTCTAGTGGGCAAACGGAGGGGCGCGGGATTATTCCCGCGCCCCTCCTCGGTCCCTCCGCAAGTGGATTCCGTCACCGGGTGAAGAGGGTGCCGCGCACGTAATCGGCTTCCGGCGAGGCCAGGAAGGCGAGTACCTTCGCCACGCCGTCGGCGGTGCCGAGGGTCTGTCGCGCCTCGTCGAGCGCCTGCGCGGTCGCGCGACCGGACCGCTCGGCCTCGACCGCGATCACGCCCAGCTTCATCTCGGTGGCGATCTGGCCGGGGCAGACGATGTTGACCCGAATACCGCGCGGGGCCAACCGCCCTTCCAGTGTCAGGCCGAGGCCGTGGACCCCGGCCTTGCTCGCGCCGTAGGCGAGGGATGAACTCGGCCCGCGCACGCCGCCGCCCGATGAGATCAGGATGAGGACGCCGCGCCCGCTCGCTTCGAGCAGGGCGATGGCATACTTGGCGCAGAGGAAGATCCCCTTCACATTCACGTCGAGGACGAGATCCCAATCGTCGATCGAGAGCTCTTCCGGCTGCTCGTACGCGCCGCGCAACACTCCCGCCGCGCAGATCAGCGCGTCGAGCCGCCCGTGGCGCTCGCGCACCCCCGCGAAGATCGCCGCGACCGCCGCCTCGTCGCGCACATCGGCCGCCGCACTCTCGGCCCGCCCGCCCGTCGCGCGAATATCGACGGCGATCCGCTCGACCGCCTCGCCCTGCCGATCGACCAGCACGACCGTCGCGCCGCGCGCCGCGCAGAGCCGCGCCGTCGCCTCGCCGATCCCCTGCGCCGCCCCGGTGACGACGATGATTTTATCGCTGAGGTCCAAGACGCCTCCTTGCTTAAGACCTCACCCCCCGATCGGCAATCCCAGCTCCGTCAATGTCCGCCGCACATGGGCGATCGCCTGCGGCACCAGGCTCTCCGGCAGATGCTCCACCAGACCATAGCCGCCCGGCAGGAGCGCCTCGAAACGCCGGAAGAAGGTGGCGAAGTCGAGGACGCCATCGCCCGGCACCGTCTCGCTGATATGGACAACCAGCCGATCCTCGGCGTAGACATCCTTGATGTGCGCGGCGGCGATCGCCGGGCCGAGGAGGTCGAACAGTTCGTTGAGCAGCGGCGTGTTGTCCCAGAGGGTCGGGAAGTCGCCGATGAAGTTGACCGGGTCGAGGCTCACCTTGATCCACGGCGAATCGACGCGATCGAGGACCTGCCGCACGCGCGCCGGACTGTCGAGGGTGCTGGTGACGTGGCATTCGAGCGCGATCGGCACGCCGTATTCCTCGCAGGCGCTCGCGACCTCACGCAGGCTCCGCACCAGCGCATCCTCCGCACCCACGCTGTGATTCTCGCGGTGCGGGTGCCAGGGGCCGCGCGGGTTGCGGCTGCCCGGGCCGGAGAGGACCGACTGCGCCCCCAGTTCCGCCGCGACCCGCACCGCGTGACCGAGCGTGCGCGCGGCCGCGCGCCGCGTCGTCTCATCCGCGCTGACGAGGGGCTGCTGCCAGCCCCACGACTGGACGATCGCGATCCCGTGCGCCGCGAAGACGTCGCGCGCCCGCCGCAACTCCTCGCGCGTCAGCGTCGCCGGATCGCCCTGAAAGTGCGTCCCGACCCCCGCGATCCCCAACCCCGACAGCTTCGACGCCAACCGATCGTCCACCGCCCGCAGATCGCGCGGCACGATCGCGCCCGCCACGCCGATGCGCATCATCACCTCCGGGTAAAGTTGTCAGTCGGCAGTCGGCAGCGACTCGGCACACATCTTGGGACTGAGCTCTATCGTCACCACGCTGACGCCTGACAATTGCCGACCCGCCTACTTCGCCACTGCGCCTATAGCAGTCCCGCCCCCCCGCGTTGGGGACCACATTGACGGGCAAACCCTACTCACCTATCGTACTACACCGGAGTCACAATCGGACAATCGGTCCGACGAGGGCAAGTATCAGTCAGCGATGAAAGGGATGAGGGGCGATTATGCCGACGACGATCGAGGATTTTCGGATCACGCGCATCCAGTACCCGCGTTCGCGACCTATCGGCGACTCGCAGGTCCGCTTCGACACCCACCACATCGGCATCCTGGAATTGATTACCAGCGGCGGCGAGACCGGCAGCGGCTTCTTCGGCGCGCTGGCCCACCCGCAGCCGGACCAGGCGGAGTTGACGCGCGTTTTCGCCACCGAAGTCTTCCCGACGCTCAAAGGCGGTGTGCCGTTCGCCCTGACCCACCGGATTGCCCGACCGCGCGGCGGCAATATCCGCGCCAATCCGTTCGGCGCGGCGGTCGATCAGGCGCTCTGGGATTTGCAGGGGAAGGAACTGGGGCTGCCCCTCTATCGGCTGCTCGGCGGCACCGATGGCCGTGTCCGCGCCTACGCCAGCGGCCTCGACTACCACATGACCGACGACGAGTTCCAGACTTTTTTCGCCGAGGCGCGGGTGCTCGGCTTCGCCGCCCACAAGATTAAGGTCGGCCACCCCGACCTCGCCTGGGATCTCCACCGCCTGGGGCTGCTGGCCGAGGTGGTCGGCCCGGACGCGACGATCATGGTCGATGCGAACGAGGCGTGGTCGCCGAAAGAGGCGATTCGCCGGGCGCACGCCTACCGCGACGCCGGTTTCGCGATCTACTGGATCGAAGATCCCTGCCTGCGCGACGATTTCGCGGGACTGGCCCGCGTGGCGCAGGAAGTGCCGTTCAGCCACATCAATAGCGGCGAGTACCTCGACTTGCGCGGCAAGCGTCTGCTGCTGGAGGCGCGCGCGGTCGATTACCTCAACGTCCACGGCAACATCAGCGATACGCTGCGCGCCGCCTGGCTCGCCGCCGAATATGGACTGCCGGTCTCGCTCGGCAATACCATGTTCGAGATCGGGGTCCACCTCGCGGCGGCGCTGCCGGAGGCGAACTGGATCGAGTACTCGTTCCAGGATTACAACCAACTCGTCACCGAACCGGTGCGGTTCGACGGCGGCTACGCGATCGCGCCCGAGCGGCCCGGTCACGGCATGATTCCCTCGGAGGCGGCGCGGGCGGAGTATGCGCGACCGAATTTGTGATGGGCAGCAGCGGGCGGATGCGGTAGGGTTGGGGCGGGCGAGCGGTGTTCCGGCCCGAAGAGCGAGGAGGGGATCGATGCGAGTCTTGACAACGGCGCAGAAGCAGCAATTCGAGGAGGAAGGGTATCTGCTGGTCGAGGATCTGCTGGACCCGGCGCGGGATATTCAGCCGATCCTCGACGAGTATGCCGAGGTGCTGGACGGGATCGCGCAAAAACTCCATGCCGAGGGCGCGATCGGCTCGACCTACGGCAGCCTGCCGCTGATCGAGCGCCTGGTCGCCGTCTGCGCCGAGAGCGGGCGGAACTTTCCGCAGCACTTCGACTTCAGCCTGCCGCAGTCGGGGATCAAGGTCGATACGCCGATCCACGTCGGCCCGGCGGTCTTCAATACACTGGCGCACCCGAGGATGCTCGACCTGGCCGAGGACCTGATCGGACCGGAGATCTACTCCAACCCGGTGCAACATATTCGCTTCAAGCTGCCGGCGCGCGCCGTGGCGCAGGGGTCGCACAACGGGCTGGTCAGCAAGATTCCCTGGCACCAGGACAACGGCGTGATCATGCCGGAGGCCGACGAGTCCTCGATCCTGACCGTCTGGCTGCCGCTGACCCCGGCGACGATCGCGAACGGCTGCCTCCAGGTCGTGCCGGGGAGCCACCGCGACGGTCTGACGCCGCACTGCCCCGGCCCGCTGGGGATCGCTATCCCCGACAGCCTCGTCGCCACACAGGAGGCGGTCGCGGTGGAGATGCATCCCGGCAGCGCCCTGCTGATGACGCAGCGCACCGTCCACAGCTCGCTCGATAACGTCACCGACGACGACGTGCGGATCAGCATGGACCTCCGCTACCAGCCGATCGGCCAGCCGACCGGCCGTCCGGCCTTCGCCCCCGCGGGCTTCATCGCCCGCAGCGCCGCCCACCCGGAGACGGTATTGCACGATCCGGCGGCCTGGGCGGAGAACTGGTACCGCACCCGCGCCGCCCTCGCTGAAGATGCCCCGGCGTTCAACCGCTGGAAAGCGGGCGAGAACGGCTGCGCCTGAGCGCACGCCCCGCCGACACAAGCCTGTCGGCGGGGCTCCTTCATCGGCACCCGTAGGGGGCGACAGCCGTGTGAGAGCGTCGGGCGACGGTCGCAAATTCGCGGCGGGGCGGGGATGCGATTTCTCGACAATTCCACCGGCACGGTCTGCACCGCCCGCAGCTCGCTCGCGCTCGCGGCAGGGCTGGGGATCGGGCGGCGCGTCGGCCCTGCCAGAGCTTCACCGATGGCATGGGTCGTGAGATACTACATTGCACGTTCGCAGCGGAGCGATCGCATCCCACGACTCGCGACTCACGACTCACTACTCAATTGGAGGCACCACTTGGAAGAGCCACGCGCCCCGCAGGTCGGGCAGGAAGCGCCCGATTTCACCCTCCCCGCCACGACCGGCGGCACGATTACCCTCTCGCAGTATCGCGGGCAGAAGATCGTCGTCCTAGCCTTCTACGTCCTCGATTGGACCGGTGGTTGAAGGAATGAATTGGCCGAGTTGGAGCGCGAGCACGCGCGCTTCGAGGAGGCGGGTGCCCAGGTCCTGGGCATCAGCGTCGATCACGTCCCGTCGCACATCGCCTTCGCCGACTCGCTCGGCGGCCTCACCTATCCCCTCCTGGCCGACTTCCATCCGCACGGCAACGTCACCCGCGCCTACGGCCTCTGGCGTCCCGAGCGCGGCTCGGGCAAACGGGCGCTCTTCGTCATCGATCGGGAAGGGATTGTCCGGTGGGCACAGGTCTTGGAGAGTGGTCAGGCCGATGTCTCAGCATCACTGACGTTCGTGGGCGAGATGTAGTGGGCTGACCTCTCCCCCCGGCCCCCTCCCCGACGCGGGGAGGGGGTGACTCGCGGCGACGCGGCGGCTAATCGGAAAATAGGAGGGCGTGAGAACGTATTCCCCGCCAACACCCTGATCTAACCCGACAGCCGATCACCGACGAAAGAGACACCCCCTCCCCGACGCGGGGAGGGGGCTGCGGGGAGAGGTTCCCCGCCACCCGCCGCCTTCACGCCCGCCCGACAATCGTCCCATCGGCCAGCCATCTCGCGATCTCGCCCGCGCTGAAGCCCGCCTCGGTCAGCACCTCGACGCTGTGCTCGCCCAGAAGCGGCGGGTGGCGCTGCGGCTGCGGCGTCTCCTCCGTGAAGCGGACCGGCGAGGCGACGAGCGGCACCGACCCGGCGGTAGGGTGCGTGATCTCGGTCACCAGGCCGCGCGCCACGACCTGCGGATCGGCGAACGCCGCCGGGAGGTCCAGCACCGGCGAGACCGGGATATCCGCCGCCCAGCAGCGCTCGTTCCATTCCGCCGCGCTGCGAGCGAGGAGCGCCGCCGACAGGTGCGGCACCAAGACATCCCGATTGGTCACGCGCTCCCGATTGGTGTGGAAGCGCGGATCGACCGCCAGTTCGGGCAGGCCAACGACGACGCAGAAGCGCGCGAACTGCGCGTCGGTGCCGACCGCCACCATCAGCGCGCCCTCGGCGGTCGGGAAGGTCTGGTAGGGGACGATCGTCGGGTGGGCGTTGCCGTGGCGGGCCGGGGCCGCGCCGCCGATCAGGTAGCTGCTCGCCTGATTCGCCAGCAGTGCGAGGGCGCTATCGAGCAGCGACAGTTCCACCCGCCGGCCCGCGCCGGTGCGCTCGCGCTCGACCAGCGCCGCGCTGATCCCCCAGGCGGCGAGGCAGCCGGTGACGATATCGACGATCGCCACGCCGACCTTCACCGGCTCCCCCTTCGGCTCGCCGGTGATACTCATCAGCCCGCCCAGCGCCTCGATGATCGTGTCGTAGCCGGGCCGCGCCGCGTACGGTCCGCTGCGCCCGAAGCCGGTCACGCTGGCGTATACCAGCCCCGGATTGCGTTGCCGCAAGACTTCCTCGTAGCCGAGCCCCCAGCGCTCCATCGTGCCGACCTTGTAGTTCTCGATCAGCACATCGGCCCCTTCCGCCAGCCGCAGCAGGATCGCCCGCCCCGCCTCGCGCGAGAGGTCCACGGCGAGGCTGCGCTTGTTCCGATTGACGCCGATGAAGTAGGCGCTCTCCCCGCCCGGCCACGGCGGCCCCCACTGCCGCGTCTCGTCGCCGCGCGGCGGCTCGACCTTGATCACCTCCGCGCCCGCATCGCCGAGCAGCATCGTCGCGAACGGCCCCGCCAGCACGCGCGTCAGGTCGAGGACTTTGATGCTGGAGAGTGGACCTGGGAGCGCTGGTTCGGACATTGTTACGATACCCTTTACCATTTATAGGCTGAATTGGTGGACCGAAGCAGGAGCATAATAGCGCGATGCACGTTCGCGTGCCAGATCGGCTCACACAAACAAAAACCAAATTCTCTTGTATGTTTTGAGGGGAGAAAGCAAAATATGGCGTATTCGGAAAGCCTCACCTCTCTAGCTCTTGTCGCAATAGCCATGAGTTGCAAGGTTGCGTTATGAATCGACGCGGAGCAGTGTGTAGATCTTTCAGCGGGAACGTACATACGTTCCCTACAACTACATTGGTTGTTATTTTGATGCTCTTTGGGATGCTTGATAAATCTTAAGCTACTCTGAAGCCGCCGTGAAATTATTCAAACTGTCACGCAAATCACGAGCGAGTTCATCAAAAGTACAGCAGTATAACTGTTGCGAATTGACTGCGACATTTTCACGCCGCCATTGCAAACGTAGACGATCTCCTTCAGTCACGCCGCTATCACGGCCTATCACGAGCAGCCCTGAAGCTTGTATAGATGACGCCCCAAACAAACGCGCGAAGGTATCTGTTCGGCGTTGATCTTGCAGCTTCCAGAACCAGTCAATGATTTGACTGGCACCGTGATCAAATCGTGGGGTCCATTCCAGCGTCCGGCGTGCTCCACTCTTGAATATGCTTCGGGGATGCGCGTCTTCAAATTCGATGAAACAGAAGGATTGCCGCTTAGCGTCGCCTACGACCAGATCAGCGATGAAATAACCGTAGCTCAAAGGCGAGGCGGTCGTAACAACGCAAGTTATGGTTGTACGAACCTAAGAGTGCCGCCAAATGGGGGCGTTGACGGAAGAAAGGCAAGATTTGGCTCGACTCAGCGAGCGCGACATTGCCCGCGACCAATTCATCGAGGTCATCGAGTCCTGCTCGACATTGGGCGAGATCAAATGTTAATGGTTGCAAGCCAGTCGCTACTTCAGAGCCTGGCTCAGCGTTCACGAAATTGCCGCAGTGTTTCAGAATAGACTATGTCAGCGACCTTCAGCGTACTATCATTGTGCGGGCGAATGAGTACCCGAAGATCTAAGGTGGGGCGTATAACATATATCTCGTCGGCAGTAGATTCCGATTGCGTTGAGTGTCGAGCTAGAAACGTGCGCCCACCTCGCCGCTGGATAGCCCATAGCAAATTGAGGGTGGCTGCGCGTTCGTCGCGATCTAAATGATGAAACTTAGCCTGCACGCGGTCAGGGATGTCTAAGCGCCATCCCGAAGGTATCTCCTCGTCCGTTGGTGCCAACTCAATGGGAGCAAGCAGTGGTGGCGTCGTTAATATCCGCCATTGTCCTGGACGATAGTTGACTGGTATCTCCGTTCCACCGAGCGTGTCAGTATCCAGCGGCAGCGAGGAGAGAAGTTGCGGTTTGTCAAAGTAAGCAGCTTCAGAGGCATTATTCTCGCCGGGAGCGAAACGGATTGTGATCGTCGCGTCTGCCGATTGGTCGGCGAGTGCTGCACGGAGCATGGACTGATTCACCAAGCGCACCTGGAAGAATAATAGCCGCTCTCGCCCGAGTGCAATTCTCCGCCCAAAGATTTGCAGCGTTCCCCCTTCACCTTCCAATCCAAGCCCGACAAAAGTACCGTCAGCACAATTATCGAGAAGATCTCTGGCAAGACTTGCTTGTACAGGGAATTGTAAATCTGCCCAAGTGTTATATACGCGCCCAGAACGCCATATGCCCTGCAGAGTTGTCAGCGTGTTTTGCTCGTTAGGTGTGAGAGGTCGATTAAGGGCTGTCAATCTCTGGCCCAGCCACTTTCGCAACGGATCAGCTTCGGCATTAGTACCGGTGGAACTGATCTCATTTGGCGTAGGCGCAGACGAACCAAAATCAGCGGCATCATCTGGCGCGAGAGATGGCAAGGCGTAAATCTGGGGCTTCGCCTCGAATGATGTTACTTCCCCTCTTACCTGAGCAATCATATAAGCCCCTGTGTATCACAGCTCGGATTATTATTTACCATCGTTGGCTTTAGCGGTTTGTTGCCTAACCGCTAGGAGCCAATATAAAGTATTGTGCTTCGTACGGTGTGGCTTGTCAACGAGACAGCGAATAGAGCAAGCCATCGTCGCACAACAAGCTACTCGCATATCAGCGTAGTAAACCTTTCCCATGGAAAACGCCTCCACCGAGATCTCGGTGGAGGCGTTTTTTGTCAACTGCTAACACGAAGGAAGTAGACGCTACACCAGGGCCGTTGCCATATCCAACAGCCCCTGCATGTACCCGATCGCGTGGGCGCGGCCGCGATGCTGCCAGGTGCTGTCGTCGATCATGTGCGGGACATGGTCGTCGAGCAGGAAGCCGGTGAAGCCATTGCGCTTCAGGCGCAGCATCGTCTCGGCGGCGTTGTAGTTCCCCTCCCCGATGAAGCACTCGGCGAACTGCGGGACCGTCCCCTTCACATCACGGAAGTGGATGTAGAGGATCCGCCCGCGCGGGCCGAAGTGGTCGATCATCGCCGCCACGTTGGTCGGGCCGCCGGGCATCTCCGAGCAGCAGCCGAGGCAGAGGTCGAGGCCCCAGGCGTCGCCGTCCGACAGGTCGAGCGCGATCCGCTCCGCGCGCTTGAAGCCATCGACATCCTTGAACAGCCGCGCCACGCCGCCGAGCGACGGCATCGGCGGATCGTCCGGGTGCAGGGCCAGCTTCACGCCCGCTTCCTTCGCGGTCGGCAACACCGCGCGCATGAAATATTCGTAGTTGGCCCACATCTGGTCGGCGGTCACCTCGTCCCCGGCGAGTTCCTCCTTCACCCAGAGTGCGTCCACCTTCTCGTCGCGCTTGGCGACGAAGGCGCTCTGCCCGCCGCCCGCCGCCGTCTCGACCAGGGCCATGTCGAACGAGGTGACGTGCGCGCCGCCGCGTCCGGGCGAGGTGCGCGAGGTGCGCCAGACCGAGTTCGGCATGAAATGGTAGCCGAGGATCGGGATTCCCGCCCTGCCGACGTTGCGGATCGTCGTCCGATAGTTCTCGATCTGCTCATCGCGACCCGGCAGCCCCAGCATCGCCTTATCATAGAAGTGGATCGGCACATTCTCGATCGCCTCGAAGCGCAGGCCATACCCCTCGGTCTTCTCGCGCAGGGCCAGGATATCCTCGTAGGCCCAGAGGCCGCCGCGATCCGGCAGCTTCGGCGTGTTCATCTGCACGCCCGGCACGCCGAGCTGTTGCGCGTAGATCAGCTTCTCCTCCGTCAGTTCGTTGAACTGCCCGATCGCGATCCGTATCCCCAGTTCCCCCGACATCGCCCCACGCTCCCTTTCTCGCACACTCTGTCCCCGGCCTTGCCACGATTGACGGCGTATAGATCGCTTGCTATAGTCAGTTTGTCAAGCGGTCGGAAGGTCTGACCAGTGAATACAATAGCGCGGGCCAGCCATATCCGATGGATGGTCAGGCAGCGCGCACGGGATGGGAGAGGGAAGGAGACCGGCGGTGAGCAAACGGAACGTTCTTTCAAGGCGCGCCCTGCTCGGCGGGGTAGCTGGCACAGTGGCGGCGGCACTAGTCGCCGCCTGCGGCGGGGCGGCGGCGACAACGGGGACCGGGGGCGGCGGGACCGCGCCGACCCAGGCCAACCCCTTCGGCTCGACAGTGCCGACCGCGACCAGGCCAGCCGCCAGCACGGCCCCGGCCAGCGCGGCACCGGCCAGCGCCGCGCCGTCGAGCGCCCAGGCCACCAGCGCGGCGGGCAGCGCGACCGCAGCGCGGGCGGCGACGAGCCCGGCCGCCTCGGGGCCGATCACGTCCACCGGCAAGATGACCTACTGGGGCGGCCTGATCTTCTCCGACGACGCCAACAATCTCCTCTCCCAGACGGTCAAGGACTGGGGCAGGCAGAACAAGATCGAGATCGACGTCGTGATGATCAACCAGAACGAGACCAACACGAAGGTCGCGGCGGCGGTCGAGTCGAACACGATGCCCGACGCCCTCGACATGGGCATCGACCTGATGCTCCTCCTCTCCAACACCTCCAAGCTGACCGCGCTCGACGATCTCTACGCCAAGATCGGCGCCGCGCAGGGCGGCTGGCTGAAGGGGACGGAAGATGCCACCGCCCCGGCGAAGTTCGGCGGCTCCCGCAACGGGATCCCGTTCGGCGTCTCCGGCAATCTCCTCTTCTCGCGCAAGGATGTCTTGCAGAAGGCGAATGTCCAGGTGCCGAAGACCTGGGAGGAGCTGGCCGTCGCCGCCGAGAAGGTGACGAAGCCGCCGCTCTACGGGATGGGCCTCGCCCTCTCGAATGTCGGCGACGGCAACTTGCAGGTCTCGGTCCTGCAATCGTGGGGGGGGCGGATCGCCTCCGACGACGGGAAGACGGTCACGCTGAAGTCGCCGGAGACCAAGGCGTACCTCGAATGGGTGACCGGGGCGTACAAGAAGGGCCTCTTCCCGCCCGGTGCCACGACCTGGGACGGCGCGGGCGACAACAACGCCTACCTCGCTGGGCAGGCGGTCTTCATCGCCAACACCGGCAGCGTGGCGATCACGGCGAAGGCGAACAAGGACGACGAGCTGGTCAATAATACCGGCTTCTCCGCCCTGCCGAGCGGCCCGAAGATGAAGATCTCCTCGTTCGGCCCGAACGTGCGCGCAATCCCGAGGGGTGGCAAGAATATCGACGCGGCGAAGGCGTTGCTCGAATATCTGTCCAACCCGGACTTCCTGAACAAGTACTACAAGGTGGCGATCTACGGGCCAGTCCTGCAGAACCAGGCGAAGTTCGACGCCTTCGCCGACCCGATCCGCGCCGGGCTGCTCGACCTCGCGCAGAACGGCACCGCGCCGGGTTTCCCGGATGTCAGCAACACCGCCTACGCCGACTTCAACAACAACTTCATCATCCCGAAGATGGTCCAGCGCGTCGTGATCGACAACTACGATCTCGACCGCGCCATCGACGAGGCGCAAAAGGCCGGCGAGGCGATCTACGCGAAGTACAAGTAGAGTCGTGGGTCGTGGGTCGTGAGTCGTGAGAGCATCTCCTAAGCACGGTGCCTGATAGCTAGACGCAGCCTTCGAGCAAGTTCTCACGACTCACGACTCACGACCCACGACTCCTCCCCCGGAGGCACCCATGGCCGTCCCTGCTGCACCTCTGTCAGCGCGACGCCCGTTCCTGACGATGGCTCGGCGTGAGGCGCTGGGCGGGTACTTGATGGTGATCCCGGTCTGCCTGGTGCTGCTGGGGTTGGTGGCGTACCCGTTCGTCTACGCGATCTATATCTCGTTCACCAGTCGCGTCGTCGGCGATCCGGGCGTTTTCGTCGGCTTCCGCAACTACCAGTTCCTCTTCAACTGGGTCAGCTTTAATCGCGCGCTGACGAACACCGTCACGCTGGTGATCGTCACCGACATCCTCAAATTTTTCATCGGTCTGGGGCTGGCACTGCTGCTGAACGAGCGGATCAAGGGGCGCGGCCTCTTCCGCTCGTTCATCTTGCTGCCCTGGGCGATGCCCGCGTTCGTCAGCTACCTGACCTGGCGGCTGCTTTTCCTGCCGATCGGCGGCGGGATCAATCTCCTGCTCGCGGCGGTCGGCTTCGACTTCGGCGTGATCGACTGGCTCGGCCCGCGCTCGACGGCGATGCCGGCGGTGATCATCGCCACCGTCTGGCGCGGTTTCCCGTTCTGGTGCATCTCCTTCCTCGCCGCCCTGCAGAACGTGCCGCAGGAGCAGTACGAGGCGGCGAAGGTCGACGGCGCGAGTACCTGGCAGCGCTTCCTCTTCATCACCCTGCCGAGTATCCGCCACGTCATCATCGTCGTCACCCTCCTCTCATCGATCTGGACAGCCAACAGCTTCGAGAGTATCTGGATCATGACGCAGGGCGGGCCGTCGGACGCGACGATGGTCCTGCCGGTGCTGGCCTTCTTCGGCCTCCAGAGCCAGCGACTCGGCGAGGCCGCCGCCGTCTCCGTCGCGGTCGTCCCTGCCCTGGCAATCCTCGTCTTCATCGTCGCGGCACTCTTGCAAAGAGAAGAATAGTCGTGGGTCGTGCGATCCTCGCCAACGGCACATGGCTCACAAAAAGCTCATCGCTCGGAATAGTCCCTTCTCACGACCCACGACTCACGACGCGCCCGGAGGCAGCAATGGCAACAGTATCCCGCGCGCAGGTGCCAGCACCGGCGCAAGAGCAGAGCGAGGCGCGGTCGCGCTTCGGGATCCCCTGGCGGACGATCGCGATTTATGTCACCTTACTGATCGTCTGCCTGATCGTCCTCTTCCCGATCTACTGGATGCTGACGATCTCGTTCAAGACCTCGCGCGACATCTATCGCGTCCCCTCGCTCTTCCCGCAGGCACCGACGCTGATCAACTACGAGACGCTGCTGCTGAAGAAGAACTTCCTGGTCAATATCCGCAATAGCTTCATCGTCGCCTCGGCCGCGACATTCGTCTCGGTCTTCATCTCCGCGCTGGCGTCGTATAGCCTGGTGCGACTGAAGTATCGTTTCCGGGGCGCGATCGGCAAGATCATCCTCTTGGCCTACCTGACCCCGTCGTCGCTCCTCTTCATCCCCCTCTCCGTCCTCGTGGCGCAACTCAATCTCGGCAATAGTCTGCATGGCCTGGTGATCGTCTACATGACCTTCGCCACGCCGTTCAGCACCTGGCTGCTGATGGGCTACTTCAAGGGGATTCCGCCCGATCTGGAGGAACAGGCGATGGTCGACGGCGCGACCCGCTTCGGGGCGATGATGCGCGTCCTGCTACCCCTCTCCGCGCCAGGGCTGGTGGCGGTCGGCATCTTCACCTTCACCGGCGCCTGGAATGAACTCTTGCTGGCGCTGATCTTCATCACCTCGGAGGACAAGCGTACCGTGCCGGTCGGGCTCCAATACCTGATCACCGGCGACGTTTTCCTCTGGGGGCCGATCATGGCCGGAGCGGTCTTCTCCGCCCTGCCGGTGATGATCCTCTACTTCCTGGCGCAACGGTACATGGTGCAGGGTCTCGCGGCGGGCTCGGTCAAGGGCTAGGAAACGAAACAAATTCACTGTGGCGGGGGCGCGGTAGTCGCGCCCCCTCATCATATTTGCCGAGACTATATCACGCTATACCCCATGCTATACTCGACGGCAGAGCGGCGAGGTGTACTATCCCGCCACCGTCGCCAACCCTGCCCCACATCGCCGGAAGCAGCGCCCCGAAGGAGATGCCGATGGCCGCGAACCCGACCATGACCCTGCCGCATCTGGTCCTCCGCTCGCTCGATCGGGGCTGGGACTACGCGCGCTGGGAAGGTTTGCCCGCCGACGGCAATCGCTACGAAGTCCTCGATGGGGTGCTGTACATGACGACCTCGCCGAGCAACTACCACCAGTGGATCGATATCCAACTGCTCGACCTCGTCGGGTTACCCTTGCGAAGGAAGGGTATCGCTTACCCGTTTGTCGCGCCGATCGGTCTGCTGATCCCCGGAGCCCAGCCCGCGCAACCGGACTTCCTGCTGGTGCGTCACGAGAATGCCGGAATCATCAGCGACGGTCGGATTCGCGGCTTGCCAGACCTGATCGCGGAAATCCTCTCGCCATCGAACCCCGAACTGGACACCACGACGAAACTCGGCATCTACGCCCGCGCCGGGGTGCCGGAATACTGCATCGTGCGCCCGGCCACCCGCGATCTCCTGCTCTACTGGGGGCCGGATCGTGCGACCGGCATCTACGCGCGCGAAGCGCTGATCGCCCCGGATGGGCGGTTAGCGTCGCCGACGCTGCCCGTGGAGTTCGCCATCACCGATCTCTTCGATGGCGCCCCAGATACCACCCTCTGAACTGTCGGTGTACCAGCAATTGAAAGGAAAAGCCGTGCCCACGCGCGTCATCCTCGACACCGACATCGGCACCGATGTGGACGATTGCCTTGCCCTCGCCCTGCTGTTCGGCTCGCCCGAGATCGCGCTGGCAGGGATCACCTGCGTCTACGGCGATGTGGCGCTGCGGGCGCGGATGGTGCGGAAGCTCCTGGCGCTGCGCGGATTGAGCGGGATACCGGTCCTCGAAGGGGCCAGCGAGCCACTGCTCGGACTCCGACCGGTCTACTGGGAGGGGCACGAGGGCCAGGGGCTGCTCGAGGCGGACGATGATGCGGGCGGTGGGGAGACGGAAGACGCGGTGGATTTCCTCGTCCGCACGGTGCGAGAAGCCCCCGAGGAGATTCATCTGCTGGCAGTCGGCCCGCTGACGAATGTCGCGCTGGCCTTGAAGCGCGATCCGCGTTTCGGGCGCGATCTCGGCGCGCTGACGATCATGGGCGGCGCGCTGCGTGGCCCGGGGAGTCTCGGCCTCCCCTACGTCGAGCACAACATCCGCTGCGACCCCGAGGCGGCACATGTCGTCCTCTCATCCGGCATCCCGCTGACGCTGGTGCCGCTCGATGTGACGACGCGCGTGCGGATCACGCCAGCCGGGGTGTCGCGAATCGCGGCGGCGGGGACACCGTTCCATGCCGCCGTCGCCGAGCAGGTCGAGCGCTATCCCCGGTTCGGGCGCCTGGGCTACACCTTCCTGCACGACCCGCTCGCCGCCGCGCTCGTCGTTGAAGCGGATCTCGTCGGTTACGAGACGGTCCACCTCGATGTCGAACTCGGCGGGCGGCTCACGGCGGGCGCAACCCTGATGCGCACCCCGACCGACGATGCCCCGGCGAACGCGCGCGTCGCGCTGACGGTGGACGCGGCCCGCGCCGAGGAGTTCGTCATCGGTCGCATCGCCAGCTGAACAAATGCGGACGCCCCCGCCCCTCGCGCGGCCACGACGGTGGGGCCGATGAGGGACGGGGGCGGCGGGGGCAGCGCTAGATGGTGAAGGTGTCGCCGGCCACCGGGCCGGGCTGATCGATCGGCTCGCTCGGGATGATCAGCGCCGCGATGAAGTAGACGAACGGGGCGACCGGGAAGGTCAGGAACGTCGCCGCGACCCAGCCGATCCGCACCAGTGAGGGATCGATATCCATATACTCCGCGATCCCGCCGGAGAGGCCGGTCATCTGCCGGTTGGTGCGGGAGCGGAACAGGCGGCGGACGGTGTTCTGCTGGTTGAACATGGCTTGGTACTCCTTCTCTACTCTTTCGCTCGGTGCATCGGCGCACCGTCTATGCCCTTACTCTACGGGGCGCGCGTCACGAACCGATAACGAGTTTGTGACGTTTCGATGACATCGCCGCGACCCGCGCCGCGCCACCGGAAAAGCTAAGCATGCACTATCATTGCGCGCGTCCGACACGGCGGGTGGCGCGGCGGCATCGCGGCACGTCACTAGGTTTTTCGCGGAATAGGAGGGCGACATGGCTGAGACAGCACAGCCGATCAGCCAGGAATTGCTGGAAATCCTGGTCGATCCGGGCGACAAGGGGCCGCTCGAACTGGTCACCGAGGCCGAGGGCAAATTCTGGCTCGTCAATCGGCGCAACGGCAATCGCTACCCGATCGAGGACGGCATCCCGGTGATGCTGCTCGAAGAGGGCGAGAAGTGGCGGGACACGAGCATCATCGGGAAGTAACGGCGACTACGTTTAACGTAGAGGCGCAGAGACGCAGAGGACCGCAGAGAGAAGAATAATTTTGTCGTCTTCTCTGCGATCCTCTGCGTCTCTGCGCCTCTGCGGTTAATTATCCCCTGCGGTGATCGTCCCCTTGCCCATGACGAGTGAGGCTGCTACTATCGGTGCGGGAGTTGTCCGTACATAGTGTGCCGTCGTTGCGCAGGGGGTCAGCCGTGGACCATCGCCCCGCGCGCCGCAGGGGGCTCTTGACTGGCCTCGCTGCGGCGTTGCTGTTGACGGCGCTCCTGAGCGGTCGGACGCCCGCGCGGGCGGCAGCGCCGCCCTTCGGTGCGCCGCTCGCCGGGTCGCCGGGGCCGGGGTCGTGGTTTATCGGCCAGTGGTACGGCAACACCGCCTGGGCGCACGACAACCCCTACCCCGCCGGCCAGGGATTGCATTTCGGGGTCGATTTCAACACCCCCTGCGGCACGACGGTGCTGGCGATCGGCGATGGGGCGGTCTTCGCGGTCGATGGCCCCTACGGCTCGGCCCCGCACAGCGTCGTGATCGCGCACGCCGACGGCCTCTTCTCCCTCTACGGGCATCTGCTGGAGCGCGCGACCCTGACGCCGGGCCAGGTCGTGCGGGTGGGCGACCCGATCGCCCGCTCCGGCGACCCCGCCGGGCGCTGCGACCTCGACCCGCACCTGCACCTGGAAATCCGGCGCAACATGATGCGCGAGACGACCAACCCGGTGCCGCTGCTGCGCGTCGATTGGCACCGCGCGACGGCGGGAATCCGGCGCAACGGCACGACGTTCGTCCGCGACCTCGACAATCCCGCGCGCTGGCTGACGATCGTCGATCAGCCCGATGTCCTCTTCGGCGGCGCGCGCCTCAACGACTATCCACGGTCGTGGCCATGAGGCGACGGCCAGCGCGCCTCGCCGCGCTCCTCCTGGTCGCCCTGCTGCTGACGGCCTGCGTGCCGGGCCGGGAGGCCGTGACGCCGCGACTGGTCACGCCGCCACCTGGTGGGGTGAGGCCGACGATCATCGTCCTGACCAGCACCGCCGCGCCCGCGACAACCGGCCTGCCAGGCGCGCCGACGCCGACCCTCCCCCCCGGCGCGACGCGCGCGCCGACCAGCCCCCCCAACCCCAGCGCGCCCACCCGCGCCAGCACCGCGACCAACACCCTGCCGCGCGCCACCAAGCTGACCAGGGATGGCTGCTGCGCGCTGCCGCGCTGGCTCCCCGACAGCGCCGGGATCGCCTTCTATGGCGCGGCGGGGCAGATCGATCCGCGCGCGGGGCTGTGGCGCGTGCCGCAGGGAGGCGGCACGCCGCAGTTCCTCAGCCCCCTCTACGGCACCTTCTCGCCCGATCTCGGCCTCGTCGCCTACCCGGATGGCGGGGTGACGCGACTGGCGCGACTCGACGGGGTCGTCCTCGCGACTCTGCCGAATGGGGGCAGGCGGGCCTACCTCCCGGCGACGAGCGACCGGGTCGCCTGGATGGCCCCGGCGAACGGTGTCCCAGTCGTCTCCACCTCGCTCGACCCGCCGTTCCAGATCACCATCATGCAACTCGACACCGGGGCAATCTCTACGCCGCCAGCCATCTTCATCGGCGAGACGATCCAGTGGTTCCCCGACGGGCGGCGAATCCTGGTCAATGGGCGCGACTCGCGCGCGGAGCACCCCGGACTCTGGGTGCTGGACACGGTCAGCGGGGCCGCCACCCTGATCGTCGAGAGCCCGTGGCTCGAGAGCCCGCTGATCAGCCCGGATGGGCAGCGGATCGTCTACACCGCGACCTTGCAGCGCGACGCGGCGGCGAACGGCGTCTGGATTGTCAACGCGGATGGTGGCGGTCGGCAGCGTCTGGCGCTCACCGGCGGTTACCGCTGGCTGCCCGACAGCGGCGCACTCCTCCATATCCCCGCCCCAACCGACCGTCCGAACGACGAACTCTGGCGCTACAACCTCGCCGACGGCGCGCGCACGCCGCTCGTCGGCGCGGGACAGCCACCGTTCACCATCGCGCAGAACGAGTGGGAGGTCGCGCCGGATGGCAAGGCGATCGTCTATCGCTCGGCGACCGATGGCGCGATCTGGTCGCTGCGCTTCGCGCCGTGAGGGGCGACGAGGAGTCCGTGGTCGGTAGTCTGTAGTCCGTAGAGTCTCGTTTCCACTCGGTGCCTTACCGTGGAAGCAGTGTCTGAGCAAGCAGCTTCTATGGACTACGGATTACGGACTCCCTCAATCCGCCGGGACGGCGTACTGCTCAACGACGACGTCAAAGACCTCGTGGAAGACGGCGAGCGGCTGCGCCCCGGTGAGCGCGTAGCGCTCGTTGAAGACGAACATCGGGACGCTCTCGACGCCGATCTCACCCGCCTCGCGCTGGTCGGCATCGACCTCCGCGCCCCATTCATCGCCCGCCAGGAAGAGGCGCGCGGCACCGGGGTCGAGGCCGACTGCCCCGGCGATGGCGGCGAGTTCATCCAGGTCAGTCACGTCGCGCCCATCCGAGAAATAGGCCGCGAAGACCGCCTCGACCGTCTCCCAGAGGCGATCGTGCGCGTCCGCGTAGCGGATCAGGCGATGGGCCGCGCGCGTGTTCGGCGCTTTCGGCATCCGCGCGAAGTCGAAGCGCAACCCCTCCGATTCCCCCGCCGCGACGACCTGCGCGAACGCCTGCGCCGCGCGATCCGCGCCGCCAAACTTTTGTTCAACGAAGGCCGCCCAGGGCAGGCCCGCCGCAGGTAAGCCCGGCTGCAATTGGAACGGTCGCCAGCGACGCTCCGCGCGCAACTCGGGCCGCTCGGCGAGCACCCGCGCCAGTCGGCGCTCGCCGATGTAGCACCAGGGGCAGGCGATGTCGGCATAAACATCGATCAGGATCGGCGGCGTGGTGGTGGTCATCGAAACTCCTTCCGCGCGGCGCGCGGGCTAAACTCGCGTCTCGTCCCTGCCAAGTCCCTCACGGGAGCGCGAGATAGTGGCGCAGCAAATCTTCCAGCGCCGCCAGGTCGAACGGCTTGGGCAGCACCACATCGGCCCCCGCCCGCGCCGCATTCTCGCGCCCACTGGCGGTCATCAGGATGACCGGCGGGGGCTGCGTCCCCCTCTCCGCCGCCTCCGCGCGGAGGGTGGCGATCAGTTCCGCTCCATCCATCAGCGGCATCATCAGATCGGTGATGATCAGCGCCGGGGCGGCCTGACGCGCGAGCGCCAGCGCCTCGCGCCCGTGCGCCGCAACGATCGGCGTGGCATCGAGTTCTTGGATCACCGTGGCGATGATCTCCGCGATCGGCTCCTCATCCTCGGCGACGAGGACGAGCACCGCGCGCGCCCTCGTGGCGGTATCGTCCCGTTGTGGTGAAATCTGGCTTGCTTGCGCCTCGCTCATTGGCCCCCTCCAGTGCTACCACCGTGAGGAATACAATAATCTTGCCAACAATACGACGAAGGACGGTCACATCGTTGGCCCTCACGATGGCAAGTCTTTGTCCACCGCAGTTCTCGGGACCGGCGAGCAACGATAGGAACAGTGCTGATCTCGTCCACGACTACGAGCGAGCGGGTATACTGGGCGGCATTGCTATACTAAACATAGACCAGGCAAATCATGCGGATTGGCGGCACTCTCACTGCAGGAGGGACACCATGCGCGTCGCGGTGATCGGCGTCGGGGGGACCGGGGCCTATTTCGGCGGGTTGCTGGCACGGGCGGGGCACGACGTGGCGTTCCTCGCCCGGGGGCCGACCCTCGCCGCGCTGCGGGAGCGCGGGCTCGTCGTCAGGTCGGGCGCGCACGGCGAGTTCGCGCTGCCGGTCGTCGCCACCGACGACCCGGCTGCGGTCGGGCCGGTGGACCTGGTCCTCTTCTGCGTCAAAGCCTACGACACCGGCGCGGCGGCCGCGCTCCTCCCACCGCTCATCGGCCCCGACACCGCCGTCCTCTCGGTGCAGAACGGCGTGGACAACGAGGAGCATCTCGCCGCGGTCGGCGGGCCGGGGCCGGTCCTGGGGGCCATCGCCGGGGTGAGCGCGCACATCGAGGCCCCCGGGATCATCGTCGAGCAAGGCGCGCCCGCGTTCCTCCGCTTCGGCGAGCTTGCGGGCGGGGAGAGTGGGCGCACCGCGCGCCTCCTGCGCGAGCTCGCGGGGGCCGGGTTCGCGGTCGAGGTGTCCCCCGAGATGCGCGCCCAGCTGTGGGACAAGTTCGTCTTCATCTGTGCCCTCAGCGGCGTCACGTCGCTGACCCGCCTGCCGCTCGGGGCCATCCGCGCCGACCCGGCGACCGCCCGCCTCTACCAGGGCGTGATGGAGGAGGTGGCGGCGGTCGGGCGCGCCGAGGGGGTGCCGCTGCCCGATGGTGCGGTGGAGCGCTGGTACCAGGGCTCCTTCAACGCCCCGCCCGGCATCTACGGCTCGATGTACCACGACCTCGCCGCCGGGCGGCGGATGGAACTTGAGGGGCTGAACGGGACGGTAGTACGCCTCGGCGAGGCGCGCGGCATCCCGACGCCGCTCAACTTCGCGATCTACGCCGCACTGCGCCCCTACGCCGACGGCACACCAGGGCCGCGATGAGGAACCAGGCGCTGGCCGCCAACGCGGCCATGGCCGTGGCCCTGGTCATCTTCGGCGCCTCGGTGGTGGCGACGCGCGTGGTGGTGCGCGACGTGCCGCCGCTCAGCCTGGCCGTGCTGCGCTTCGGGCTGGGGAGCGGCGCGCTCTTCCTGTGCCTGGCCGTCGGGGCGCGCTGCCTGCTGCGGGTCGCCCGGCGCGACCTGCCCTTCCTCGCGCTGCTCGGGGCGATCACCTTCGCCGCCTTCCCGCTCGCCTTCAACGTCGGGCTGCGGCTCACGGAGGCGTCGCGCGGCGCCCTCATGCTCGCCACCATCCCGTTCTGGAGCGCCGTCCTGGGCCGGTTGGCCGGGCGGGAGCGGCTGACCGCGCGCCAGATCGCCGGGCTGGTGCTGACCTTCGGGGGAGTCGTCGTGGTCCTGACCGAGCACGGGCTCCACTGGGGTGGGCGGGGGTCGGCGCTCGCCGGCGACGGGCTGCTGCTGCTCGGGGCGTTCCTCGGCGGGGTCTACGGGGTGGTCGCCAAGCCAGCCTTCGCCCGCCACGCGGCGCTGACCGTCACCGCCTACACGATGGCGGCGGGCGCGCTGCTGCTCCTCCCCGCCGCCCTGATCGAGGGCCTGCTCCCGGCCGTGGCCCGGCTCGATGGGCGCGCGGCAGCCCTCGTCCTCATCCTCGGCCTGCCGGGCGGGGCGCTCGGCTATTACCTGACCTCGTTCGGCCTGGCGCGGCTGCTGCCGACCCAGGCGGCGGTCTACATCAACCTCAACCCGCTGACCGCGCTCGCGCTGGGGGCGGCGCTCCTGGGGGAGCGGGTCACGCCCGCCCTGCTGGCCGCCTTCGCGGTCAGCCTGACGGGTATCGCCCTCGTGAACTGGCCGCCCGCGCGACAGGCACCGCCAACCACTACCGGTGGCAGCCCGGCATTGGGGCGATCCTGAGCGTCACCGCTGATATGTCAGGGGATTACACCCTTGCGACTGTATCGCACTGTTGCTCGATAATAATCCCACCGCTCTTACGAGCGCCCTGTGTATAGGGGGCCACGAGGAGGGGTGATGGGGCGACTTAATCAGTCTTTTGCCGCGTGTGATCGATCCGTCGCCCGCTCATCCCTCCCGCTCACACTCGTCAGCACCGTCGGATCGGCCTCGAACGGCGCCAAGACGCGGATCCCGTCGGACGGCGTGATCACGAACTCGCGGAGCGTGGTGTCGTAGTCCGAGAAGCCCATCTTCAGCACCGACAGGATCCGATGCTGCCGACTCCGCAATTCCACCTGCCGTACCAGGATGACATTCTCGGCCATCGTCGCGAACGGATCCTCGCTGAAGTCGATCGCGACCGGCGGGCTCTGGCGCGACTCCTTGATGAACAAGCCGGTGATCTGCCGCGCGCGCAGGGCTTCGAGCAGCGCCGCGAGATAGCCGGTCAGGCGGCCGCGATCCTGCTCGTTCACGGCGCGCTCGACCTCGGCGAGGCTGTCGATCACCAGCCGCCGCGCGCCGGTCCGATCGAGCGTCTCGAGGAGTTGCACCGCGAGGCGATCGGGATCGAGCTCGATCGCCGGCAAGCGCAGGAGCGCGAGCGCGCCGGAATCCAGCGCCGCGCGCAATTCGGGGCCGAGCGCGAAGGGGGCGACCTTGCGGACAAGTTGGCCGGCGTTCTCGCGCAGGCCAAGGAAGAGGGTCGGCTCGCCCGCGCGCACGCCCGCCAGGGCGAATTGCAGCCCCATCAGCGTCTTGCCGGTGCCGACGCGACCGACGAGCAGCGCGCGTGTCCCGCGCGTCACCCCGCCACCCAGCATGACGTCGAGTTGCGGCAAGTCGAACGACGCGCGCTGCGGCTCGCCCTCGCCCTTCGCGGCGGCCAGCGCCGCCCCCAGGCTGTCTTCCTCCAGTGTGGCACCCGCGACCATGCGCGCCTCCAACCGGGGGAAGACCGTGACGCCCGCCGTGTTCAGCATCATCCCGTGCAAGCCCGGCAGCGGCGCGCCGCCGCGCACCTTCAGCACCTCCAGGCCGCGCCGCTGCCGCACCCCGACGAGCGCGAAGGAGATGCCGATGATCACATCGGCGGTCGTCGCCTCGGGGTAGAGCGCGGAATCGCGCGCGTCGGCCTCGCTGGTGACCAGGACCGTCGCCCCAAGAACATTCAGCCGCCCCCCGACATCGTAGAGGAACTGGCGCGACTCCTGCGGCACCGACGCCGCGCCGCGAATCCCCCGGAAACCGTCGATGATCACCAGATCGGCGCGCTGCTGGCGCGCCGCCGCGACGAGCGCGTCCGCCGTCACCCCCAGCCCCTCGCTGAGGAATTGCCCGAGGTTGAAGATCTGCACGCTGTCGCCGACGAGCGTCGCGTCGAAGAACGTGAGCGTCCGCATGTGGGTGACGAGCTTGACGGTCGGCTCGGAGAGGGCCGTCAGGATGAGGACGCGCCGTCCGGCTCGCGCGGCCGCGAACCCTGTCTGGATCGCGAGCGTCGTCTTGCCGCTGCCCGGCGGCCCGACGATCAACGCCATCGCCCCGCGCGGCAAGCCACCGCCCAAGACGGTATCGAGGCCAGGCACACCCGTCGCGTCGATGGTGATAGAGCGTCTGGCGGGTTCCTCCATCACGAAGCCTTGGGGTTGCGCGTCGCCCATCTCTCGTCCTCCACTGTCGCCGCCATCAGCGTCGCGCTGACGACCGTATGATAGCGGAAAGGGCGGCAAGAGGGAATCATCTTCGGCTATCAACGGCGAAACAGCTCTTGAAGGCACTCGCGTCAGGGAGTTAGCACGTCAGCGGCCAGCACAGCACTCAACGGGCCGCGCTCATCCCCGGCTTCCACCGCGCGCAGCCCACGCGCGCAGCAACTCCGCCTCGCGCTCGGCTGACAGTCCGGCACCGCGCTCCGCCCCCGGCGGGAGGGTTCGATCCCAGGCCAGGGTGTCGCGCACCGTCTCGGGCAGCGGGCGGAAGGTCAGCCCGGCGGCGATCGCCCGGCGACAATCGACCGCTGCGAAACCGGCGTGCTCCAGCGTGTCCGGGATCCAGAGCGGCAATTCCATCCACGGGGCGACCTCGTTCTCCAGGAGGAACTCCTCGGGGACGACGACCGGGCGGGCGTCACCCCCCGCGGCCGCGCGACACGCCTCGAAGACTTCGCCGAAGGTCAGCGTATAATCGGGGCCGGTGGCGTTGTAAATGCCGGGAGCGCCCCCCTCCGCCATTGTCACCGACCAGGCCGCGAGATCGCGGGCGTCGATGATCTGCGTCGGCCAGTCGAGCGAGCGCGGCACCAGCACGTCGCCGCCGCGCGCCACGCGGGTCGGCCAGTAGGTGAAGCGATCCGTGGGATCGTATGGCCCGACGATCAGCCCTGGGCGGATGATGATCGCCCTGCCCGGCAGCGTCTCCTCGATCGCCCGCTCGCAGAGCGCCTTGAACGGCCCGTAGGTCGCGCCGCTCACCTCCTCGACCGTCTCATCATCCAGCGTGCCGACCGGCGCGCGCTCGTCGATCCCGACCCGGCTGAACTCGGGGTAGACGGAGATCGTGGAGATGAAGACGTAGCGCCCGACCGCCCCCCGCAGCGCCTCCGCCGACGCCCGCGCGATCCGCGGGACGTAGCCGCTGGTGTCGATCACCGCCTCCCAGCGCCGTCCGGCCAGCGCGCCCAGATCGCCATCGCGGTCACCGCGCAGCCATTCGACCTGGGGCGGCAGGTTGGGGGTGAGCCGCCCGCGCGTGAAGATCGTCACCTCGTGATCACGCGCCAGAGCCGCAGCGATGATGTGCCGCCCCAGGAATTTCGTGCCGCCGAGGACCAGCAACCGCATCCCGCCCCCTCCATCACCTGATCATACCAGTCGTGAGCACTCCAATCGCCGCTCACTCCGCGCGCGTCGCCCCTCGTACGACGAGCTCGCCCCAGAAGTCGGTGAGGGCCGGGCAGGCGGCGAGTTCGCGCGCCGTCGCCGCGTCACCATTGCGCCCGTGTCCGAAATCGTTGGTCAGCGCGACTGTCCAGCTCGGGTACGGGCGCTCGACGAGCAGGACCGCCGCGCCGGGTTCGATCAGCCCCTCGCGCAGCACGGCGCAGTACCAGCCGGTGCGCCCGGTCGCGGCGACGCGCGCCGTCAGCCCCTCGATCCCCCAGCGCCGCTCGATCTTCGTGCAGGGGTAGCGCGGCCCGGTGACGACGATTCGCGCCTCGCCGATCGCATACACGTCGCCGATGCAGGCGGTCTCCTCGCTGAGCCCGTCGATCGTGAAATTCTCGGCGAAGCCGCCGGGGCCGATCTCCGACCGCCCCAACTCCTCGCGCCAGCGCGGGTAGTGGTCGGCGGCGTAGAGCAGGACCGCCTGGTTCGGCTTGCCATGATTCTGCTTATCCGCCTGCTCATTCCCTTCGAGGTGCGTCGTGTAGAGCCAGTGCCCCGCGCCCGATGGCGGGCGCACGAACGACGTCTCCATCGCCCGCTCGATCGCCCGCGCCGCGCCGATCTTGCCGTAGCGGTGCGGCGAGCCGACCTGCACCGATTGCAGCGTGCCAATCTGGGTTCCGGTAGTCATAGACTCGCTCCTACTCACTACATATACTGGATAGGTTCACTTAGGTGGCTCATTCACGCTCACCGGGAGGCAGACTGAGGCGTACTTGGTCTGATGAGCGGAGGACCGGGGACTCAAGTCCCCGGCTAGATGACCTGCGACCACGAAGTCCAGTGAACTGGACTGGGGGATGCTGGAACCCGTTACCGTGACGGCAAGATACCACGCCACCATCGAACTCAGTCCACTTCAGTGGACTTCGTGGCCGCAGGCCACCTAGCGCCGATTTCAATCGGTGACCACCGACTCGCCTGTAGCTAAATGTCGGATTGAAGGCAAATATCAGCGCCCCGAGAGGATCCACCCAGAAAGCACGTACCGCAACAAACCCTCGGTTCTCTCACCTCTACCGCACCCGCCCCTGCGCCGCAACCGCCCAACGATCCACGATCTGCTCGCCGCGCACGACGACCAATTCCTCGGCGAGATTGGCGACCGGGCAGGAGTGGATCGGCAAGATGCGCAGCGTCTCGCCGATCGCCACGTCGCTCCCTGTCGGGTCGAGGCGCAGCCAGCCGTGTTCCTCGCTGAGTGCGTGGAGGACCACACCCTCCTTGCCGAGGATCGTCCCGAAATTCGCCGCCCCGGCCATCCCATGTACCCCTTTGTCTGAGGTCAGCGTCTTGGAACCGGCGTCGAGGACGGCGCGGTCGCGCGCACTGTGACTGACGACCGTGGCGAGGACGGTCAGGGCGGAGCGCTCGGTCGGCACCACGCCGAGTCCGACCTGCATCGCGTCGTAGAAGACGTAGTTGCCGGGCCGCACTTCGGTCACGCCGGGGACGATCAGCGCCGCCCGCGCGCCCGGCGTCGAGCCGACGCTGACCCGCTCACAGCGCAAGCCCGCAGCGGCCAAGTCGCGCGCCGTCGCCACCAGCGTCTCCACGCCCGCCCGCGTCGCGGCGTCGCGCGCGGCGGGGTCGGGCAGGCTGTAGCTGAACCCCTCGTGCGCGCAAATCCCGGCGAAGCGCAGCCCCAGCGCGGCGGTGATCTGTCGCGCCAGCGCCACGGTCGGCGCGCCGGGCGGGGTGCCGACCCGCCCCAGGCCGGTATCGACCTTCACCAGCACGTCGAGCAGGTCCCCCTCCCCGGCGAAGACCTGGGAGAGTGCCGCGATCCCCGCCGTGCTATCAACGATCGTGGCGATTTCCACGCCGGGGCGGCGGGCGAGCGCGGCCAGTCGCCGCGCCTTGGCGACGGTGACGAGCGGGTGCGCGATGAAGAAATCGGTCAACCCGGCGTCGGCCAGGGCCTCGGCCTCGCCGATCTTCGCGCAGGTCACGCCGATCGCCCCCGCCGCCAGCTGCATCCGCGCGATCTCGGGCGTCTTGTGGGTCTTGATGTGCGGGCGCAGCGCGACCCCCGCCTCGCGCGCGAGATCGGCCATCTCGGCGATGTTGCGCTCCAGGCACCCGAGATCGACAATCACGCTCGGCGTGTCGAGATCGACGATCCGCGACGACTCGGCCCGAACTTCCAGCGCCATAGTCCCTCCTGGGCGAATGACGAGCGACTGATGATCGTGGCCCCCTGTCGTGCCAGGGGAGAATGACGAGTGACGGATGGTGACGAGTTTGCAAATCTCATCGTAGGCTAGCAGGGAAGGGCGCGCGGGACAACTGAAGTAGGCGATTGAACCCCGAGACCCCGCTCGGGACCACGACCGCGCCTGGGGGTGCCTGCGGACACCACGAAACCCGCCGTCGCGGGTTAGGTCCTTTGAGAGGCGGTGCCGCTTGATAATGGCAATGCGCCGCGAACGAACCTAACCGCCGCAGTGCGGTCGTGGTCCTGTGCCGGGTCACAGGATTCGTGGCGCGCACGCCCCCAGGCGCGGTCGTGGTCCCGAGCGGGGTCTCGGGGTTCAACCGCCTGCCATGATCCACTTAAGTTCGCTACCGCCATTAACCGCCTGCCACACCGATAAATCGTAGCAGAGAAGGGAGCAAAATGTCCGACTACCCGCGCGGGATTGTGCTGACGACAGCGGAGATCGAATCCGAAGGGCTAGACGCGGTCCTCGATAACATCGCCCGCACTGGCGCGACTGCCCTCTCCACCTCGCTCGGCGTCCTGGTGCCGGGTCGCCTCGGCGACGGCACGCGCGAACCGCCGCTCGACGTCGACGGCGCGGCGCGACTGCTCGACCGCCCGCTCTGGGGTCGGCGCGAACTCTACCTCAAAGGGTACGCCCCGCACGAGGCCCATCCGGCGCTCTGGGCGAAAGTCGCCTACCCGCCGCCCACGGTCGCGCCACCGGAACACCGCCGCGACGCGCCGCGACGGATCATCGACGGCGCGCGGGCGCGCGGCCTCGCGGCGCACATCCAGATCAGCCCCTACACCCTCCCCGGCGCGCCGGGCGGGCAGACGCCCCAGAGCGGGCACGGGGTCGGCGTCGCGTCCGACCGCCCGCGCCGGATCGACGGCACGATCGCGGAACGGATGGTTGCCGGGCATGGCTGCCTCAACAACCCGCGCGTGCGGGCGCTGGGGCGGGCGCGGCTGGCCGAGGCGGCGCGGCATTACGCCGATGTGGATGGGATCTTCCTCGACTGGGCTGAATACACCTGCTACTTCCTGGAGGACTGCTTCGCCTGCTTCTGCCCCCACTGCCGCGCCGTCGCTGAGGAGTCCAGTCACGACTGGGCGCGGATGGAGGCTGACACGCGCGCCCTCTGGGATCGCCTGCACCACCTGACGCCGACCGACCTGCGCCGCGCCGTCGACGGTGCCGATTGGCCGTTCGCCCTCGCAGGCGCGGCGCAAGACTACCCCGGCTTCGGCGAACTGCTCCGCTTCAAGGCCGCAACGGTGCGCGCGGCCCTCGCGGAGTTGCGCGCCGCGCTCGACGCCGCCGGGTGCGCGGGCGTGGCGCTGGAAGCCAACGGCTTCGCGCCGCCGTGGTCCGCGATCACCGGGATGGATTGGGGCCACGTCGGGCAGGTCGCCGGGGCGACCCGCTGCAAGCTCTTCACCTTCCACTGGCCGATGATCACCCGCTGGTGGTCCGAGGCGCTGCTGGCCTGGAATCCGGCGCTCGACGAAGCCGCAGTCTTGCGCGCCGTTACCACGGCCCTCGATCTCCCCGCCCCGCCGGACGAGCACCGGCGCGACCTGGCCGATTATGGGATGCCCCGCCCCGACGAGCCGCACCCGATCACGATGGCCGCGCTGACGCGCAAGCTCGATCAGGCGGTCGCGCTGGCGGGCGACGGCGCACCCTGCCAAGCCTATCTCCACAGCTACCGCCCCGCAGACGAGTTCGCCCGCGTGCTAACAGCGGCGCAGGCCAGCACCGCGAGGGGCTGTTGGATCCAGCGCTACGGCTACCTCAGCGACGAGAAACTCGCCATCCTGCGCGCCGCCTGGGGCGGCTGAGCTTCCTACTCTCCCCCTTCAAGGGAGGGTCGTCGCCGGGGCGGCGGGGAGGTGTCCACCCGCGCCCACAGCAGCCCAAGCCCCACAACGCCCCTTCCCCCTCTCCTAGAATTTGGAGAGGGATCGCCGCCCGCACATTGTCCTGACTTGCAGCAGGATCAATCCGGTTCATCCGGAGGCGGCGGGGGTGGGGGCAAATCTCACCCCTCCCTCACCCCGAGATACTTGTCGAACCAGTCGGCGATCCGCGTCAGGCGCTCGACGCGGTGGGCGGGCTTGCCGCCGCGCGCCATCCCGTGGCTCTCGCCGGGGAAGCGGATCAGCTGCACATTGGCCCGGCGCAGCTTCTTAATCGCCGTATAGAACTCCTCCGCCTGCGGGATCGGGCAGCGCAAATCCTGCTCCTGGCTTTCGAGCAAGAGCGGCGTCGTCACGCGCGGCGCATAAGTGATCGGCGAGCGTTCGAGGTAGTGCGCGGCGTTCTCCCACGGTGGGCCACCGAACTGCCAGTCGCCGGTGAACGAGCCGATGTCGCTGTGACCGTAGTGGCTGTAGCGGTTGGCGGTGCTGCGCCCGCTGACGGCGGCGCGGAACCGCTCGGTCTGCCCGATGATCCAGTTGGTCAGGTAGCCGCCGTACGAGCCGCCGGTGACGCCCAGCCGCCCCTCGTCGATCCCGACCGATCCCTCGCCGATCAGCCAATCGAGCCCCGCGATCACGTCGCGGTAATCGACGCCGCCCCAGTCGTGGCGGAGGGCGTTCACGAAGCTCTGGCCGTAGCCATCGGACCCGCGCGGGTTGGTGTAGAGGACGACGTAGCCGCGCGCCGCGAGGATCTGGAATTCGAGGTAGAACGACTCGCCGTAGAGCGCTTGCGGCCCGCCGTGAATCTCCAGGATCAGCGGATACCGCCGGGCGGGATCGAAGTCGGGCGGCGTCAGAACCCAGGCGTCGAGCGCCTGCCCGTCCGCCGCCGTGTAGCGGTGCTTGCGGTGCTCGCTGATCGCCACCTCGGCAAACAGGGCGGCGTTGCTCGCGGTCAGGCGGCGCTCGACGAGCGCCGCCCCCGAAGCGTCGAGATCGCAGGCGAAGAGGTCGGCGGGGTTCGTCGCGGTGCTGATCGCTAGGGCCAGGCGGCGACCATCCGCCGACAGCGAGGCATTGGTGATCTGGCGCGGGCCATCGAGGACCCGCGTCACCTCGCCGTTCGCGGCGTCGATCTGTATGAGTGGCCCGTCGCCCCGATCGCTGATGAGGCAGAGGAGCCCGCCACCGTCGGGCGTCCAGAGCGGGCGATCGGCGGGGGTGCCGTAGCGCGAGTCGGTGCCGATCCCCGCCCCGACCGGGCGATCGATCGCGGCGGTCAGGTTGCGCGGTGCGGCGCTCCCGTCGGTTGGCACAACCCAGAGGCCCGCGATCGTCGAGGGGCCGGAATCGGGGGCGTTGTCGTGGCCGGTGTAGGCGATCGTCGCGCCATCGGGCGAGAAGACCGGACCGGAGCAAGGGCCGGTCGTGCGCGTGACCCGCCGGGGTTCCGCCACCCCATCGTCGCCGACCGAGATCGTCCAGATGTCGCTCTTGTTGTCGTAATCGCGGTCGGCGTGGCGCGCGGAGACGAAGGCGAGGGTCTGCCCATCCGGCGACCAAGCGGGCACGTTCTCGTTGCATTCGCCCGCGGTCACCTGGCGCGCGACGCCGCGCTCCTGACCGCGCACCGGCACGACGAAGAGATGGCGGCGGCGATCGTCGTAAAACCCTTCGCCATCTAGCCGATTCTTCAGGTGGTCGATCACCCGCACGTCGCTCTTCTTCCGCCCCTCCTCGGTGGGCGGCGTCGGCTCGTCGCGGTCGCGATCGTCGGCGGCGCGCACCTGGCTGGTACAGACGATCCGCGCGCCATCCGGCGACCACTCCGGCGCGGACGCCCCTTCGGGCAGATCGGTCAGCGGCCACGCCTCGCCGCCCGTCGCGCCGATGAGCCAGATCTGCGCCTTGTTCCCCACCCCGGCTCCGCCGCGCTTCGCCAGGAAGGCGAGCGTCTGCCCATCCGGCGACCAGCGCGGCGCGGTATCGCCCGGCCCCGCAGTGAAGCGACGCGGCGTGCCCTCCCCGCCCGACGGCACGACCCAGATCTGCGAACGATAACCATCCGCCTCGCGGTCGATTGTCGTGCGGACAAAGGCGACAGTCGCGCCATCCGGCGAGAGTTGCGGATCGCTGACATAGGTGAAGCGATACAAGTCCTCCGGCGTGATCCCGCGCAACCCCTTGCCGCTCGCGCCTGTCGTCATCCCCTTGCCCATCCTCGCCCCTCTTCCCGGTACTGCGTTCTACCACCACCTCTCAAATCCCCATCCCCTCCCTCCCTTGTAAGGGAAGGTCGCCGCCGAGGCGGCAGGGAGAGGTCCGCTCGCGCATTCTATCGCCCGCGACGCGGGTATACTACGTGATAAGAACAGAGGCTGGGAGGCATCAGTATCGGGAGCGTCCGGCTCGGATGTTTGCTATAGTCGCGTCAGGCTGAAATAGTCGGACAAATAGGGTATGGATGCAGATTCAACTCACGCCGCAGATCGAATCGATCGTCAAAGAACTGTTGGCGACCGGTGATTATCACGATCAAGACGAAGTGATCGCAGAGGCGATCCTCCTGTTGGAGGACGAGCGGAAGCTGCGCGCCCTCCGAGCATCCCTCGCGGAGGCTGAGGGCGAGATCGCCCGAGGCGACTATGTGCTATGGACGCCCGAATTGCGCGCGGAGCTCGGGCGCGAGGCCCGGCAGATGGTCAACGAAGGCCGAAAGCCGCACCCCGATGTCTGCCCGTAAACGACCGCTGCTCCTCTCGCGACAGACCAGGAACGATCTCCGCGATATTGAAGCCTACACCCTGGCGCGATGGGACGAGCAGCAGTGGTCGGTGTACGAAGAGGCGCTCGCCCGGGCGCTCGCCACGATCGAGGAGCACCCGGACCTCGGTCGCCAGCGCCCCGAGCTTGGCGCTGGCCTCCGCCCCTATGTGGTGCGGGAGCATATCGTCTACTACCGAGTCGGCGACGCGTCGATCCTGGTGCTGCGTATCCGGCATGGCCGGAGCGATCCTCGGCGGACCTCGCGAAACGCACCATGATCACTGCGCAAGCACAGGCATTCCAGATCAAAGACCCATTGCCCGTTCTCGTCCGAGTTGCCCCATCGAACATCTTTCTCGATACGGAATCTCGCCCCTGAACGGTTAGTCGCAGCATCGAGCAACACGAAACGGGGGAGGCCGATGCTTCGCGGGGAACTGATCGACCTGCGCCCGATCACGACGGACGACCTCGACACCCTCGAAGCGTGGTCCGCCGACCCGGATCACGACGGGGAGTTCAACACCTTCGCCCTCCCCCGGCCCGGCGCGGTCGGTCGCGCGTTCGCCGAGCACGGCTACCTCACCGATGACCACGGCAGGCTGCTGATCGCGACGAAAGCTGGCGAGCGGGCGGGCGACGTATCGTACCGACACGTCGTCCACGGTCCCGGCGTGGACAACCGCGTCTACGAGATCGGCATCACCGTCGCGCCCGCCTGTCGCGGTCGCGGCTACGGGGCGGAGGCCCAGCGACTGCTCGCCGCCTACCTCTTCGCGGCCTACCCGATCGCGCGCGCGCAGGCGACGACGGATATCGCCAACATCGGCGAGCAACGCGCCCTCGAACGTGCCGGTTTCGCCCTCGCGGGCGTCCTGCGCCGCGCCCAATTTCGCAACGGCGACTGGCACGATCTCGTCATCTACAGCAAGCTGCGCGGCGAGTAGCGGCGATACACGGCGTTCGCCGCTCGCCACCAGCTTCGATGAGCGTTCCCCCTCCCTTTTAGGGGAGGGGTCAGGGGAGGGGTTCTTATGGCATCCCGCAGCGGCACCTTCTTCGGCGAGGGCGGCGTGGCCGGCTTCACGCACCGCGCCTTCACCAAGCAAATGGGCTACGACGACGAGGATATGAGTCGGCCCATCATCGGTATTTGCAACACCTGGAGCGAACTGAACGGCTGCAACAAGGGACTCAAGGAAGTCGCCGAGGCGGTCAAGCGCGGCGTCTGGCAGGCGGGCGGCTTCCCGCTGGAGTTCCCGACGATCTCCCTCGGCGAGATCTTTCTCAACCCGACCTCGATGCTCTTCCGCAACCTCGCGGCGATGGACACCGAGGAGATGATCCGCAGCCAGCCGCTCGACGGCGTCGTGCTGCTGGTCAACTGCGACAAGACGACCCCCGCCGCGCTGATGGGCGCGGCCAGCGCCGATCTCCCCACGATCCTCGTCAGCGGCGGCCCGGCCCTCAACGGCCACTTCAACGGCCAGACCCTCGGCGCCTGCTCCGATTGCCGCCGCTTCACGACCGAGCACCAGGCCGGGACCCTCGACAGCGCGACCTACCGCGAGATCGAGGATGGGATCGTCCGCTCGATCGGCCACTGCATGGTGATGGGGACCGCCAGCACGATGAACTCGCTGGCCGAGGCGCTGGGGATCGCCCTCCCCGGCAACGGCGCGATCCCGGCGGTCGATGCCCGCCGCCTGCGGCTGGCCGAGGCGGCGGGGCGGCGGATCGTCGCCCTGGCGACCGAGGGGGTCCGCCCTTCGCGGATCATGACGCGCGCGGCGTTCGAGAACGCGATCCGGCTGCTGCACGCGATCGGCGGCAGCACCAACGCCGTCGTCCACCTCCCGGCGATCGCCGGGCGACTCGGCGTCGACCTGCCGCTCGATCTCTTCGACGCCCTCAGCCGCACCACCCCCCTGATCGCCAACATGCGCCCGGCGGGCAAGTACCAGATGGAGGAACTGTTCGAGGCGGGCGGGATCCCGGCGGTCCTGCGCCAACTCCTGCCCCTCCTCCACGGCGACGCCCTGACCGTCACCGGCAAGACGCTAGCGGAGAATGTCGCGGATGCCCCCCTGCGCGACCCCGACGTGATCCGCACGCTCGATGCGCCGCTCGATCGGGAGGGCGGGCTGGCCGTCCTGCGCGGCAATCTTGCGCCGGATGGCGCGGTGATCAAGCACGCCGCCGCCACCCCGCGCCTTCTGCAACACCGGGGCCGCGCGGTCGTCTTCCGCGACATGGACGACCTGCACGCCCGGATCAATGCGCCCGACCTCGACGTAACCCCGGACGATGTGCTAGTCCTCCAGGGGGTCGGGCCGGTCGGCGGCCCCGGGATGCCCGAGGTCGGCAACTTCCCGATCCCCGGCAAGCTGCTGCGCGAAGGGGTCCGCGACATGGTCCGCGTCTCCGACGCGCGGATGAGCGGCACCGCCTTCGGCACGATCGTCCTCCATGTCGCGCCGGAGAGCGCGATCGGCGGCCCCTTGGCCCTCGTCCGCGACGGCGACGAGATCGAACTTGATGTGGCCGGGCGCGGGCTCACCCTGCACGTTGATGACGCCGAACTGGCCCGCCGCCGCGCCGCCTGGGTTGCGCCCACGCCCGCGTCGTATAAGCGCGGCTACGGTCGCCTCTACGTCGAGAACGTCAACCAGGCGCCACTCGGCTGCGACTTCGACTTCCTGCGCGGCGCCGACCCGGTCGAGGCGAAGGAGCAGCCGAAGTATTAGGGCACAGGAACGATCGCTCCGGCTCGCATCGCTCTTCTTCGCGCATCCCGATCATCCGGGTTCCACTCATCTGCGCTGGTGGCACGCGCGGTGCAAACGTGTCGTGCTGGCCATAGGGTGTGCCGGATACAGGACAGAGAAGGAGTGGGTAGATGGATACGACGACCACCAAACCGTTCGCCGTCGTGACCGGCGCTTCGAGCGGGATCGGCCTGGAACTCGCCAAGCAGTTCGCCCAGAACGGGTTCGACCTGCTGATCACGTCCACCGGCCCCGACATCGCCGAGGCGGCGCGCAACATCGAGGGCCTGGGCGCGCAGGTCCAGACCGCCCAGGCCGATCTCGCCACCTATGATGGGGTGGAGAGCCTCTACCGGGCGATCGGGGCGACCGGGCGACCGATCGACGCCATCGCCATCAACGCGGGGGTCGGGGTCGGCGGCGAGTTCGTCGGCGGGACGGACCTGGCGGAAGAACTGAAGATGATCCAGCTCAATATCGCCTCCACGGTTCATCTCGCCAAGCGCGTATTGCCGGCGATGGTCTCGCGCGGCCAGGGCCGGGTTCTCTTCACCTCGTCGATCGCGGCGCTGATGCCCGGCACGTTCGAGGCGGTCTACGCCGCCACCAAGGCGTTCGTCCAGTCGTTCTCCGAGGCGTTGCGCAACGAACTGAAAGACACGGGCGTGACCGTCACCGCGCTTCAGCCCGGACCGACCGAGACCGAATTCTTCCACCGCGCGGGGATGGACGACACCAAGGTCGGCGCGAGCAAGAAGGACGACCCGGCCGAGGTCGCCAAGCAGGGCTTCGAGGCGCTGATGGCGGGGAAAGACCACATCATCGCTGGCTCCCTGATGACCAAGGCGCAAGGGACGATGGCGAAGGTGCTGCCCGACACCGCCACCGCCCAGATGCACCGGGGTATGGCCGAGCCGGGTTCGGCCAAGCAATAATCTGGCGTCACATCTCCCGACAATGCCCACGCGCCCCCGGCACCGCGCTGGTACCGGGGGCATTGTGCTCTCTGCTCTCCCTCCACATCCCCTCATACCGACTTCGGGTGAAAATCTTGCCTGTCCAGCCCGCGCAGGCGGGCTTTGTGGCCGCAGGCCCGCGAGGCGCGGCGTCAGCCGCCAGCCAGCATCGCAGGTTTTCCGCCGAAGTCGGTATCAGTCAGGGGGCAGGGCTTATGCATCAACTCTGGCAGGCAGTTGAAACCGCGCCTGCCATGGCCCCATGAAGCTCGCCACCGTCAGCAATCGCCCGCCCCCCTCGCCTGCGGCAGGCGGCACCGCTCGTGCTACACTCCCGCCCAAGTTCGAGCGGCGCTATGCGGTGCGGACGCCGATGCAGTGGTCCGCCGCGACGAAGCGGTTGAGCCACCCCATCCTGGACGACCCGCGCTACGCCCCCGCGCGCGTCAACGTGGCCGATCAGCGGCGCGATCCCGATGCGCTCTTCAACTGGCTGGGGCAATTGATCCGCGAACGGAAGGAGCGCCCCGAGTTCGGCTGGGGTCGCTGCCAGCTGATCGAGACCGAGAACCCGGCGATCTTCGCCCACCGCGGCGATTGGGATGGGGGTGGTATCCTCGTCATCCACAATCTCGTCGGATGCCACACCACGGCCGTCGTGTCGCTCGGCCTCGACGAACGACTGACCGAAATCCTGAGCGACGGCGACTACGAGCCTCCGCTCAACGGTGGGCAGGGGCTGGAACTCGTGGGCTACAGCTACCGCTGGTTCCGCATCCGCCGCGACGGTCAGCGGATCCTCGCCTGAGCCTTGACGGTCGTGGGTCGTGAGTCGTGAGTCGTGAGAACGTTGTCCTTGGCGCGGCGCTCGACGGATAGGCACGGCACCGCTGGCGAGTTCTCACGACTCACGACTACCGCTCCGCAAGGAGGAACGCGGTCAGGAAGCCGGTTGCGGTGGCGAAGGCGACGAATGGCCCGCCATCCTCATACGCCTTCGGCATCAGCGTGTCCGCCAGCGAGGCCAGCACCGCCCCGCCCGCGAAGGCGAGCAAGATCGCCCGCGTTGTCTCGCCGATACTGCCGAGGAAGGCGTACCCGAGGATGACAGCGGCGGCGAGCAGCACGGCGGCGATCGCCCAAATCCCGATCGCGAACGCCCGTGAGCGCCCTTGCTTCCGCATGTCGATCGCCCCGCTGAGCGCCTCGGGGAGATTCGAGGCGAAGATCGCGGCGAGCAGCGCAACGCCACCCGCCCGCTGCCGCCGATAAGCGCGATGCCGAGGGCCAGGTTCTCCGGCACCCCGTCGAGCGTGACCCCTGCGAGGAGGGCGAAACCGGTCGCGCCGCCATCGGTTCGGGCGGTCAGCCGTTCGAGCAGCGTGTCGATCCCCACGAACGTGGCAGCGCCGAGCAAGAACCCACCCGCAGCCGGGGCGACACCACCGGTCGAGAACGCTTCCTCGAACAACTCGAATGCCAGCGCCGCGACGAGGGCACCGCTGGCGAAAGCCAGCACTGCCGCGACCAGCCGCTTGGGCGCTTGCCAGTACGCCCCGATGACGCCGCCGAGGATGAGGGCGCTCGATGCCGCCAGCGCGAAGAGCAGTGCAGTCTGCATCGCTCGGCTCCCCCCCACACACCAGTCCCCGCGCCGCCCTTTGTGCAACCGCCAGTCATCGGAGCAGATCGGAGTGCCGCTTGTGACATGCGACGGGACAATTGCAGGGCTTGCACACCCTTCACCCCCAGGAGAGGTGGGGTATCCCGCTGTTCTCACTCGGCACTCGGCACTTTTTTCTTACTACCGACTCGCGACTGTCTCTCCCACCCCGCACAGGAGCGCGGCGGCCGCGTCGGCGGGCAGCGGCCGGGCGATGTGGTAGCCCTGCCCCCAGTCGCACCCGGCGGCGCGCACCCATTCGAGCTGGTCGGCGGTCTCGACCCCTCGGCGACGACGGTGAGATCGAGGGCGTGGGCGAGGGCGGTGATCGCGGGGATGATCGCGCGACCGCGGGTCGCCTCGGGGCCGGTGCCGCCCAGGAACGCGCGGTCCAACTTCAGCGTATCGACCGGCAGACGCTGGAGATAGCTGAGCGAGGAGTGACCGGTGCCGAAATCGTCGAGCGCCAGGCGGACGCCGAGCGCCCTGAGCGCTTCGAGGGTGGTGATCGCGCCGTCGATATCCTCCATCGCCGCGCTCTCGGTGATCTCCAGTTGCAGCCTGGACGGCGCGAGTCCGGTCTCGGCGAGGACGCGGGCCACGTCGCCGGGGAGATCCGGGTGCTGGAACTCGCGCACCGATAGGTTGACCGCCACGAGCGGCGCGCAACCGCCGCGCCCTGCCCAGACGCGCGCCTGGCGACAGGCGGTGGTGAGAACCCACCGCCCGAGCGGCAGGATCAGCCCGGTCTCCTCGGCCACGGGGATGAACTGTCCGGGCGGCACATCCCCCCGACGCGGATCGCGCCAGCGCACCAGCGCCTCGAGACCATCGAGCCGGCCGGTTCTGAGATCCAGCTGCGGCTGGAAGTGCAGATGGAGCATCTGCTCATCGAGCGCGCGGCGGAGATCCTGCTCCAGTTCCAGCCGCTCGACCGCCGCGCCGTTGCTGGCATCGAAGATCTCGCAGCGCCCCTTGCCGCGCGCCTTGGCCCGACTCAGCGCGGCATCGGCATCGCGCAGCAACTCCTCTGCGGGGTGCCGACCGCGCGCGCTGAGCGCGATCCCGAGCGAGGCACTGAGGACCACCTCGCGCTCACCCACGCCGAACGGTCGGGTGAGGGTGGTGCGAATCCGCTCGGCGAGCGCCAGCGCCTCCCCGGCGTCGCGCACCGTCTCGACGAGGATCGCGAAGAGATCGCCGTTGAGTCGCGCGACGGTGTCGCCATCGCGGGTGGCACGGCGCAGCCGCGTCCCCACGGCGGCGATCAGCCTGTCACCGACATCATGCCCGAGGCTGTCGTTGATCAGCTTGAAACGGTCGAGCGCGACGGTGATGACGGCGACCGCGCTGGCACCCCGGCGCGCGCGCCCGAGGGCCTGGCTGATGCGGTCCATGAGGACGAGCCGGTTCGGCAGGCCAGTGACAGTATCGTGGAACGCCCAATGGAGCAGCTCGGCCTCGGCCTCCTTGCGCGCGGTGACATTGCGCGAGTTGAGCACCAGGCCGCCGATCGCCTCGTTGTCGAGCAGGTTGGTGACGATCGCCTCGAAATGTCGCCAGGAACCGTCGCGCGCGCGCAGGCGATAGGCGACTTCCACCTGCTCGCGCGGGGCGACGAGGCAGTCGCGCAGCCCCGCCTGGAGGGCAGGGACATCCTCCGGGTGGACGAGGGCGAAGTCGCGCGGCGGCAGCGGGGCATCAGCCGAGTAACCGAGACTGCGCTGGAGGGCGGGGCTGGCGTAGCGGCGAGTGCCATCCGGCTCGATGATCGCGATGATGTCGTTGGCATTGTGGATGAGGGCGCGGAAGCGCTCCTCACTGGCGCGCAGCGACGCCTCGGTCGCCCTACGCTCGGTGATATCCTCGACCATCGAGATCGTGCGCAGCAGCGCGCCGTCGGGGGCGCGCACCGCCGAAACGGTCAGGCAGACCCACACCCAATGCCCCAGCAGGTTGATCTTGATTCGGATTAACGGACCACCGACACGACGGCCGGCGACGGCATCAGTGAGGAGGGCCGCAGCCGATGGGAACAATGCGCGCACCCCGACCAGCCTATCCCCCGGAGTTCCGCGCTCGCGCCGTGGAGCTCGCGCGGGCCAGCGCGCTCCCGCCCAGCCAGGTCGCTCGGGATCTGGGGATCGACCCCGACACCCTCCGGCGCCGGCTGCGCCAGGCGGATGTCGATGCCGGGCGTCTCCAGGGGGCGACGACCGGCGAGCAGGCCGAGCTGGTTCGGCTCCGCCGCGAGGTGGCGCTCCCGCGGGAGGGGCGGGACAGCCTCCAGCAGGCCACCGCCTCTTGCGCACGCGCGAGCGCACCACGATGGGCACGTACCGGTTCATCGCCGCCCGGGCCGCCCGGCACGCGGTGCGGCGGCGCTGCCGCGTGCCGGGCGT
>CADCWN010000062.1 GCA_902806415.1 uncultured Thermomicrobiales bacterium | reverse complement strand
GGTCGCGGCGGCGATCGGGCGCGAGGGGACGGCGCGCGGCAAGGATCTGCTCTACGCCGATTGCAACGCGATCGCGCCGCGCACCGTCACGGCGATCGGCGCGACGATCCTCGCCTCTGGCGCGCGGTTCGCCGATGTCGGGATCATCGGCCCGCCGCCGCGCAAGCCGGGGACGACGCGCTTCTATGTATCCGGGGACGGCGCGGCGGAGTTCACCCAACTTGCCGAGCATGGGCTGGGCGTGCACGTCCTCGATGGCCCGATCGGGCAGGCTTCGGGCTTCAAGATGTGCTACGGCGCGCTGACCAAGGGGGTGCAAGCGCTCGGGACGGAGTTGCTGATCGCGGCGCGCCTGCTCGGGCTCGACGAGGCGCTGGCGCGCGAGCAGCGCGAGAGCGTACCCGACCTGCGCGCCCACCTGGAGCGCGCGGTGCCGTCGTTCCCGCCAAAAGCCCATCGCTGGGTCGGCGAGATGGAGGAGATCGCCACCTGCTTCGGCGACCTCGGTCTGACGCCACGGATCTTGCAAGGCGCGGGCGATCTGTTCCGCTTCGTGGCCGACACCTCCCTGGGCAAGGAGTCGCCGGAGACGCGCGACCAGGGTCGCGGGCTGGATGGTCTCGTCGCGGCCCTGGCCGTCACCCTGGAACGGGAGCGGTCAGCGGTACCGAGCGGCGGCGAGTGACGGTCTCGGGGCCGTGGTGGGTCTACATCCTGCGCTGCGCCGACGGCACGTTCTACGTCGGCCTCGCGCGCCACCTCGCGACGCGACTGCGCGAGCACAACGCCGACGATCGACGTGGGGCGCGCTACACACGTGGTCGTCGCCCAGTCGCACTCTACCTCGCCCACCCGTGCGCCGACCGGCGCGCGGCGGCGCAATTGGAATGGCGCGTGAAGCAGTTGTCGCGCGAGCGGAAAGCCGCGCTGTGTGGCGCGACGGACTGGTTGCCCGGCGAACAGGCGCTCCATATCGAGAGCGAAGCAAGCTGCACCACCGGGAGCGTACAAGCCGAGTCACCCGATGGGTACGAGGGGTGCCAGTTGTCATAATCTATAGTGGGGACGGGCGATCCTGCGGCCTATTTCTCTGTTGAACAGTGTTCGGCTATGATGCCGCACGCAGGGTGCGCCATCGCGGCGGGTGTTATCTGGAATGGGGGAGGGGAGGCAGGGATGGCGAAGCTGGAATTCGGGCTCTTGATTCACCCGACGCCGCGCGGCGGCACCGTGCCCGCCATGCTGGCGACGAACGAGCGATTGCTCGCCGAGGCGGTCGCGCACGATCTCCCCGTCTGGTTCATCGATCACTTCCAATTCGACAGCCAGCCGCTGCTCGAATGCTTCGCCATGCTCGCCCACACGGTCGGGCGTTACCCGACGTTGCGCAGCGGCACGCTCGTGGCCGGGCAGAGTTATCGCAACCCGGCCCTGACGGCGAAGATCGCCTCGACCCTCCAATTCCTCACCGGCGGGCGTTTCATCCTGGGAATCGGGGCGGGCTGGAAAGAGGACGAGTATCACGCCTACGGCTATCCGTACCCGTCGGCGAAGGTGCGGATCGAGCAGCTGGAAGACGCGGTGCGGATCATTAAAGGTTTGTGGGGATCGGGGCCGGTCTCATTCGCCGGCGAGCACTACCGAGTCATGGATGCCTACAACGAGCCGCGCGCCGACCCCGCGCCGACCCTGATGATCGGCGGCGGCGGCGAGCGTCGTACCTTGCGCGTCGTGGCCGAGCACGCCGACTGGTGGAATGCCGACTACTACACCGTCTCCGACTACGGGCGCAAGCTGGAGCGCCTGCGCGGCTATTGCCGCGAGCTCGGGCGCGACGAGGATGCGGTCGTGCCGACATACTATGCCGGGATTAGCGTCTCGCACGACCCAAGCCGCGTCATCCGCCGCCCGCCGCTCTCTTACCGGCCCGACGAGATGTTCGTGCTGCACGGCAACCCCGACGAGGTCAGCGCGCAGATCGCGCAGTTCGCGGCGCTCGGCGTGCGCCAGATCCAGCTCAACTTCCTCGACTTCCCGCGCACCGACGGGATCGACCTGTTCTTCTCGGAGGTCTTCCCGCGCTTCCAGTAGCGCTAAGCCCCGCGATGCCGATACCCCTTGCTTGGGAGGGGAGTATCGGCTATTCTCAACGCACGCCAATGGGGATTGGCGTGCGTTGAGAATAGCGTCGCCGATCATGGGAGAGGCCAAATGGATGCCGCCGTGGTTCCGCGAAAAAAAGGGTCATCCAACGCCGACGCGCCGGCGCCCCCCGACTTTTGGCCGACGACTGAGCGCGCGACGACGATCGCCGAGATCGATCCGCTGACCGCCTACCTGCGCCGCTTCAGCCCGCGCGGGCGACGCTCGATCATCGACCGCCTGCGCGCGGTGGCCCGGCTCACCGGTGCCGATCCCGCAGCGCTCGAACGGATACCGTGGGAGGCGCTGGATCACGATCGGGTCGCGCGATTGCGCGAGGCGCTGGTGGCGTCCGGCAGCGCGCCAGCGACGGTCAACCTGACGCTGGTGGCGCTGCGCGGCGTGGCGCGGGCGGCGCGGAACCTCGGGCTGCTCAGCGGCGAGGAGTTCGGGCGGATCGAGGCGGTGCCGCGCGCGCGCGGCTCGCGGTTGCCAGCCGGTCGCGCGGCGGCGCGGCGAGAGATCGCCGCCATGATCGAGATCTGCGCGACCAATCCCGGCCCGGAGGCGGTCGCCGGGCGGCGCGATGCGGCGGTGATCACCGTGCTGGCCTACACCGGTCTGCGCCGCAGCGAGGTGGCGGTCCTCGACCTCGCCAACCTCGTCTTCGACCGCCAATCACGCTTGCGGGTGCGCGGCAAGGGCGATAAGGAGCGGGAGGTGCCGCTCGCGCCCCAGGTTGTCGCGGCGCTACAAGGATGGCTCGCGGCGCGCGGGCGGCGCCAGGGGCGACTCTTCCGCCGCGTCGATCGCAACGGCCATATCCTCGATAGCGGGCTCTCGGACAACGCGATCTGGCGGATCGTCGCCAAGCGTCGCGACGAGGCCGGGTTGTCGCGCCTGACCCCCCACGATTTCCGCCGCACCTGGGTCGGCGCCCTCCTCGACGAGGATGTCGATCTGGTCACCGTGCAGTCCCTCGCCGGCCACGCCGACCCGAAGACGACCGCGCGCTACGATCGGCGCGGCACCGCGGCGAGAACCCGCGCTATCGGCGCGCTCGGTCGCGCCGGGGCTGGTGTGGGGGACGACGAACCCGAGGGTTAATCCCCTCCCCTGATGGGGCGGAATACGCCCGGTGCATCGTTGTTTATGTCTAGTTCAATCATCCTCGCCGCGCGCCCACGCTTGCGCGGCCAGGTGCGCCAGGCGACTCGGCTCCGGCAGGCGATGCTTGACGCCCGCGCGCAGCACCAGATCGGTCGCCTCATCAAGCGTGATCCGATTGCCGACCGAGACGTAGAGTGGCTTGACGCGATCTTTCGAGCGCACGGCGGTGCCGACGACGCGCCCGCGATAGATGAGCGGTGCCTGCGCCCCGCGCCCCTCCGCGAGCGGGTCGTGATCGCCGCGCAGGATCGATTTCGCGCAGCCGAGCGTTGGCAGGCCGCTGAGCAGGCCCAGGTGACAGGCGAGGCCGAAGCCGCGCGGGTGGGCGAGTCCCTGCCCGTCGGCGAACAGCACGTCGGGGCGCACGGTCAACCGCCCCAGCGCGACGGCGATCGGCGGGATCTCGCGCCAGGAGAGGAAGCCGGGGACGTAGGGGAAGCTGACCGTCGCCTCGCCGTGGACCGTCTCGACCAGTTCGAGCGAGGGGAAGCGCAAGACCGCGATCGTCGCGCGCCCGAGGTCGCCGCGCAGGTGGACGTCGCAGCCCGCGACGAGCGTCGGTGGTTCTGCCAACGGTGCCTCGACGACTTGCTTCGCCCAGCGCATCTGGAGCGCCGCCGCCTCCTCTGGCCGTTGTCCCTGATCGGGCAGATAGACCCGATTGATCCGCACCGCCCCACCGCCACTACGACTCATTTTTGTCCCCGCTCGGTTGACCGAGTCGACTCCCGATGAGAGCGGCGTGGCCGCGCGCGAAGTCGCCGCCGGTGAGGGCACGCCGCCCCTCCGGTTGCACCTCTTTCAGAGCTAACAGCCCCTCACCCGTCGTGACCAATGGCCCTGCGCTGTCGATGCCGATAACCGTACCCTGAGGAACGTCCGACACGGGCGTTGGGAGATTTGGCGTGCTGTCGATCGCGCGCGCATCGAGCACGATCAATCGTTTGCCCCGCTCGGACGTGTAGGCGCGCGGCCAGGGGTTGAGCGCGCGGACCTGCCGCTCGATCACCACCGCCGGGCGGGACCAATCGATCGCCCCATCGGCCTTGGTAAACGTGCGGGAGACCGTCGCTCGCGCCGCATCTTGCGCCTGTGGCGTGATCGCGCCCCGCAGCCAGGCGGGAATAGTACGCAGCAGGAGGTCCGCGCCGAGTTCGGCGAGTCGCGGGGTGAGCGTCGCTGCCGTCGCGTCGCGATCGAGGGGAATCCGCTCTTGGGTCAGGATCGGCCCGGTGTCCATCCCGCGATCGGTCAGCATGATCGTCACCCCTGTCTCCGCATCGCCGGCGAGGATCGCCGCCGGGATCGGCGAGGGGCCGCGATGTCGCGGCAGGAGCGAGGGGTGGACGTTGAGACAGCCCCGATGCGGGATGTCGAGGACCGCCTGGCGCAAGATCTGGCCGAATGCGGCGATGACGAAGAGCTCGGCGTCGGCGGCGCGCAGCCGTTCCAGCACCTCCTGACCGCGCAACCGCTCCGGCTGCAGCACGGCGATCCCGTGGGCGCTCGCGAGGTGCTTGATTGGCGACGCGGCGAGTTGCCTGCCGCGCCCGGCAGGGCGGTCGGGCTGCGTCACGACCAGCGCCACAGTCGTCTCCGGCGCGGCGATCAGGGCGCGCAGGGTGGGGACGGCGAACTCCGGTGTGCCGAGAAAGACCACGCGCGCGGGCGAGATCGGCTCACGGTCGGGGGAGTTCATCGGTCCCCCGATTCTCCCGGGCGCGCTCCAGCGCCAATTCGGCCAGGCGCGCGAATGTGGGCGTCACGTTCGTGTCGGTTTTCGCCGAGAGTTGCACGAAGCGATCGGCCCCGACATATTGAGCAAAGGTTTCCCCCCACTCGGTCGGCACGGTCGGGGTCAGGTCGATCTTATTCCCCGCGATCAGGAAAGGGGTGTCGGGGGCATAGCGCTTCACGCGCTCCACCCACGCGGTCAGCGCCTCGAGCGAGCGCGGCTCGGTCACATCGAAGACCAGCAGCGCGGCCTGGGCACCGAGGTAGAAATTCGGCCTATTGCCCGCCTGTCCCTCGATATCCCACAGGGCGAGCTTCAGCGGTTGTTCGCCAACCGTATATTCCTGGGTGGTGATGTCGATACCGAGGGTGATGTTGCGCGCCTCGCTGAACTTCGCCTTGGCGTAGCGGCGAATCAGCGAGGTCTTCCCGACGTTCCCCTCGCCACCGACGACGATCTTCAACGTTCGCAGGGTGGGATTGCCGCTTGCACTCATCTTCACCAGTCTCGTCTATCTCACAACTTCGTCGCTTCAATGCTTCAGTGGCCCGTGTCAGTTGTGTGTCATTCATCCGCGAAGGCGATCACCGGGTTGGTCAGCGTGCCGATCCCCTCGATGATCACCTCGACGGTATCGCCGGGGACGATCGGGCCGACCCCGGCGGGCGTCCCGGTGATGATCACGTCGCCGGGGAAGAGCGTCATCACGCCGGAGATGAACTCGATCAGGAATGGCAGATCGAAGATCAGGTGGCGCGTGTTGGAGGACTGGCGCACCTGGCCGTTGACCCGCCCCTCGATCGCGAGATTCTCCGCGCGCAGCCCGGTCGTGATGCAGGGTCCGAGCGGGCAGAAGGTGTCGAATCCCTTCGCGCGCACCCATTGCCCATCTTGCCGCTGAAAATTGCGCGCGCTCACATCGTTGGCGCAGGTCAGGCCGAGGATGTAATCGTAGGCATCCGCCCGCCGCACCAGCCGCGCCCGCCGTCCGATCACGATCGCCAGTTCGGCCTCGTGGTGGACAGGCTCGGCCCCCGGCGGCAGCACGATTTGATCGCCATGACCGATGAGACTGGACGACGGTTTCATGAAGATGACCGGCGATTCTGGCAAAGGGCGACCGGGAGACTCGGCGACGTGATCGGCGTAGTTCAGCCCGACCGCGATGATCTTCCCCGGCGCGACCGGCGGCAGCAACTGGAGTTCCGAGACCGGGCCGACCTGCTCGTGCGGCAGGAGTTGCCCGAAGAGTTCGCCACCCGCAGCACGGACGATCTCGCCCTCGAGTAGGCCGAGGCGTGTCGCGCCGTCATCGCGGTAGCGCACGATCTGCACGAAATACCCTTCCCCTCGCGCGGCAAATTGATCCCGCCACTCCCTCAATCCTGGGCGCATTGTAGCACGATCGACCGATGCGCGGCGTGGGGTGCCGCTCGCGTGATTGTTGCATCGCGCGTGGGGGCGTGCTATACTCTTCGTCGCGAAGTGCGGTGATCCTCGGTAGCTCAATGGTGGAGCAGGCGGCTGTTAACCGCAAGGTTAGAGGTTCGAGCCCTCTCCGGGGAGCAAATGAAAGCCCCGCCCGAAT